>NZ_FPCC01000073.1 GCF_900116875.1 Butyrivibrio sp. INlla21
AAAGACTAACTATTATAAGTCAATAGATTTTTTGAGATTTTGATTGAGACGCAGAAATGTGTTTTAGAAAGCGGCAGGAGCTTATCTCCTGCAATCAGTACCTTGAAAACTGCATGACAAAAAGAGCATCCATAAGGGTGCTCATAGAAAAGGTTGAGACAGAAGTTATCCCCGGTATGGTTCGCCGGTAAGTTCCATTCGGTAGATCATCCGTACAAGCTTCTTTGTTGCATGGGAAACTGCAACATTGTAGTGTTTGCCCTCACTTATCTTTTTCGAGAGATAGGCTGCGTATGACTCATTCCACTTGCACACGAATTTAGTGGCATTAAAGAGAGCATAGCGAAGGTATCTGGAGCCGCGCTTCTCCATATGTGAATGGGATGACTCCAACTGACCGGATTGATAGGTGGAGGGTGACATACCCGCATAAGCAAGGATCTGATCTGCATTCTCAAAGCGAGAAAAGTCACCTATCTCTGCGAGGATCATAGCCCCCATTCTGTAACTGATACCGGGGATGGTCATTATAGGAGAACTACAGGTATCCATGATGGATTTGATAGAGGATTCAATCTCATCTATCTCTTCCGTTAAGACTTCTATCAGATGGATGGTATGCTTTAATTCCATCGACTTAGGCGACATTACAGAGCCGATAGAGTCTCTTGCGGCGTCACGTATGCTGCGAGCCATATCATCGCTATAACGGCCTTTAGAGGACGTATATAGAACAGATTTTAGATGGGTGAGATGGCAGGAAGCGATATATGAGGCTCCGGGCATCTCAGAGAGTAGAGCATAAACAGATGCTAGGTGCAGTGACGGTACCATGTGCTCCAACTCCGGGAAAAGGATGTTCACGAGTCTTGAAACTGAAGTTTTAAGCTTTGCTCGTTCCTGAACCTTATCGAAACGGTAACGCGTCAATGACTTCAATTCCTCGCTGTGATATGATATGTCCGAGTAGGGCTTGAGAGTCTTATCGGTTATTAACATCATAGCGATCGAACTGGCGTCGACTTTATCCGTTTTCGTCTTTCTAAGGCTTTGACCTTTTCTGTAAAGATTTGTATATAACGGGTTGATAACAC
>NZ_FPCC01000069.1 GCF_900116875.1 Butyrivibrio sp. INlla21
TTGAAATGATGGTTTCCAGATCTGGTGGAGATGTCGTACCGCGGTAATACTTTCTGCACATGTGAGCTGCGACCGAAAAATTGGCTTTATATGTATATTTTCTTTGCTTTTTCTTAATGACTACGTGCGAGGTAATCATTTCCGCAAAGTTATACATTATAAGATGTGCATATATTTCCTGCTGTATGCATTCCACCTTTTTTGAATGAAAATCAAGCATTCCCATGGTATATTTCAAATCCCTGAAAGATGTTTCGATTCCCCATCGTGAAGCATACAGTTTCTTTATTTCTTCTGCTGGATATTTATCTGTTGGAAGATTCGTTATGATTGTTTCATTTGTCTCCTCGGATATAGGAAATCTCACAATCCTGAATGATAGTTTATAGAATCTGACCGGATCACTTTTTCGACTTTTGGGCGGAAGGTAATCAAAGACCATGTCACTTGGAATCCACCTGTAATGATTTCTGTTTTTTATCAATTCCTTCACTTCTTTTGTCTGCTTCCGAGTGAGATTAAGTTCAAAACTGATATCATAAGAATCTTCATCTGGCAATGTCAGCCCTTGTTTAATGCCATAGTCGCCATCTTTAATTCGAAACAGAAAATACCAACCCTTTTCCTGAATGTGAGCAAGGTTGTTGTAACTTTCATATCCTCTGTCAGCCATCAAAAGAGCATTGCGCAGTAAAGAACGATCAACCATCTCTACAAGAGCAAGATGTTCATTGGCTGACTTAATCTTTTGAATAATCGCATCCTGATAGATTTGATGCTTGAGGTCATATAGAGCATTCAAATGGAGGAGATTGTAGGGTTTCTGACCATTTGACCCAGGCATTAAGGAATCTACATCATCTGGATTAGTCGGGATTTGGATCTTTGAACCATCGACAGCCAGTACAGGTAACTCATCATCAAAAGAATCGCATAGCTTTTTTGAAAAAAGTCGAAATACTGCTTCAAAAGCCTCTACAGTAATCTTGGAGCGCTGTTGGCAAAAAGCAGACGAAGTTGGAGTTTCAGGACTATCATTAAAAAAATCCAGCAATTCATTTGTAAGGCTGCCACTTCCCATACCAATGATTCCGGTAATGATTTTTTCCATAGTCAGTTTTCTTTTTCTTGAGAAGTTCCTCTCAGCATCGATACAGAAAGACTTGGCATTAGCAGCAATTGTTTTGATCTGAGACATCAAAAGATTCTTTACTATTTGTGGTTTCATGTGCACCTCCTTGAAATTGAGAAATATGCTTACAATTTCAAGGGCCGCTTTCGCTACCTCTAAAAACAATCAGTAGCGAAAGCGGCCGCACTTTTCGGTGTTGCTGTCAACCCCTTCTTTGCAGAA
>NZ_FPCC01000067.1 GCF_900116875.1 Butyrivibrio sp. INlla21
GATAAGTAATTCCTTCGGATAAAGCAGCAGAATTATCGATCGGAACTTCACCATCTTCAAGAAATACTCGCAGGTACTTCTCTTGGTTGATGCAGTAGTTGAGTCCATCAAGGGTCTTGCCCTTTGTCAGCAGTCCATTAGCCACGCATTGTTTTGCCCACTCAAAGTAGTCATCCACTAAAGGCTTTATCTTAGCCTGTCTGCGGATGAGTCTTTCCTTGGCTGAAAGCTCCTTGAGTTCGCCTTCGATGTGATATATCTCGGCGATTCTCTCAAGAGCCTCGTTAGCTACCGACTGCTTTATCGATTTCTGGTTTTTCTTACCGATTGCTTTCATTGCATCGGAGAAATCGCGTCTGGCATGGGCCCAGCAGTTAGCACTTGTCACACCTTCGAGATTCTTCTCTATAAGGTGGTACTGCTGAAGTCCGTCGGTTACCAGGACTCCGTTGTAATCCCGATAGTAATTCTCGGGATGTTCATGATGCCGGGTCTTCTGATATTCAAAAAGGACGATCTGTCTGTCCCTGTAGAACTCTCCGGACCTGTGCACCCACATGTAGCTCTTGCTCCCTGCGGGCCTGTCATCATGTATCACTTCAACCGGCGTTTCATCCGCCTGAGTGACATGGTATGACAGCAGAATCTCCCTTAGTCTGTCATACAGTGGAGTGAAATAATCCTCAGCACATCGGATTGTCCAGTTGGACATGGTCTGCTTGGAAAGGTTCAGTCCGAACTGATTGAAATGACGTTCGATGCGGTCAAGCGGATTAGCATTTACATACTTGCCATTTATGATGGCTGCTTCAAGAGAAGGTGTTGCAATGCTTTTGGGGATCATCTCAACCGGTCGTTTTCCTCTGAGAAATTCGTCCTGATGATTACCCGTCTTTCCAACGATAACATCAACGGTATGTCTTTCAACTGTCCATGAAGCAGGGGTATAACGTACCTTAGTGAACTTATCCGGTTTCATCCTGCGCCAGCATCCTTCTCCAAAGAAGGCATCTGCTTCTTCGTCAGTAACGGGATGCGGAATGTTTTCCTCTGGGAACCCCTTAAGGTCTTCTTCCCGTTTTCCTGTTCTCTTATGGGAACGGTTTCTGGGCGGAAGGATATCCTCGGGATCATCCTCAGGTACATCTGGATCAGCAAAGACTTCTGCCTCATTAAAGAGAGTCATCTGTCCAGTTATCTGATCCAGCTGCTCAGTCTTTCTTCCGAACTGTCTCTGGTTAGATATACGGATCTGTTCAATGAGAGCCTCCATGTTTTCATTGAGACGTTCCAGCTGATCCTGTTGGGAAAGAAACAGTGCTATGACTGCCTTTGGTCCAAGTTCATTCAGTTCTTCTTCAGTGTATTTATGCGCCATGTCAATTCCTTTCCACGTATCTATTGTACAGGAAATGCGCATAAATAGCGAACTTGGCGGATATCAAGCTTCGTGATTCTGCCTATGGATTATTAATTAATAGAGCCTCAAACGCTGTAGGAAATATAGAGTTTTCAAAGTGCGGATAACGGCCGTTATAATGCCTGTAAAGCGCATTAATAGCCGTATTGTGGCATCTGAGCAGTGCCAGAATGCCGTATTTATCATGAAAAACAGAGGTCTGAAATTTCTCTGTTTTGCACAAACAACTTAATAGACATGCTGTGGTTTTACCTGTTTTATCTTAGGTTTTAAAGGGTTCAGACCTATGAGCAGGTAG
>NZ_FPCC01000063.1 GCF_900116875.1 Butyrivibrio sp. INlla21
CTGGCCTCCTTTAAAAAACTAGTTAGTTTTTTCAGTTTTTTAAAGTAAACCATAGTTGCGGATTAAATCATAGGCGGATTATTTGACGCTTACAATAGAACTAGATTGCTTTTGCTTTTAATCGCCATGTCATTTGCTGCCACAGGTTGTGGACATACCGGTGCTCCTGATAAAGAACCGATTGATTCCGGGATTAACGAACCGGTCGATTCCGAGGCGGAAGAACCTGTCGATAACGAAACGAAAGAACCGGTCGATCAAGAGGTGAATGAGGCACCTTTGGATTCAAAGGTAAGTAAAGTTACTTGGTCTGACTGCACTAATGATTCATCCAAAACTTTTTATAATGATGATGCAACAATAGAATTTACTTTTACAGATGGAACTACTCAGGAAGTTGTAATTGGCGCCTATAGTACAGTGGATTCCATGAATAAAAATGATATGGATAATGATGGTGAAGAAGAATATGTATTCCATATCACCTATGTAAATACAATTGGAGAGAATTAATTTCTCTATGTGTACAAGGTTGATGATAATAAAGCAGAGCTATGGTTTCCCGGTAATACCGGAATCACTGAAGTTGATGAGAACGCTTGCTTGGAGGAAGAGACTACAGTAGAGGTAGATGGTAAAAATAAAAATGCCATAAAGGTTGAATGCGCTGTTAGGGATGAAGGCAGAGCAAAAGCAACCTATGACGGGATTATTTATTACGATAATGGACAGTGGAATGAATATGATAAGTAAATAGCTGCATCTTCAGAAAGAAGAAGAGCTAATTATAACTCCGCTATTAAGCAAATCGAGGTTACAGAGATGATTGAAATAAAAGAATGTGATGATTATGAAGCAGCAAAGAATCTTATTTTGGACTATTCAAAGATAAAAGGGGCAGAGAACTGCTTCGTATCTCTTGATAAAGAATTAGCTGATCTAGAGGGATTTTATAAAGGTGGAGCATTGCTTCTTGGCTATGAGGATAGTGATCCGATTGCAACAATAGCAATCAAAAAACTTAATGATGATCAAGCTGAGGCAAAGAGATTATATATTAAACCTGAACAAAGAGGCAAAGGGCATGCTAGGTATATGCTCAATGCGATGTTGGATAAATGTCGCGAGTTAGGATTTAAGGAAGTTCGTTTTACTACGAAGCCTGAAGTGATGAGTGTTGGTTATGCTCTCTATAAAAAGATGGGATTCGAAGAACTTGAAAACAACGAAGGAACTGTTTTGATGAGAATGTTATTGCTATAAATATAAAGCTGCTTGTGTAACTATAGTTCTGTATTAAGCCTGTATCAATGTGATATGATGCAGGCTTTTTTGCTTGAAATATAAAATGAATCATGCTATTATAAAAATGAAAACAGCAATTTCGTATTTGTGAGGTGATTAAAATGGTAATTGATTATATTATAGAGAATTTCACAGATGGTGAGCCGATTTTCTTAGATGAACTACCGAGTAATTCTAAGGATTACCTCCGTCAGGAAATGAAAAAACTCGTTGATGAAGGAAGGCTTGAACGTTTGTACAATGGCGTTTACTATTTGCCCTATATGACAATACTTGGGACCAAGGGACGCATATCTGTAGATAAATATATTGATAAAAAATACTTAAATGTTGATGGCACAGTTTCTGGTTATGTCACTGGTTTACAATTGGCTAATCAATATGGCTTTACTACACAGAATCCTTCAGTTTATGAAATTTGCAGTAACGAAGCAACTACCAAACAGAGGAAGCAGGATTTTGACGGAAATACCATTATAGTGTATAAACCGGTTGATACTGTGACCGAGAGAAATAAGTTTGCACTACAGTTTCTTGATCTTATGACTAACATTGATAAGTACAGTGAAATTGGTGGTACTGAGCTTTTAAAAAAACTAAAAAAATATATTAGGTCAACAAGGCTGGATTTTTCTGTTGTCAAAGAGTATCTGTCTTTTTATCCTGACAAAGTGTATAGAAACATATATGAAGGAGGATTGATGGGTGAACTGGTATAAAGATTATAAACGAGAATGGAAGGAGATAATTGAAACCATATCTCGTGAAGTAAATAGAACACTGGTCCTATGTCAAGATTTAGTACAAATTAAAATGAGAGGATTCGCCTGCTAAGCAGCAGACAAATCACTTACCCTTTCGTACAGCTTTTCATAC
>NZ_FPCC01000062.1 GCF_900116875.1 Butyrivibrio sp. INlla21
CCGAACCAGATGGTAGTAGTAAAAGCTTTCATCGGGATCCTTATGTCCAAGATACTTACTGAGGTAGACAAACATGACATTAATATCAATGGCTGCGAGTATCCAGTTGTTAATTCGGTCTACAACAAAACCATGTCTCAATGAGTGAGGTGTAGGGCGCTTATCACAATGTTTTGATGCTTCAGTTTTATTCCAAAAATCACGAAAAATTCTGTCAATGGATGTTTTAAGGACGTGTTCCTTCAGAAATCTTCCTGGGAAAAGCCACTCTGATTTTACTCCTAAATCTTTTTCAAGATACCTGCGGTATTTTCTGATCAGGGTCAGCAGATCCTCTGGCAGATAAACCAGCCTGTCACGATGTTTTTTACCATCATAAATCGTAACAATACCATTCTCAAGATCAATATCAGTTTTCCTGAGTTCACAAACCTCATTATTCCTCATTCCGCAGCAGTAGAACAGGCGAAATATAATCGGATATTCATTTGCCATCCGCAGGTCGCAAGGTTTATGCGTCTTAGGCTGGTATGAATCTACAGCAGAAAAAAATTCCGCCAATTCGGTCTTGTCCATCACATGGATCTGCTTCTGATCTTTGCCGACGTAAAGTGTTGGAACATAGCATTTAATACCATGCGTGTTAAGATATCTTGCAATACCGCGTGCTGCTCCAATACGGCTGTTTTGACTGCTTTTGCTTTCTCCCGGCAAAGAACACATCCAGGCGTCAAGTCTTTCAGGAGTAAAAGCAGCATCTTTGTACCCGTTATCATTCCAATACTGGTCAAGACGAAAGAGCTGGTAGCCTTTTACGTTATATATGTATCCTAAAGCACGCTTTTCAGCAACGTAATCCTGAATAAACGGTGCAAGAACACTTGAATAGGGATAATCTCTATACTCTGTCATAACGGCCTCCTTTCATCAGGAGCCCTGAGTCCGACAAAGATACAGGACACATCCGCATCCGTTCCTCATCAAGATTAAGATAATGCTTTATTGACGTTGTGTCTCTATGACCCAGAAGATCTGCCAAGCCCTGCTTACCGGTACCTTTTCTAAGCTGGTCTGTAGCGTATGTCCTGCGAGTTACATGAAAGCCAGAACCGGGTGTACTTCTACCTGGAAGCATCCTTTTTAACGCTTGTCTGCATACGCTTCTCTTCAGAGCATCGTAAGGAACCCTGTTTTTAATGAAGAGATATCTAGAGGATGTTTTTTTATTTGCTCGTCCGTTTGATATATACAGATAAATGGCATTGCCCACCTCTGTTGGCATAGGCAGCATAATCTCGTGACTTGTCTTCTTTTGATATATACGTATGCACTGGTTTTTCCAATCAAGATCATCCAGCTTCAGATTGATTATGTCAATGGATCTTATGCCCATTTTTAGGCCAAGGAGCATCATTGCATTATCCCTTAGTTCAATCGATGCGGTACTGGCATCCTGTTTCTCCTTGATGCTCTGTTTTTCGTCATCAGTCAGAGTTATGACAATTCTTTCCCTGTTTTCCGATGTACAGAGCAGGGCTTCATTGAGCCCGTATGGGATTATATTCTTCCGCTCCAGATGTTTTAGAAACTTGCGTATCCTAACGTTATAGGCGTTTTTTCCTTCAGGAGTATCATGATAGTCACAGAGATTGAATCCCTTAATAACTGATGCGTCTATCTCTTCAAAGCCTTTTAGACCACTATCTGCCAAATATTCACAAAAACGCGTGACAGATGATCTTATCATATCTATAGTAGATGCAGCCCAGTCTTCCTTGTTCTTAACTTCCAGATATTCGTCCAGTTCAGCTAAACACCAGTCAGGGAGGGTTTCACATCTGAGGGCCCTCGTTATGTTCAGGGACTGCGGCATTATGCATCCTTCTCTGGTATAGATATCAAACAGATACAGCGTTCTTGAAGCCTGGAACCATCCTCTTTTCTCATGATATGTTTTTTCGCGTTCAAGCCACACAGCTGCAATCTCCTTATGGTACCCCAAACTGTTCATTTCCAAAAACAGCAGAAGATTGTGCAGAGTATACGCGGCCATTTTGCAGGGCGATTCACTGTACCCAAGTTTATTAAAATCAATCAGGAAGCTTTCAACAGCCACAGCGTACTCTTCAGAAGGAAAATCAAGACTATCATCTCTATAGTGCTTGATTACTGCTATCTGTTCATCTG
>NZ_FPCC01000057.1 GCF_900116875.1 Butyrivibrio sp. INlla21
ACCTGGCCTCCTTTAAAAAACTAGTTAGTTTTTTCAGTTTTTTAAAGTAAACCATAGTTGCGGATTAAATCATAGGCGGATTATTTGACGCTTACTTACCTGCTAACTTCAGCGATACTTCGGCATTCTGAGCGATATAAAGTTGATTTGAATTAATAGATTGAATTTTAGTCATAAGAAAACACTCCTAACAAAAATAGTTTTGCTAAGAGTGCTTTGATATCAGCTTAATGGAACTAAACTGAAGATTCATTATTCTGTTTTTCTAAAGTATTCCCAACAGGGGCTAAAACCGCTATATCTTGCTCGTTACTACCGTAACTCGCTACCCTCACCCTTATAATCTGACTCTGCTTCGCAGAGAGTTATTTCGGGTTCGGGATAGTGGTAGCATTTAGTTGGTTGGATTTGATTGGAAGGGGTTGGTGGTGCTAAGGTATTGACAATCATTAAAACTACTCAGTTATTCGTTTTTTTAAAAACTCCGCAAAGGAATTAGCATACATTGTATTACTATATAGCTCATAAACAGGATACTCATTATCTTTCAATCCATTTGATAAATCAAAGTAAAATACTTCATCATCAGCTTCTAATATAATCAGTTTATCTTTAAAACTCGAATTATTTTTTCTACTCAACTCATTTATATAAACTATATCTCCTCCAACAACCTCATCGAAGTCAATACCATATACACTATAAATCTCTTCTCCAAATACTTCTCCACCATTATAATTTTTAAGCCACCATTTATATGACTTAGGTAATATAATTCCTAATCTTTTTTCAGCCAATTCAATCCAATAATCAGATATACCATCTCCAAACGAAGCAAATTCAACTCTATCACCCGCCTCTTCAATAACTTTAATTAAATCATCATACATTGTTTTTTCCTCCTCGTATTATATAGTCATACCCATTCTTTACCTTATCTACAGGTTTGGGTATGCTGTTAAAGATGCTGTGGATTGGTTCATTCCTCCTACCGCGTAGACGGTTTAATAAAGGCTCCAACCACAGTCTCTTTGTTTAATTGTTAATCAGTTAGATACCGCATGACGGTTTATGTAGAACGAGGTTACAGCATGCAAAGAGCCCTGTGGATCTTTATAACAGCAGCATCAAATACTTTTTAAGGAGGATCACATTTATGATCTATGTTGGTATCGATGTTGCCAAGGACAAGCATGACTGCTGTATTCTTGACGCCGAAGGCCGGAAGCTCTATCCAGTCTTCACCATTTCAAATAACAAGGTCGGTTTTGATGAGCTTTTCTCCAGAATCGAAGAAGTGACTTCTGACAAGACAGAAATAAAAGTAGGTCTTGAAGCTACCGGTCACTATTCTAACAATCTTCTGGCGTCGCTCGTTGATAAAGGTTTCCCGACCGTTGTTATCAACCCGCTACACACAAATCTTTACAGAAAAGGTCTAAGCCTTAGAAAGACGAAAACGGATAAAGTCGATGCCTCTTCGATTGCTATGATGTTGATGACCGATAGGACACTCAAGCCCTACTCGGAAACATCATATCACAACGAAGAGTTGAAATCATTAACCCGCTATCGCTTTGACAAGGTTCATGAACGTTCCAAGCTCAAGGCATCTCTGGCAAGGCTTGTAAACATTCTTTTTCCTGAACTGGAAAAGCTCGTTCCAACTCTTCACTTGAATTCCGTCTACACTCTTTTAGAAGAGTTTCCTGGTGCCGATTACATTGCAAGATGTCATTTGACACATCTCAAAAAGCTTCTCGAAACTTCTTCTAAAGGGCGATACAGTCGTGATAAAGCTATCGAGATCAGGAATGCCGCTATCGATTCTATCGGCACACCTATGGACGCAAAATCCATGGAACTACGACATACCATTCATCTCATCTGGATACTTTCCGAAGAGATTGAAGAAATCGAAGCCTCCATAAAAGCAATCATGGATGAAATGCAATCCCCGATAATGACCATCCCCGGTATCAGTTACCGTATGGGAGCGATGATTCTGGCGGAAGTAGGTGATTTTGAGCGCTTCGATAATGCAGACAAGATTCTCGCTTATGCAGGATTATCTCCATCAACATATCAATCCGGGCAGCTTGATTCATCGCACTCGCACATGGAGAAACGTGGGTCACGATACCTACGGTATGCGCTTTTTAACGCCACAAAGTTTGTCTGTAAATGGGATGAATCCTTCGGCATCTATCTCGGAAGAAAAATATCCGAAGGCAAGCACTACAATGTAGCCATATCACATGCGGCGAAAAAGCTGATCCGAACCATCTATAGGATGGAACTAACCGGACAAGCTTACTCTCCGAGCTAATCAATCAGATATACCTTTTCTGTTTGAGTACCCAATCGGATGCTCTGTTTGTCATGCAATTTTCAAGGAACTGATTGCTGGAAATAAGTCCCAGCCACTATGCAAATCGCATTTCTGCGTTTTGATCTAAATCTTAAGTTTCAGACTTGACTTCTAATAGTTAGTCTTTAATCAAAATCTAAAGCACGATTCATCCAATAATCACTTTTCCACTGTTTGAAAACATCTCTATCAATTATCGATGGACTTTGACCAGTATTCATATGAATAGTTGAATAATACTTATTATGAAATGACTGCGAAACCTCAACTATTGGACCATCTGGAGTTTGTAATAAATGGTGTAGATTTACAGATTTACCATCATAACCTATAGGAGCACGACCACTAGCCATTCTTTCAACATTAGTTCCTGTTACAGTCTTTCCATGGTCTTTCCACGAACTCACTTGAGCTGGGTCAAACAAATCATTTCTTTGATATACTTTATTGCCTTGAAAATCAATCGACTCCTTCCAATACTTATAACCAGTAGAGTATTTTCCACCCTCTAAAGACATAGCCGGTGGATATTCATCTCTATCGAAACCCTTTATTGAATCAACATCCTCTAATGAAGCTTTTCGTCTTGCTCTAGCATTCTTTCTATCTATAGTTAGAGTGTCTGGTTGTCCATTTTTGATAGCTTCTTCTATATGCTGAGAAGATTCAGGATACTTTTCTTTTGATAAAGTAACCTCTACCACTTCCTCTTCTGTCTGAACTGCATTATCAATCTTTTCAACTTCTGAAGCGGTTTTCGCCACATCATCTGAAGCACCTGCTGCAACTTCTGCAGCGTCGTCTATCTTCTTTAAGGTGACCTCTGCGGCATCGCCGGCTTTATCTACTACTTTCTCAACATCGTCAAGCTTATCGACAACTCTTTCTACATCATCGATCTTATCGGCTACTCTTTCGATATCGTCTAATGA
>NZ_FPCC01000052.1 GCF_900116875.1 Butyrivibrio sp. INlla21
TTTGCATCTTTTTTTCATCTTGGGTAATATTCACTTGTCAAAGTTCAATTGCCAGAATTTAGCTGGCATGATCACTCAAGATTCCGAGAGATCATCTTACATTACTTTGCTGCAACAAATGCATCATTAAGTTTGTCAACAAGCTCGGCACCTGTCATCTCGGTAGTAAAGAACTCTTTTGTGATAGGTGAAAGATCTGTTGTCACGATACCTGCCGGCCAATCGCTCATTACCCAAGGAATAGTATTTCCTGAGATAACAGCCTCGGATACAGCCTGGTTGATAGGATCGAGATTGTTGTTCTCCATTCCTTCAACTACCGGAATAAAATTAAACTTATCCATCATGTAAGACTTTCCTGTCTCTGATGTGTAGAGCCACTCAAGGAAGTCTTTTGCAAGCTTCTGATCTTCTTCGGATGCATCTGTGTTTACATACCATGCGATAGGAACAGATACGGAAAGCTTCTGATTTCCTTCAACGGGAACAGGTGCAAGTGACATATCGAAAGTTATATCGTAATCCGCAAACATTCCTGTGCACCAGTTACCCTGATGTATCATAGCGGTTTTTCCTGTTGCGAAATCTCCGCAGTTATTGTCGTATGTGATATCAACGGGGTTCTTGCAGTTTGCTCTGATTGCTTCCATGAGCTGAGCAAATTCCCGGAAAGCCTTGCTGTCGTTCATTCTTGCTTCACCGTTAAGGACACTCTGAAGATATCCGTCAGGATCAGGCTGCACTGCGAAAGGTGCATTAAGAATATGTGCGATGAGGAAGTAATCTTCCTGCGAAAGTCCAAGTGCATTCTCAGCATCACTGCTTTCAAGATATGAGATAAGATCTGCTGTTGTCGTGATCTTGGATGCATCAACCTTATCTTTGTTATAAACAAGTCCGAAGCCCTCAACCGTGTAAGGAATTCCGACAACCTTACCATCAATCTCATCTGCCATTCCTGCGCCTATCTTCTTTACAAAAGAAAGATCGCTTAAATCTGCGAGATAGTCAGCCATCTCTCTTGACTCGGCACCCGGCTGAAGTGAGAAAAGTGTAGCTCCGGCCTGTGTTGAAAGACCTGTCTTAAGATCTGAGTAGTAGCTGTCGCCTGTTGTCTCCCAAACTTCAACCTCTACTCCTGTCTCAGCCTGATAATCTTTTGCAAGCTGATTAAGATCAGTCATGATCTCAGTTTTGGACTGGAAAATTGTAATTTTTCCGCTGCTCTTTGCAGCCCCTTTAGCCCCACAACCTGTTAAGCAAAGACCTATTATCATTGTTGCTATAAGTGTAAGTGCTATAACCTTGCTCTTTTTCATAATAAAACCTTCTCCTTCCATTTCTTTCGAAATAGTAAATCGTTACATATTTATTCTAGAACTTCACGATATTTAGGGTCAATATAGCGCAAAATTTTCGGCTTTTATAACGATTTTGATACCGCGTTTTGTGTGATATTTTCAAATAAAAAAGCTGTTTTAGTAAAACGTGAAATTATTTTACTAAAACAGCTAATATTTTACCTGTAAAACGTTATGTATTTATGGTCTTTTTGTTGATGAACGCCACTTCACATTGGTCGAAATTAAAAACGGTTCATAGTTTTCATTACCCTCGATCATCTCGATAAGGTACTGAGCGGCAAGATAACCTCTCTCGTAATTGGGAATATCAACGGTCGTAACGCCCTTTTCGGCAGCCATCCTTGTATTGTCAAAACCGCATACGGCAATGTCTTCCGGAACTCTGATGCCGTTTTCATGAAAGGCTCTCATCGCTCCGATTGCCATCTCATCATTGGCACACACAAGAACATCGGGGCGTTTCTCTGAAAGCATAATAAGCCTCGCCATCTGATAG
Organism: Butyrivibrio sp. INlla21; assembly: GCF_900116875.1. Classification (GTDB taxonomy): domain Bacteria; phylum Bacillota; class Clostridia; order Lachnospirales; family Lachnospiraceae; genus Butyrivibrio. The sequence continues at coordinate 1,861 of NZ_FPCC01000052.1, forward strand.
CCGCTCTTTTCTGTATAGTCCCCGTCGAAGTAGTTCTCTTTTTTGAACTTGATTCCGTTCTCTTCAAGAACATCTCTGAAAGCTTTATATCTTGCGCTGTTGTCCTCACTCTCAAAGCCGCCGAGATAAGCAAAGCGTTTGTATTTGCAAGAAACAAGTCCTTCCATGAGCATTCTCTCTGCAGCATAGTTGTTGATCACAACGCTCTTTATATGAGGCACTTCAATGATCCTGTCCATTACAACGATTGGATAATTCTTTTCTGCCTTCTTAAGGAGCATGGAATCGGCGCACCTACGATCCAACAATATACAGCCGTTGGTAAAAGACTTATTCATGAATTTATCCGTACTCTTATTGGTACAGATGATAAGATCGTAATCCTTAGCCTTAACGTAATCGGAAATACCGCGAATGATCGACAGATAGAACATTCTGTCAAAGTCGGAAAAAGAAAACATGATAGTCCTGTTACTTCCAGTTTTAAGGCTCTTTCCGATGATATTCGGCTCATAATTAAGCTCTTTGCAAATCTTAAGAACACGCTCTTTTGTCTTGGCTCCGACATTGCTCCTACCGTTAAGAACATTTGAAACCGTCGAAGGAGAAACTCCCGCAGCCTTCGCTACATCTTTAATTCCGGCCATATCAATACCTCATAGTCTCATAAGATGAAATACAGCTTAATTATACAATAAAGTCCGAGGAAAAGTAATTTCCTCGGACTTTGTTCAGATCATATTCTTCTATTAAGCTGTGACTTTCTTGAAAGACTTTTTACCTTTCTTTACCATAATGCCATCCGCAAAGTAAGCCTTGTCATATGTTGTCTTTACATCCGTTACCTTTGCATCTGCAACAGTTACGCCGCCCTGCTCAACGGCACGTCTTGCTTCACTTCTTGTTGCACAAAGTCCTGCAGAAACAAGAACCTGAAGGATATCTACAACTCCGTCTCTGAAGTCTTCTTCCTTGAGAGCAACTGAAGGAACATTAGCCATGTCTCCGCCGCCTGCAAAAAGAGCCTTAGCAGCATCCTGAGCTTTCTGAGCTTCCTCTTTTCCGTGAACGAGTGATGTAAGCTCAAATGCAAGGATTTCTTTCTTCTCATTGACTCTTGAGGGGTCCCATTTCTCCATCTCAAGTATCTCTTCGATAGGAATAAATGTAAGCATCTTGATGCACTTATCAACGTCTGCATCAGATACGTTTCTCCAGTACTGGTAGAAGTCATAAGGTGATGTCTTCTCGGGATCGAGCCATACAGCGTTTCCTGCTGTCTTACCCATCTTCTTACCCTGTGAATCTGTAAGAAGTGTTATTGTCATGGCATGAGCATCCTCGCCGAGCTTTCTTCTGATAAGCTCTGTACCGCCAAGCATGTTGCTCCACTGATCGTCTCCACCGAACTCAAGATTACAGTTGTACTTCTGGAACATGTAATAGAAGTCGTATGACTGCATGATCATGTAGTTGAACTCAAGGAATGAAAGACCTTTCTCCATTCTCTGCTTGTAGCACTCAGCTCTGAGCATGTTATTAACTGAGAAGCATGCACCTACTTCACGAAGAAGCTCAACGTAATTAAGGTTAAGAAGCCAATCTGCGTTGTTGACCATCATAGCCTTGCCTTCGCCAAACTCGATGAACTTCTCCATCTGCTTCTTGAAGCAAGCTGCGTTGTGATCGATGTCTTCTCTTGTAAGCATCTTACGCATATCGGTTCTTCCCGAAGGATCACCGATCATTGTTGTACCGCCACCGATAAGTGCGATAGGCTTGTTTCCTGCCATCTGAAGTCTCTTCATGAGTGTAAGCGCCATGAAGTGACCCGCTGTAAGTGAATCGGCTGTACAGTCAAAACCGATGTAGAAAGTTGCCTTTCCTGCATTTACAAGCTCTCTGATCTTCTCTTCGTCAGTTGTCTGAGCGATGAGGCCTCTTGCCTGTAACTCTTCATAAATCTTCATTTCTTTTCCTCCTGATAATTACACGATTGCGAAGGAATAAAAAACGCCCCTCACAATCAAAACTGATTGCGAAGGACGAATAATTCGTGTTACCACCTTCATTCACACATAGCTCACGCCATATGCCTCAGCAAGTACGATCCGCGAAATATCACGAACGATACTCTTCCGATATAACGGTCAGTCCCGTCAGAGCCTACTAAGTTAATTAAATTCAATTCCGCTCTGCAGCTCACGGAGGTATTCATCATCGCCCTTAACCTACGCCTCTCACCACCCGGCAGTTCTCTGTTGTCAGCTTGCGATTCTTACTTATTCCGGTCACAGCCTTTTATGTTTTATATGATAACAAATTTTAGTGAAATATCACGTTTATGTCAAGTTTACGCTTATAATCTTTCCAGCTCAGCTTCCAGGCCTTTCTTTTTGTCCTCGTATCCTTTCATCTTTTCTTGCACTTTCTTTTGAGCTTCTTGTATTTCCGATAATAATTTCAAAGTATCGCGAAGAGGCTTCTCTAGCTCTTTCACACATTTACTCCGATATTCTTCACTTTGTTTCAGCACATCTTGTCCGTACTTACTAAGAACTGACAAATCATAGTTTTTTGTTGGTTCATATGCTTTTTTGATAATATAATCATAGTTTAGTTTAATCTTTTTATGTACTTCCTCAAGTATAAAAATAAACTTTCTATGTCTTTCAATCTGAGCATCTATGCCATCTATTTCATAGCTAATCTCTTTTTTACTGCGCATTTATTCTCCTCACAAGAAATCTCTTTTTATTATCCTTCTACCCATTCCTTAAAAACTTTTATTATACGTGATTGTATGCTCATACCACCTCACCTCCGACATTACTATCTTTTAAGTCAAGGCTTTTACTCGCATCTTTATCAACTTTTATCATGCTGTCTCTGATAACTTGAAGCGAATGTGGAAGTGCTTCTGACGACTCAGATTGATATATTCGGGTAGTATCGTAAGCCTTCTTCAACAATTCATTCATATACTCACCAACAGAAGTTCCCTCCCACACGCTTGTTTTACCAAGCGGAGAATCCTGCAGATTACAGTCAGTTGCTGAACCACGTATACCACCAACAATATCTGTGAACACATTAGTGTCCATAAAGAATTTATTTTCTGACATTTCCCCTTCTCTTTCCTTTTTATATAAGCGTCAACCGTAATATCTCTGTAATATTTTAGCATATATTTTTAATATTTTACAACCTTATTGGGCTATAATTCAGCAAAAAGATCCTATGTTTTAGTGAATATCATCTTAGCGTTTTGTTAATTAAAAAAGATCAAGACATTCATATATAAATATCTTGATCTTTGAAATAATCATTCAAAATAAGGCTTAACAACCTTACTCATAACCGTGAGCATCATAAACAAGATCGCACTGTCAATCGGAAGCATTATCGAATTGGACAAAATTCTTCCGGGAAGGATTGATGAAATAGCCTTTCCGTAAAGCATGTTGAGCCATAACGTATTAAGGCCGACATTGCAGAAAACTTTTACGCATAGCTCTGCGACTACAATTCTCCATAATTTAACAGGCTTCTTATAAAGGAAAAATGCGTAGATCACTGAAGCAACCATTGCAGTAACGGTAAATCCAAAGAAGAAGTTTCCGTCACTTGATAAAAACCATTTGATTATATCAAGCGATCCGCCGAAAATTGCGCCGATTATTGGTCCGAATAAGTAATCGACAATTCTGTTTGGAAGCCCGGAAAATCCGACTTTAATATACGGTCCGAATTTAAGAGTTGCGACTTTTCCTAGAACAATAGCCATAGCAGCCATAAGTCCGCAGAAAGTCATAACTTTCACTTCTTTGAATTTTGAGATGGGATTTGTTTTGATTGTTTGGAATGTTTCGTTTGTAAAATCAGACATAAAATTACCTCCTTTGCAGTTTCCTTTAACCACACCGGAGGCATAATTATTCTCAAGCGATGTAGCAGCGGGATGCGATATTAGTACCGCGGATCATGAAAAAGATCCTTCGTCCCGATGACAACTCCCTGTTCACCGAGCACTTAACGCACTAACGTCTACTCTGCATTTCATATTATTTTTTCCAAAAGAAATAATATCATCGCTTTTATTCAATTGCAACTATTACATTTCACCGGCCATCTTATCGGTAATAGCCTTGATTATGAAGGATCCGGCCGCCCATCCGATAATCCCCAAAACCATGTACATTCCTTCGGATGGAATAACCTTATAAGAAAACATGCAAGCAAACAGTACAGCCCATGCAATATTCCCCAAAATATTGACCGCTGTAGCTTTAGGTTCTTCCGGATAAGTCTTAATAAAAAAACGCATTTTTTCATACCTCCTAAATTTATGAATATACTCTCGGAATCTATAAGCCAGTAACAATGCGGCTTTCAGATTCCTTTTTTATTAAAATCCCCCACTTTTTTATCAAAAAACACTTGACA
>NZ_FPCC01000049.1 GCF_900116875.1 Butyrivibrio sp. INlla21
TATAGTGTCCGGTGGCTTCTAGCCCTACTTTTACTTTTGATACATCTTCCATTACGGATTCTATTTTCTGATAAAGATCATTGAACCCATCGAGATTGTTTTTGATGGTGAATGTTTTGAAAACAACTTCCCCAACAGAGTTTTTGATAATGCAATCGTGTTTGTCTTTAGCGACATCAATTCCTACATAGATCATATAGAACCTCCCGAAAAATAGTATTGATACTGTTTCAAATCCACAGGGCTCCTTGCAATCGTAACCTACTTCTTGATAAACCGTCATGCGGTAACTAACTGATTAACAAATAAACAAAGAGACTGTGGTTGGAGCCTTTTAAAAACCGTCTATGCGGTAGGAGGTAACAACCAATCCACAGTATCTTAAACAGCATAGTCGAACCTATAGAAAAGGTAAAGAAAGACTATGACTAATACTAATAGTAGGAGGAAATATGAAATCAAGAAAGACAGTGGCAATCTTAATGGCATCAGCAATGATGCTCGCACTTATGGGCTGTGGTTCTTCAGAAGGTGAAGCTACAGAGGGGGCTGATTTAAATGAAGTAAATGTCGGCATCTCTGTAGATGTCATGGCACCCGAATCCGAAGCCGACAGTATCACCGATGCATCTACGGACGCATCCGAGGCTGCATCAGGCACGACAAGTGCAGCGACATCCGATAGCTCTTTTAGCTACAAAGGAAAAGATATCTCTATTCTGGATGATACGCAGACAGTGATCGACGCTCTCGGTACTCCTGATGATACCTATGAAGATTCGGATGACGATAATCCGAATTTAGGCGAAAAAAGATATTACTATCACCTTGCTTGCATTGAAGTTTCTACCCTGGTTATTGACGGAAAAGAGAATCTTCTTTCGATCACCATAAAAGATCCCGAAATTCCCACACCCAAGGGAATAAAGTTCGGAAGCAGCAAAGATGATGTTATCGCCGCATACGGTGAGCCGACTAAGGAGAGTGAATCCGGTGACCACAAGATTATTGAGTACGAGTTTGACAATTACAAGATAATTTTACCCCTTTCAGACAAGGACACTGTAGATGCGATCACATATGAGAACTCTACAACACATAATATGGTTTCTTGGTCATAAGAAATAACGCTTATAACCATTAAAATAAACGCTTATAAAAAGGAGACCCAATGAAAACAAAGACATCTATGGCAATAATAATGGCATCATCAATGATGCTCGCACTTATGGGATGCGGAGAGGCAGCTTCTGAAAACTCTCCCGCTACAAGCGAGATTTCTTTTGAAGAAGTTGCTCCCGGCAACCCCACCGACACTGCAGATACCTCAGACGATGCGGATACTTCAACCGATGCAGACACAGCATCAAGCGTTTCTTCCGAAGACTCTTCCGCTTCCGATGATGCTTCAATCGAAGTTAACGGCAAGAAGGTTTCAATCCTTGATGATTACCAGGCAGCTGTTGATGCTTTGGGACCCGCGGACGGTGATCCTTCCTCCGATGCAAGTCATGCAATCTTCTACTCTTTTGCTTCAGGAGCAATTGAGTACACAACAGTGAAACTTGACGGCGAGGAGCTACCGATAACCCTTGATATTAAGAAAGGTGACATCAAGACTTCAAAAGATATCGGAATCGGCAGTACAGAGGATGAAGTCGTAGCTGCTTACGGTGAACCCACAGACGTTGACAACGGTGAAGGCGTCGTCAACACCAAAGGAGAACCATTAAAACTACATGTTACCACCTACGATCTTGACGGTTATTCAATCAATTTCAAGTATGACGATGACAAAAAAGTAGAGAAATATTGGTTTAACAATACTGCCAACAACGCCAGATACAATAATCAATAAATAAAACAATATGAGGAGAGAGAAAAAATGAAAAAAAGAATTGCTATGACACTAAGTATTGCATACGTAATGGTTATGCTGGTTATGGGATGTGCCGAGAAGGAAATCGGATCTATCGATGAATCCTACAACGGAGCTTCATCTGTTGAACCGGCTTCCGAGGAGGCTGAAGCACCGGCCGATTCTTCCGATTCCGATGATGCTTCCTCCAAGGAAATATCTGTTATGTCTGCATCGGATCTTAGTGATGACGCTTTTTCTTTTAACGGAAAAGAAGTTTCGATCCTAAGCGATATTAAAACATTAAATGACGCACTTGGTGAGCCTATCCCCGGATACATTTTCAAAGATAAAGACCTTACGTACTATTCATTTGGTAAGGCCGATGATGATTCCGCCACCATTGATATGACTACTTACACGAACGGCGAAAAAGAAGCACCTTTGGAGATCATTTTGCATAATGATTCGGTTCAGACTTCCAAAGGCATAAAAGTCGGGGACACACCTGATGCTGTAACCTCTGCTTACGGAGAACCTTCACAAAAAGATGAAGCTGGAAACTTAACCTACGATTTTGACGGATTCCAGTTATTCTTCCAAATTTACGAAGGTAAGGTTGTACATATCTATTATTACAATATCGCTGTTCAAAATGATTTTTATAAGAACAAATAAAAGCGAAACAAAGTGAGGAAAGAGAAAAATGAAAAAACTATCGACAATTATTATTTCATCCGCCATGGTGCTTGCACTTATGGGATGCGGGGAAACAGCCCATGATCCTGCTAATCTTGAACTATCCACAACAGCAATAAGCAGCCCCGATTCAACAAGTGATGAAGGAGATACTACCTCACAGGCAGAAAGCTCAGACTCCTCTCCTGCCGATGAGGGAAATACGGCATCAGATGACAACTCCGATGAAGATACAGGAGAAGTCAATTCAGAGCTCACTGAAGATCAGTTCGTCTACAAAGGAAAAACAGTATCCATTCTTGACGATAACGACAGGATCTTGCAAAACCTTGGTGCATTTAACCCTGAGCTTACGGTTAACGCAGACTTACAATCAATGTATATATATGGTGAATATGAGATCACTTACAACGCATTAAAGGAAGAAGGAGTCGAATACCCATATATTCTTGACGTTGAGACAGACAACATCTCCACATCAAGAGGAATTAAAGTAGGAAATACAAAAGAAGAAGTTACAGCAGCCTATGGAGAAGCCGAAGAAACCAAGAGCGGCGATCTTAGCTACAGTTTTGACGGTTTTGATATCATATTTGGATTTGAAAACGGAAAGGTATGCACTATCAATTACAAAAACATATCTACCGCCTCCAAATTTGATGAATGGGATTAAGATAGGCTAAAAAGGAGTAATTATGAAAAGATTATCTACATTTGCGATCACCGCAGCATTTATTTTCATATTAACCGGCTGTGGCGTGACCGAAGCTGATGTCATCGCTTCAAGCGAAGACTTCACGGTAGATGAATCCACAGTCGAAGCAGTTCAGGAAGCACTTCAGGATAATTCCGAATCAGGATCAAGCTATTCCTCGATGGGAACTCCGCTTATCACTTCCACAACTACTTCAATGGAAAAAGACGATCCGACATTTTACTACAATCAAAAGGCCGTTTCGGTTCTTGACAGTGCCGACCAGGTGCTTGAAAAACTCGGAACCCCCGATCCGCAAAGCGATCCAAATCTTGCTGATCACTACTACTCTTTTGATTCAAATCAGATCGGAATGCAGACTGTTGATATAGAAAAGAAAGAAACACCGGTATCTATCACTGTTTCAGAAAAAGGCGTCGTTACATCTATGAATATCGGAGTCGGAACTCCAAAAGAAGATGTAGTTAATGCATACGGCAATAATTATGAGACTTTTAAAAGTGAATACGGAATCGGTTATAAATATGATTTTGATAAATTTGTTTTATTCTTCACCTTTGATAATGATGAGGTTATTGAATACCATTACACCTGTAAAGAAGCTGAAGAAGCGATCACTAAATCGAAATAAACGGTACTCGGCACCCGGATCGATATATTCCGAAGATCCGGTTAGTACACCGGCATGGCAATTGCAATGCCTTCACATAAATAAGGGACTAAAGAGTTCACTGCTCTTTAGTCCTCTTTATTTATTCTATTATAATTTACATAGCATCGGCATTCTGTATAGCCTGAAGTCTTTGATCAAGAGACGGTGCGTCATCGGAAGTATTTACATCTCCGTTTTCAACATCTCTTATAACCTCCCTTGTTCTCTCCATTTCTCTTATCCTATCGTCATCTTCAGCCATATCTGCGGAAAATGCTCTGTCATCCATCTCTCTGGCCTTACGCTGCTCTTCTCTTGCCTCCATCTCGCGTTCATAGCTGATCTGCGAAATATCGCCTTTAAGATACATCTCTTTTAACATGGAATCCGAATAGCTTCCTACCTGACCTGTAGATGAACTTGCTCCGTCTATGGAAGCTTCTTTATATATCTCTCTGGCGCTATCCTGAGCCTTTATAGCCTCCTGTTTGGTCTTTTCCAGGAATTCTCCCGGCTCATAAGGAATGGGCTTAAAATCGAACTCAGGCTCGTATTCTTCAAGCTCTATCTCCGGAAGCTCAACATCGGGAATCTCCTCTTCTCCGGTTCTTCCTGATTCATTCCTTGCTTTATCGTAAATAGCGCTTTCTCTCTTTTCTTGCTCATATCTTTCTTCAAGCTCATCCTTTTTGACTCTGACCGTATCACCGTCACTTGACCTTGCTATAACAGGCCCGTACTCCTTGGTCCTTACATCATCCCGGCTTTTGGCGATCTCATCTTTAATAAGCTTCTGCATTCTATCTTCATGAGCCCTCTCAGACTCCTTAACTCTGTCCGGAATTTTAGTTTTGGGACGCTGTATAACAGGCGCTTCGGCTCCTGTTTTTATAGGCGCAGCCATCTGACTGTTCATATGTACTTCTGCCATAATGTTGCCTCCTTCACTACTTCAGTAAAAATAAAAAAACACAATATCCCTGCACATTAATTGTAAACAAGGTCATTGTGTTTTTAAATGTATACTCGTATTAAATTTACGTTTTTTAATACTTTTTTGACTAAAAAACGTTATTCACCAGCAACTTTATTTCAGATAAAACTATATACTATATCGCCTATAAAATATCAGCCGTTATACTCTCCGTTGTACTGGATAAGCGTAATATCTTTTACCCCTGAAATATTTCTAATCTTTTCTTCAAAAGAAAATTCGTCATTCTTAACGTATACTTCAACAGCAAGTTCTGTTGTTCCGGCGCGAAGAGTCTTGGACTTAAGATAGTGCTTAACCTTACCGAAAGCCTTCATGATATCATCGCCCGCTTCATTTCCCTCATAATGGATAACCGCAACAAATACCTGACCTGTAGAAGCCTTGGCATAAAAGCATACGATCATGATAATGAGGATCACAGCCGATGCAAGTGTGAGCCAGTACATGCCCGCTCCAACGGTAATACCTGTCGTGATCGCCCAGAACAGATAGAGAAGATCGAGTGGATCCTTGATCGCTGTTCTGAATCTTACGATAGAAAGCGCACCGACCATACCAAGTGAGATAACGATGTTGGTGCTGATCGCAAGTGTGACCATACATGTAAGTACCGTCATTCCGATAAGTGTAACCGCAAAGCTCTTGGAGAAAACAACTCCCGCATAGAATTTCTTGTAAACAAAATAGATGATCATGCCCATGATAAGTGCAATTATAAGGGAAAGAGCTATCTTTCCGAGATCATAGGTGGAATAAATGTCCGAATTTAAAATAGATTTTCTTATTACGTCTTTAACGCTCATATAAGACTCCTCTCGTCTGCATAGTAGTTATTTTCAAATAAATATTTTGTTTTATCACAGCAAAGAACATATTTTGAGGCTGCCACAAATTCGCTTCTTGAAGGAGGAGCCAGTTCTTTTACTATCTTAGGTAAGAATTCAGTATATTTTATCTCCATGATAAGCTTATCGGAAGGAAGCGCCGAAAGCGTGGGAAGCGAATCGTCAAAAATATCAAAGCCTCCTACCGCCGCTCTTACTTTTTTGTCAAAGGTAATCCTGACAGTGCCCGCATCCATGATAAACGGTGTTCTGTCATAATCAACTATAACCCTTGGCCTCATCATGTTGCTGATACATTCAAAGTAGAATTCTCTGCACAGATTATTGTCCGAATGCAAAAGAAATTCATAATCGCCGTCTAATATCTTGTATACCTCATCACGGGTGAGCGATGCCGATTCCTTGTAGATGTAACTTCCTTGCTTAAGCTTTCTTTCAAGCTTAATACTCGTGTCGGAGAAATTGTAGATCCTTATCCTGTATTTCTTCCTGAAATACACACCTACTTCCTTCTCTTCATAAGCCGAATTCCACAGATCGTCAAAGTAAAGGCTTCGGATCAGATACCCGTCACCCTTGGCATTGGGATCAAGATGAAAATATGGTTTCATCTGACATTTCAATGACTCGTACTCACCGTAGTTTATGAGATATTTCCATTCATTTCTGAATTGTCGCATATATCCCTCTTTTACTTGTTATCTATTATTTCCATTGCCTTGTCGGCATATTTGACCTTATAAATGCGCTTGAGTGATTCATCAAGCCTTGCTTCGTCGATACTTCCGCTGTTAACGGCTTCAAGAAGACCGTTATACGCTTCCTCAAAGTTCTCGGGAAGATAGATCATGTCAGCGCCCGCTTTTATCGCGTTAACCGCAGCCTCGCCGGAAGTATAATACTCTGTCACTGAAGCTTCGTTAAGCGGTCCCGTGATAACAATTCCGCCATATCCAAGTCCGTTTCTGAGCTCTTCATCTATCATAACAGAAGACAAAGAAGCCGGAGTATTGTCACCTGCCGCATTTTCAAATGATGCATTGGACATCATTATTGCAGCGGGATTGCTGTTTTCAATTATCTCTTTAAAAATCTCATATTCACCGGCTGCAAGCTCATCCTTACTCTTGCTTATAGCCGTAAGACCTGCGGTCGTATCCGTCTTAAGCGGGAAAGAGCTTACGCAGACATCCACTCCGCTCTCCTTGATACCTGATGCAAAAGAAGCTGCTATTCCCTTTACGCTTCCTGCGTCTGTTCCGTAAAGTCCGTTCTCTGAAATATCGACACTCGGAGCTATATCAAGGTTGAAGCCGTATGAAAAAAGCTTCTCACCAAGTGCCTTAGATGTAGTGCTCGCGGTATCCGGATCGGTAACATCTGTTATTCCTTCTATGCTTATGTTAGATGTAACACCGCCTTTTTTGCCCTCATCGGAAACAATTGTAAATATTGGATACTTACTCATAGAAGCGGTTGTACCCAGCATCTCGGTGATCTGGGCTTCATCCTTGATGTTCTTGGCAAAATAAGAAACTCCGCCCACAGCGTACTTGGAAAGCGCATCCTGAGTTCCGCTTCCTGCCTTTACGGCCGTTGCTACACCGGTAAGCTGCTCGGGAGTTACTATAAACAGTCCTGCGACTTTATCTTCTATCGAAAGCTCGGCAATACAGCCGTCTACAACCTCATTAAGTATATCTTCTTCAGTCATCTCTTCGGGTTCCGGTTCAACAGTCTCGGGAGTCTCGATAACAACTTCCTCCGAACTTGCTTCACCTGCGGCTTCCTCAGCGGAATCTCCGCCGCCACCCGGAATATTAAGTAAGTTCTTTATCGAATACACAGAAAAAACTGCCACTCCGGCAATAACTAAAATAAAAAGTGCCAGAATAACAAAAGCCGTTACCTGACTCTTCTTCCTCCTCTGCCTACGTGCCAGTCTCTTTTCATCAAAATCTTGCTCATCAAATTTACTCATATCTTCCCCGTATGCCACAATATTTTTCAACCTATTTTATCATAAAAAAGGGCATAACAAAAGGGCAGAAGCTTCATCTATGTTACCTACTTCTGCCCTTACACCGAGTACTTATCTTCTAAAAATATTTCTTCGTCCAATGGACCGTCCTCCTAAACTCTCAGCACGTCTTTCCATTAACATTTGCACTCGTATGCTGTGGTTGCAAGATACTGATATTGTCATAACCACTATTCATGTACAGGAAGTGCTGTTTTTCTACATCTTAGATAAAACGATTATTTTAGTTAAATACTAAAAATTTCCGGTGGTCTGTACCATCCTTTCCTTGAAGATTTAAACTAACCTATCCCTTTGGAGTGTACCTGCCTTTCTTTCTCCCCATTAACCGATCCGGGAGAAGTATTTTTATATTTCTTAATCCCTTTATCTGATTTCATTATATTGGCGGGCTTCTGATTTGTCAATACATTTTGCTCAAAATCTTTATTTATTTTGAATAATTAGTTTATAATTGTAAAATAATCTGTGTATTTTCTAAATTGTATGTTCATTATAATCAATTCTGTATATTCTCTTTTTCAAATGTTAAGTCGAGTAATCGAGCGAAAAAATAAAGCCAAAATTGTCACACATTTAAGATGCGTACAATTTTGGCTTATTTTTATTTACTGAAATCTTTTTATTCTTATAGATAATTAGTCAAGAGGATACTTGTCTGTGAGCTTCTTGATGATAGCGCGAGCTTCATCGTTCTTCTCACCCTTGTTCTTGATAACTACTGCGATTGCCTCAGCGATCTGATCCATATCCTCTTCGTTCATGCCTCTTGTAGTTACGGCAGGTGTTCCGAGACGGATACCGCTTGTAACGAAAGGAGACTGCTGCTCGTTGGGGATAGTGTTCTTATTGGCTGTGATATGCGCATCATCAAGCCATGCCTCAACCTCTTTACCTGTAAGGCCGAAGTTTGTGAGATCTACAAGCATAAGGTGATTGTCTGTTCCGCCTGATACGATCTGCACTCCTCTCTTCATGAGGCCTTCGCAGAGAGCCTTGGCGTTGGAAACAACTTTCTTACCATACTCTGTGAACTCAGGTGTAAGAGCTTCCTTGAAGCATACAGCCTTAGCTGCGATAACGTGCTCAAGAGGGCCGCCCTGGATTCCGGGGAATACAGCCTTGTTGATCTTGAACTTGTCCTGAGCTGACTGGTTCCAAAGGATAAGTCCTCCTCTGGGTCCTCTGAGTGTCTTGTGAGTTGTTGTTGTAACAACGTCAGCATAAGGGAACGGGCTGGGATGAACGCCTGCGGCAACAAGACCTGCGATATGAGCCATATCTACCATGAGGATGGCTCCGCATGCATCTGCAGCCTCTCTGAATTTCTTGAAATCAATTGTTCTGCAATATGCAGAAGCACCTGCGATGATGAGCTTGGGCTTGTTCTCTACAGCAAGCTTGTACATCTCTTCGTAATCAAGAACACCGTTCTCATCTACGCCGTAAGGGATAACCTTGAAATAAGTTCCCGATATATTGGCCGGACTTCCGTGTGTAAGGTGTCCGCCCTGGCTAAGATTCATACCCATGATGGTGTCACCGGGCTGTAAAAGTGCGAACTGTACAGCGAGGTTAGCCTGTGCGCCTGAGTGAGGCTGTACATTGGCATAATCACAGTGGAAGAGTTCTTTCGCTCTCTCAATTGCAAGCTTCTCAACTTCATCAACTACGTGGCATCCGCCGTAATATCTTTTACCCGGAAGTCCCTCAGCATATTTGTTGGTAAGAGGGCTGCCCATAGCTGCCATAACGGCCTTGCTGGTCCAGTTCTCTGAAGCAATAAGCTCAATGTGGTTGTTCTGACGCTCAACCTCTGCTTCGATAAGGGAAGCAATTTCGGGATCGATTTTCTTAACTTCTTCCAATGAATACATCTTAGCTCCTCCAAAAATAATGATATTTCGTCAATTTAATGTATTAAAGTAAACATCTTGCATATCGTACCACACAACGACAAAAAATGCTATAATATTTTCGATTAATCAAAATTTTTACAGAGGAATTGTATGTACTACTGCATAGTTAATCCATCAGCACGTTCCGGAAAAGGAAAAGAAATATGGGATAGGCTTGAAGATAAGCTTATTTCAGCCTCAATCGATTACAAGGCGGCTTATACAAAGGGCCCCGGTGACGCAACGGCTCTCATGGAGAAGCTCACCATAAATGCTCCTGCAGATATGGAATATCCGGTTAGGGTCATTGTCCTTGGAGGCGACGGAACTCTCAACGAAGCCATTAATGGCATTCACGATTATTTTGACAGAATAATTCTCGGCTTTATCCCGATAGGATCGAGCAATGATTTTGTAAGAGATCTCTCCTATCCAAAAGAATATGATGAACTCCTTGAAAGAATCGCAGCCGGCAAGGTTGTAAGGACTCTTGATATAGGAAAGCTTACGTATAACAACAAGACTGTTCCCATGTCCAGGCTTCACAGTGAAGAGATCGGCAATGTTCGCTATTTTGACGTAAGCTCCGGAATAGGCTTTGATGCCGCTGTATGCGAAGAAGCCCTTTCTTCGGGAACCAAGAATTTTCTTAATAAGATCGGACTCGGAAAGCTGACTTACGGTGCAATCGCCGTAAAACAGCTGATCAAAGCCGATAAAATACCGTGCGATATTGAATTTGAAGACGGTAAGAAGCTGCATCTTTCTCACTTTATGCTTATTACCGCCATGATACATCATCACGAAGGAGGCGGATTCAGATTCGCTCCGAAAGCAGATCTGACCGATGGTCTCTTTGATCTGTGCGTTGTCGGAGACCTGCCAAGACCTAAGATGTTCCTTGCTCTTCCTTTCGCAATATTCGGATTACATTACATATTTAAGGGTGTTTACAAATACAGAACAGCTAAATTTACGGTTAAGACGATGATTCCCATGTGGGTTCACACGGACGGCGAGGTCTCGGTAAAGTCCGATAACATCACCCTTGAATGCTTACAGCAAAAGCTACAGCTTATGAACTGATATGTTTTTCATTTGTAAGTACTTAAATCGAGTAGGAGGGAGTGATTAGCTCCCGTCCTCTCACAGCACCGTACGAACCGTTCGGTATACGGCGCTTTCAATAGTTGACGTGCATAGACTGATAGGCTGTGGCTAAATCATAAAAGCCACTGTTTATCAGTCTTTCTTTTGATAAGGCACGGTTAACCGCGCCCATACCAGACACAAACCAATAGCCTCTACGGCTGTTGGCTGTAATATGTGCATAGTATTCGGGTATCCCCAGTTTAATAAGATTTCTCTTCTTTGTCTTGGGAAGTTTCCACTGTTTCCATATGCACATGCGTATTCTGTGATAGAGCCACTTATTAATGTCATCTATGTTGTTTTTCATG
>NZ_FPCC01000048.1 GCF_900116875.1 Butyrivibrio sp. INlla21
GATACACCGAGGGGATGAAAGATCTCTATTCTCACAGGAAAGAAACAATAGAGAGAATCTTTGGGACAGCCAAAGAGAATCATGGATTTAGATATACACAGATGTATGGAAAGGCGCGGATGGAAATGAAGGTCGCGCTTACCTTTGCGTGTATGAATCTAAAAAAGCTTGCAAGAATCAAGAATGAATGGCGGTTAGAAATGGCCTGATAAGGGCTGTTTTGACCATTTTTATTATGAAAATCCGGCTTAAGAAGAAAAATGGTCTTGAGAGCTATGCTCTCAAGACCACTTTGTCTACAGTCTGAACGCCTCGGCATAAAGCCGGGGCGTTATATGTTGTACAAACCTGTGATTGTATTATTGGCATCTCAAGAATTAAGGCTTGAAAGAAACTGCTTGGTTCGCTCTTCTTTGGGATTACTTATAAGCTCTTTGGCAAGACCTTGTTCAAGGATGATGCCGTTGTCCATGAAGAGTGCGATATCCGCTACGTCTCTTGCAAAGCTCATCTCGTGAGTTACGATGATCATAGTTGTGTGGCGGCTTGCGAGCTCCCTGATAACCCTGAGTACTTCTCCCGTAAGCTCGGGATCAAGGGCTGAAGTGGGCTCGTCAAAGCACAGAATATCAGGCTCCAGAGCCAAGGCTCTTGCGATCGCTACTCTTTGTTGCTGACCGCCTGAGAGCTGGTGAGGGTAATTGTCCATTCTGTCAGACAGCCCCATCTGTGCCAAAAGCTCTTTTCCGTGTTCTATAGTCTTGTCCTTTTGGGAAGCGTCGGCCTCCATAAGCGGGGCAAGAGTGACGTTCTCAAGGGCAGTATACTGAGGGAAAAGATTGAACTGCTGGAAAACAAGTCCGAAGTGTAGCCTGTTCTTCCTGAGCTGCTCGGGATTTGTGACAGGACTTGCTCCGTCAAAGATCTGTTGTCCTCTGACGGATATGGTTCCTTCATCCGGAGTCTCAAGAAAGTTCAGGATGCGGAGAAGCGTAGTCTTACCGCTTCCCGAGGAGCCGATGATCGACATGGTCTGTCCTTCTTCCAGATCAAAGCTTATTCCCTTTAAAACTTCAGTATTTTCAAATGTCTTTTTTATATTCTTAACTTCTAAAATTGGCATAATGTGCACCGGTCTTTCATTATCTGAAATAGCTCAGTTTCTTTTCAATACGGTCAAACAGTACGGTCAACAGGCCGCTGAATATCAGGTAGAATGCACCTGTATAGAACAAGGGCCAGATAATTCCGTTGCTCTTTATAAAGGCCTGCCCGTTCCATATTATCTCGTAGACGGCGATAACTCTGGCAAGTGAAGTGTCTTTTACCAGGGTGATTATCTCGTTGGAGATGGGCGGAACGATCCTCTTTACAAGCTGAAGCAAAATGACCTTGAAGAAGATCTGCTTATCGGTCATACCAAGAACCTTGCCGGCCTCATATTGTCCCACGGGAATCGACTGTATGCCGCCTCTGTAAATCTCTGAGAAGTAGCAGGCATAGTTGAACACAAAGGCTACGAGGGCAGCGATAAATCTACCCGAGGTCTCGGAGCCCCAGACATTTACGCCAAGGAAGATCCCGGGGCCGTAATAGATGATCAGAAGCTGGAGCATCAAGGGCGTTCCGCGTACGACCCAGATAATGAATCTAATAGGATATCTAATTATTTTTGCTTTGCTCATAGAGCCAAAGCAAATGAGAAGTCCCAGTGGCAGGGCAAAGACCTGTGTAAGGAAGAATAGTTTCAGGGTCTCTAAAAATCCTACCATAAGGGATGAAGTAACGGTAAAAAACATCAGCTCAAACCTACTCCTGTCTTATATTAT
Source organism: Butyrivibrio sp. INlla21 (assembly GCF_900116875.1). Classification (GTDB taxonomy): domain Bacteria; phylum Bacillota; class Clostridia; order Lachnospirales; family Lachnospiraceae; genus Butyrivibrio. The sequence goes on from NZ_FPCC01000048.1 coordinate 1,830, forward strand.
GGGGCGATAACGGCGTCCTGAACACCGTATATTGTTGCGATGGACTGTGTTGTGCCGTCCTTGTAGTACTCAGAAAGCTTGTCGTTTATGTATGCGGCAAGATCTGAACCCTTACGGCAACCGATACCATATTCCTCTTTAGTCAGTTCAACTGTGTGTGTAAGCTTAGGATAGCTTGTGCCCTCGCCGATCATAGCGCCTGCCATGAGAAGGTCGATGATGCAAGCCTGAGATGTTCCCGCATCTACTTCCATAACGGCGTTAGCCTGAGATGTAAGAGATGTGTAGTTGTATCCGTTATCCTTAGCTGCCGCTTCTCCTGCAGATCCGGATTCTACCGCGAAAGACAAACCGGAAAGTGAAGCCGCATCCTTGTACTGATCGGCAATATCAGAAGGAACGACAACAACCTGTGCATTGTTGAGGTAAGGATTGGTGCATTCCATGGAATTCTTAACCTCGTCGGTAAGAGTCATTCCGTTCCATATAACGTCAACGGATTTGTTTTTGAGCTCAAGGATCTTGTTGTCCCAGTCAATCTCAACGAATTCTACGTTAACCCCCAAAGAATCGCCGACCTTTTTGGCAAGATCAGCATCGAAACCGATCCATTCGCCTGAATCATCCTTATAATCCATGGGAGCAAAATCTGTAATACCAACGATCAATGTTCCCTTCCCCTTAATGTAGTCAACGTCGCTTTCGGGAGCTTTGGAGCCGCAGGCTGTAAGTCCCAACATGGTTGTAAGCAATAATGTTGCAAGTATTCCCTTTTTCATAAGTCCTCTCTCATTCTTCTAAAATAGTGGATTAAAATTGATATATCGACATTTAATACTTTATCACGTTACCATGTGGAATTGCAAGGCTCAAAAATAATTTTGAAAAAAGTGAAGATTTTTTTATTGCTGCTTCGTTATATTATATGTAGGACATGTCACAGAAAAAAGAAGGTGGGGAAAATCGATTCTAAGGAAAAGTTAATAGAGCTCATGGCGAAGTACAAGAATCTGGTTTTCTCTTTGTGCATAAAGATGACCGGTGATTATTTCGCCGCGGAAGATATCACTCAGGAAGCTTTTATTTCGGCATATGAACATCTAAGTGATTTTGACGGAAAAAATGAAAAAGCCTGGCTGTGCAGGATTGCGAGTAATAAATGTGTTGATTATCTTAAGGCCGCAGAAAGAAGGACGGCACCAACAGAAGATGCTCAAATGCCTGTGAAAGACGGAACGAGAGAAGGCCCGGAGGAAGAGGTTTCAAAAAGAGATGTTATAAACAGGGTAGAAGAAAAATGCAACGATCTTCCGAACGGATATGCCAATATAGCCAATATGTATTTCATCAAAGGCTTAAAGGCGGCGGAGATTTCAGAGAAACTCGGGATTCCGCTTAAAACGACCCGGACCAAGATATACAGAGCACGGGAGATGCTAAGGAAAAACATAAGAAAGGAGGACCTGCTTGCATGAGAGAATTTAATGAATATTTATCTGATGAAGAACTAAATAAGCTTATCGATGAAATAGAACAAGAAGGCGAGACGGTTGCTCCTTACAGCATTGAAGAAACTGTGCTTTCCTATGTGGATAAGAAACGAGAAAAGAAAACAACAAAGATAAGCTACTATGTTTATTGTATGAAGGTTTCGGTATCTATAGCGGCCGCAATCCTGATGATGGTTCTTTTACCTTATTTCAAAAATAACGGAACGAGCCTTCCGTCAAAGAAAGATGTTATGGAGCAGGAGGCTTCGATAAGTAAAGAGGAACTTCTTTCTCGAGAGGTTATCAGTTCGAGGGAAGAAGCACTAAACAAACGGACGGAAAAAGACAGGATAGAAGAAATGAAGTTAATAATACATTCTAAAATAGAAGAGATATCTGAATAAAAGGGAGGATCAAGATAATGGAGATCAAGAAAAAGAATAAGTTTTTTACATTTATATTTTCGTTTATCCCCGGTGCTGTTGAGATGTACATGGGACTTATGAAGAACGGATTCAGTATTATGGGATGCTTTGCGCTTCCTTTTGCACTGTGCACCGTCTTTCCGTATATTCTTCAAGGGGTGTTTATGGCATTTATGTTATTGATCTGGTTTTATGCTTTTTTCCATGCATGGAACGTGTTTTCCTTAAGCCCCGAAAAGCTTGCGGGGTTAGAGGATAAGTATATATGGGAGGAGTTTGAATTCAAAGGCAAATTAAAGCTTCCCGAGGGTGCGGTGCGCAAGTATATGCCGATTGTACTGATCATATGGGGACTTTCAATGATATGGTCATATATTTCAAGGATTGTTTTCCGCATTATTCCGGACGAAATGTGGGATAATCTGTATTCTCTTATAAATGATGTACCGGAGGTTGTTGTTGCGATTCTTTTGATCGTGATAGGAATACGTCTGATAAGGGGGAAGAAAAAAGAACTTGAAGCTGAAACTACTGAGGATGTTACTCCCGTAAACATGATAGCAGAAGGAACTAAGGAGGAATAAATGGAAAAGAGTATAAGACTTCACAGAGTTGGGGCGATAACGGCAGGAATTGCCATGATCGCGTTCGGAGCGGCTTTTGTATGCCATCTTTTCTTTGGTGAAATAAGCTATGAATTCATATTTCATATGTGGCCGCTTTTGCTCATAGGGCTTGGTGTTGAGCTTCTCGTCTCCAACTTTGGCAATGACAATATTGTTTATGATAAGGGGGCAATCTTCCTTATGATCATCATGGCGATATTTGCCATGGGCATGGCTTGCGCGGACATGCTTTTCCAAGAATACAAGGCAGGACTATTGTCATTCATGATATATTACCGTACAGGAATGTTTTGGTAATAAAAAGGCGACAGTTGAATCCTTAATATAAAGGCTTCACTGTCGCTTTTGCTTCTCATAGAAAACGGAGTTGAGGGGATTTGAACCCCTGCGCCGGCAAAACCGACCTACCGGATTTCGAATCCGGACCCTTCAACCGCTTGGGTACAACTCCTTGGCGCTTTGGCAATCCCAAAGCGTTTTTTATTATACTTTGTTATATGGTGCTCGTCAATGCGTATTACTTGGCATTAAACTCATTATTTTGTATAATTAATAGTAGTATGCGTTTAACCAAAAAAGGAATCCAAAGGAGGACTTTTCACATGATGAGAATTGGTATGCTGACAAGTGGTGGTGACTGTCAGGCGTTGAATGCAGCTATGCGCGGAGTTGTAAAATGTATCGCGAATAGCGGTGAAGAAGTAGAATTCTACGGCTTTTTAAATGGCTACAGAGGACTTATCTACAGTGATTTCCGCATGCTGACATCTCGTGATTTTTCCGGAATCCTTACCAAGGGCGGAACGATACTTGGAAGTTCGAGAACTCCTTTTAAGACGATCAAGGATCCTGATGAGAACGGCCTCGATAAGGTTGAAGCAATGAAGCAGAACTATTATAAGCTTAAGCTTGATTGCCTGGTTGTTCTTGGAGGTAACGGTTCTCAGAAAACTGCGAATCTGCTCTCTCAGGAGGGACTTAACATCGTGTCGCTTCCAAAGACCATAGACAACGATCTTTGGGGAACGGATATGACATTTGGTTTCCAGAGTGCGGTTGATGTCGCTACGGGAGTAATTGACAACATACATACTACCGCGGATTCTCACGGCAGAGTATTTATTATTGAAGTAATGGGACATAAGGTTGGATGGCTTACGCTTAACGCGGGAATCGCGGGCGGCGCAGACGTTGTCCTTATTCCTGAGATTCCTTATGATATTGATAAGGTTTGCGAAGCAATCGAAGGAAGAGACAAGAAGGGCAGCAGATTTACGATCATAGCTGTCGCTGAAGGCGCTATTTCCAAGAAAGACGCTAAGCTTTCCAAGAAAGAATACAAGGAAAAGGTGGAGAAGCGTAAATATCCATCAGTTTCTTATGAAATTGCAGAAGCTATACAGAAGCGTACCGGACATGAAGTAAGAGTGACTGTCCCCGGTCACATGCAGAGGGGCGGAGCACCCGATCCGTACGACAGAGTCTTTGCATCAAGACTCGGAGCAGAGGCAGGACGCCTTGTCCTTAAAAAGGAATACGGCTACATGGTTGCCTATAAAAACAGAGAGATTGTAAAAGTGCCGCTTAGCGAGATCGCCGGCAAGCTTAAATACGTATCTCCCGATGCAAGTATTATAAAAGAAGCCAAGATGCTTGGTGTATGCTTTGGGGACTGATGCATACAATAAGAATATAGTTTTGGTGGCGGAGTAGTTTTTCAGATGAGTTATGTTGCGTTATACAGAAAGTTCAGACCGCCTGTTTTTGAGGATGTTAAGGGTCAGGACCATATAATAACCACTTTAAAGAATCAAATAAAATCTGACAGAGTCGGACATGCTTACCTGTTCTGCGGAACCCGCGGAACAGGTAAGACTTCTGTTGCCAAGATTCTGGCAAGAGCGGTCAACTGTGAGCATCCCGTTGACGGCAGCCCTTGCGGAGAGTGCGAGATGTGTAAGGCAATCGCAGCAGGCAACAGTATGAATGTTATAGAGATAGACGCTGCATCCAACAACGGTGTTGATAACATCCGTGAGATCATTGATGAGGTGTCATATTCCCCTACAAAAGGAAAACGTAAGGTCTATATCATCGACGAGGTACATATGTTATCCGCCGGTGCTTTTAATGCGCTTCTTAAGACTTTGGAAGAGCCGCCTGAGTACGTAATGTTTATTTTGGCGACGACGGAAGTACAGAAGATTCCGATCACTATTCTTTCAAGATGTCAGCGATATGATTTCCATAGGATCACTATTGATACAATAGAGAGTAGGCTTAGAGAAGTAGTTGATGCCGAAGGGATCAAGGTGGAAGAGAAGGCGCTTAGATACATAGCCAAGACGGCTGACGGTTCAATGAGAGATTCGCTGAGCCTCCTTGATCAGTGCGTTGCTTTTAACTACGGACAGGAGCTTACCTACGATAAGGTGTTGGGAGTGCTCGGAGCGGTTGACACGGAGGTGTTTAGCAGGCTCTTTTCCGCTATATATAATCAGGATGCCAATTCGGCTCTTACCGTTCTTTCGGATGTTGTTATACAGGGAAGAGAACTTGCGCAGTTTGTTAATGACTTTGTATGGTATCTTAGAAATCTTATGCTTGTTCAGGCTTCGGATCAGATGGAAGATGTGGTTGATGTCTCAACCGATAATCTCAAGGATCTTAAGAGTCAGGCGGAAGGGACTGAGACTGATACCATAATCAGATATATTCGTATTTTTTCGGAATTGTCATCTCAGCTTAGATATGCAACACAGAAGCGTATTTTGATAGAGATCACACTTATCAAGATGTGTAAGCCTCAGATGGATGACAATGAAGATTCTCTTGAGGACAGGCTTAGAGTCTTGGAACAGCATGACGAGGAAAATGGTAAGATTCTCGCCGGTATCAGGTCGGGCCGGGTTGCTGTGGCGGTTTCGGGCGCTTCACCTGCCGGAATTCAGGCGCAGCCTAAGGTTAAGAAAGTTCTTGACAGAGCGGTACCTGAGGATATACAAAAGCTTGTGAAAGAATGGCCGAGGATCCTTGCGAGAATGGACAATCCTATGAAGACTTATATGCAGAGAGCAAGGTTAAGTCTTGGAAATAACGATGTGCTGCAGATTGTGTTTGACAATAAGCAATTGGCTGACAAATATTCCGGAGGACAATCCGCAGAGGATCTGCAGGATGTGCTGGACGGGGCTGCAAATAAGCATGTTGAGTTTGAAACAAGATTCTTGGAACAGCAGCAGTCTTTTGAAGAGAATTATGTAAATTTACAGGCAATCAATTTTGATATTGTTACCGAAGATGAAGAAAAGGAGAACTAAAAATGGGAAGACGCGGAGGATTTCCCGGAGGCGGAATGCCGGGAAACATGAACAATCTTATGAAGCAGGCGCAGAGAATGCAGCGCCAGATGGAGGAGAGTCAGAAGGAGCTCGAGACCAAGGAGTTTACTGCTAAGGCAGGCGGCGGTGCTGTTGAGGCTACCGTATTCGGAAACAAGACGCTTAAGAGCGTAGTGATCTCGCCTGATGCGGTGGATCCCGATGATGTTGAGATGTTGCAGGATATGATCGTTGCCGCAGTTAATGAAGCTATGAAGCAGGCTGATGAAGCAAGCGGGGCAATGATCGGAAAGATGACAGGCGGCTTAGGCGGAGGATTTCCTTTCTAATGGATCTTTACAGCGGACATATTAACCGGCTGATCGACGAGCTGGCGGCTCTTCCGGGGATTGGAGGAAAGTCGGCTCAGAGGCTGGCTTTTTATATAATCAATTTGCCCAAGGACAGAGTTGCCAAATTGGCGGATTCAATAACAAGCGCCAGAGAAAATGTGCACTACTGTAAGATATGCTGCACGCTGACGGATGACGATGTATGTCCGATCTGCAGCAATACTGCCAGGGATCATAGCACAATAATGGTTGTAGAAAATGCTAGGGATTTAGCAGCATATGAGAAGACGGGCAAATACGAGGGGGTTTATCATGTTCTTCACGGGGCAATATCTCCGATGTTGGGGATAGGACCCGGGGACATAAGGCTTACAGAGTTGATGCAGAGACTTCAGACAGAGGATATCAAGGAGGTCATAGTGGCCACCAATTCCAGTCTTGAGGGTGAAACAACTGCTATGTATATCAGTAAGCTTATCAAACCAACAGGCATTAAAGTTACCAGGATAGCCAGTGGGGTTCCTGTCGGCGGAGACCTTGAGTATATCGATGAGGTCACACTGCTTAGGGCGTTGGAAGGCAGAACGGAGCTTTGATACATTATTTTTACCAAACGGAGGGAATCAATATGGCAGTGAGAAAAGAACTATTAGGGGAATCACCGAAAAACGAAGCAATTTATGCATATCACATTTCAAACAGCAATGATGCTGAGGTTGTGGTAATTAACTACGGATGTATCATCAAGAATATTTTTGTAAAGGACAAGGCGGGAAACAAGACTGACGTTGTTCTTGGATTCGATGATGTTAAGGGATATTTTGACAACAGCTGCTTCCTTGGAGCTGCAGTAGGACCTACAGCAAACAGAATCGCCAATGCTAAGTATTCTATTAATGGAAAAGAGTTTTCTCTTCCCGTTAATGATGGTCCCAACAACCTTCATACAGACATGGACAACGGATTCCATAAGAGAGTATGGGAAGCCGAAGAAGGCGATAACTTTGTAAAGTTTACTATTAAGTCAGCAGACGGCGATATGGGCTTTTCCGGAAATCGCGTATTTAATATTACTTATACACTTACAGATGATAATGCTCTTTCTATTCATTATCATGCTACCAGTGATGCGGACACACTTATCAATATGACCAATCACTCATATTTCAATCTTGGAGGACAGGCATCAGGCTCAATTCTTGATCATACTCTTTTACTTAGTGCATCCAACTACACACCTGTAATTGATTCTGCAGCCATCCCTACAGGAGAGATTGCTACAGTTAAGGGAACTCCTTTTGATTTTACTCAGGAGAAGACCATTGGACAGGATATAGCTGCAGACAATGCTCAGCTTAAAGCAGTCGGCGGATACGATCACAACTATGTTATCGATGAAGCAGACGGAACAATGAGGGAATTTGCAACACTTTCATCACCCAAGACAGGCATTACAATGAAGTGCTTTACAGATCTTCCGGGTGTTCAGCTTTATGCGGGCAACTTCCTTTCAGCTAAGGATGCTAAGGGCGGAATAGAATATAAGGCAAGAGACGGTGTATGTCTTGAGACTCAGTTCTATCCCAATTCCATTAACGAGGCCGGTTTCCCCGATCCTGTTTTTGGTCCAGGTAAGGAATACGATACAACAACAATCTACCAGTTTGTTTGATTAAGCAAACCGGCGTTTTCGGAGGCGAGTTTTGGCGGAAGTACGCGATTTTAGCACATATGCCGAAAAAATAAATAGAGTTGGAGCGCAGGATACTTCCGAAAGAGGGACTTCCTATAAAGAAAGGATAAGAAGCCATAAGCTTATTGTCTTTTTCCGAACGATAGTAATAGTGGCGACTATTGCTCTACTTACGGTTGTTATATATGTGAGCTGGAGAGATAAGGAGTATTCGGAAGCTTCTTATACAAGAGGCGCATCTATTACTAACGGAAGTGACGCCAAGATAGTCAGTCTTAACGGACACATAGTTCAATACAGTAAGGATGGTGTGAGCTGTCTTGACGCGGGCGGACAGGCTTTGTGGAATCAGACATATGAGATGCAAAGCCCTATTGCCAGAACTTGCGGTGATGCGATCGCCATAGGTGACTATAACGGACATAACATCTATGTTAATAATGTAAGCGGAGCTCTGGGAGAAATTGACACCAATCTGCCTATCAGAGATTTTTGCGTTTCTTCTCAGGGCGTTGTTGCAGCTGTTCTTGACGGAAAAGATGTAACATGGATTTATTTGTATGACGCGCAGGGTAATACTCTTGCTAACTTTAAGAAGACAATGAAGGACAGTGGGTATCCTATAAGCATCAGTATTTCTCCTAACGGAGAGCTGGTGTGTGTGTCGAATCTTTATCCCGATGAGGGTGCGGTAAAGACCAGTGTTACATTTTCCAACTTTGGACCGGTCGGACAGAATTCCATAGATAATTTTGCAAGCTCTTTTGATTATCCCAATGTCGTTGTGCCTTATGTGCAGTTCATGACTACGGATAAGTCATTTGCTGTATCGGACGACAGGATCATGTTCTATACGGGAGCGGAAAAGCCCGTGATCCAAGTGGAGAATTTTACGGGAGACGATGAAGTTCGCTCTGTATACTTTAATGAATCATATGTAGGCCTTGTTTTTGCAAACGGTACAGACGACGGGGCATACAGACTTCAGGTTTACAATACATCAGGCAATCTTGTACTTACGACTTACTTTGATATGGAATATTCGGAGATTATTTTTACCAATAAGCAGATCGTTATATATAATGAGGATGAGTTTATTCTTAAAGATATGAACGGACATATCAAGTATGAGGGGACATTTGAAGAACCCGTCAGAACCGTTGTGCCTACGGCAACAATGAGCAAGTTTATTCTTGTTACCAAAACAAATGTGGATACATTAATACTTAAATAAGGAGACGACCATGGATTTTGATATCGCAGAAGTGGTGATAACAACGGTTGTTGTTATACTCTTTTTGTGGAGAATATCATATGGCGCCAAGAATGGCCTGTTTGCGGAAGCAGCGGGCCTTGTTTCTGTTTTGGCGGCATTTGTGTCAATATACTACATAATGAAGATTGCCGGAGATGTTCTTAGCTCCAATTTCGGAACGGTCATACCAAAGATTGGATATTTGGTAGTTGCCTTTCTGATTTACAGACTTATGACAGCAATCGGTGACGCTTTCTCTAAAGTTAAGGAAGTGCCCGTGCTGAGCGGAATAAACAGACTTCTCGGAGCAGCATTTGGCGCAGCAGAGGCTTTTTTGATTATTTTTCTTGTTCAGTTCGTCACAAAAATCAAAGTATTCGACACCTTTAAAACCGTGTGTTTAAGCGTGTTTGAATACATACAGAAAACTTTTATAAAATAATAAAAAAAGTTATTGACACAGCTATAACCCTATGATATTCTAAATAAGCTGTCGCTGAGGACAGCGAAACACAAGCACCTTGACAAATAAACAGTAATGCAACCCTGAAAGATTCCAAGAGAATAATTCAGAACAAAATTAGTAAATTAACGGACAGAACAAAAGCCAAGCTTAGTTTTGACCGGATCAACTTTTATTTTAACGTGAGAGTTCGATCCTGGCTCAGGATGAACGCTGGCGGCGTGCCTAACACATGCAAGTCGAACGGAGAATTTACGCTGACGAGACTTCGGTCAAATCTTGTAAATTCTTAGTGGCGGACGGGTGAGTAACGCGTGGGCAACCTGCCTCATACTGGGGGATAGCAGTTGGAAACGACTGATAATACCGCATAAGCGCACAGCATCGCATGATGCAGTGTGAAAAACTCCGGTGGTATGAGATGGGCCCGCGTCAGATTAGCCAGTTGGCAGGGTAACGGCCTACCAA
>NZ_FPCC01000014.1 GCF_900116875.1 Butyrivibrio sp. INlla21
CTTGTACGGTGGTTACTCCTTTCAGAGCATTTCACGCAGACCTCCCTAGGTACCACACGTTTCTTCCTCTCCATCCATCTGCCTCATCTATCATGCATGATTCCGTGTAGTTATGGGGTTTCGACTTGTGCAGTAGCCTTACCCTCATGCATGACCTCATATGAGATTTCTGTTCGTCAGACCAGAGATTTGCCCGTGAGTTAGTATGTTCCTCACATCCAGCTTCCTTCAGATTCCACCTCGCGATGGACACCCTTGCCTTCGGCTATATCCTTCCCACTACCGGGCGAATTCGGGACTTTAACCCGTTGGAAACGTGCGCCGCTAGGCGCACTACAAAAAAGACCCGGTACATTGTACCGAGTCTTTTGAAATCTGCCGAAGCAGTGATTATCTCTTTGAGAACTGAGGAGCACGACGAGCTTTCTTCAAACCGTACTTCTTTCTCTCCTTCATACGAGGGTCTCTTGTGAGGTATCCGGCCTTCTTAAGAACAGGTCTGTACTCATCTGAATCAGCCTGAAGAAGTGCTCTTGAGATACCGTGTCTGATAGCACCGGCCTGGCCTGTTGTGCCGCCGCCTCTAACTGTTACTACAACGTCAAACTTCTCTGTTGTCTCTGTAGCAACGAGGGGCTGTCTAACGATAACCTTGAGTGTCTCAAGTCCGAAATACTCATCGATAGGTCTCTTGTTGATTGTTATATTTCCATTTCCGGATACGAGGTAAACTCTTGCGATTGACTTCTTTCTTCTACCTGTTCCGTAGTAATTAGATGACTTTGCCATTTCTTATATTCTCCTCTCCGATTAAAATGTCAATACTTCAGGCTTCTGAGCTGCATGTGGATGCTCAGCTCCTGCGTAAACGTGGAGTTTAGTGTACATCTCTCTTCCAAGAGATCCCTTGGGAAGCATTCCCTTAACGGCATGCTCGATAACTCTCTCAGGCTTATCCTGGAGCATCTGACGGAGTGAGAACTCCTTGTGATGACCAACATACTCTGTATGGTGCCAATACATCTTCTGATCAAGCTTCTTACCTGAAACTTTGATCTTCTCAGCATTGATAACGATCACATAATCACCTGTATCAATGTTGGGAGTGTAGATGGGCTTATTCTTTCCTCTAAGTACGTTTGCAACGTTAGAAGCAAGACGTCCGAGTGTCATATCTGTAGCATCAACTACATACCACTTCTTCTCAACTGTAGTTGCACTAGGCATATAAGTTTTCATTGAATTTCCTCCAGTAAAACAATTACTTAATTGGTTACCTATGCGAAAACCCTTCACCTGATTCTCACATTATATGATGTACATATTGTAGCTTACCGGGACAACAATATGACATTTTCAAATAAAAGTGGACATGGCGTCACACAGTAAGATATTATATAACCCAATTTGCTCGATTGTCAATACATTTTCTTACTATTTCCGCCCCAAAAAAACACACCGCAAAGGCGCATGTTTTCTCACTCTTCGCCGTTTATGTACGGCACCCCGTCAAGGAACTCATATTTTATAAGGAAAAGACCTTCCGGAGGCGCTGTGGGTCCTGCTGCCTTCCTGTCTTTTTTCTCAAGCATCTCTTTTACGTCAATGGGCTTGTTCTTGCCCCTTCCGACCATCAAAAGAGTTCCCGCGATGATCCTTACCATATTATATAAGAAGCCGTTGCCCGTAACGCGGATAATAACCTCATCCCCGTGCCTGAAGACCCGGATATCCTTGATAGTCCTCACGTGCGTGGCAGCGGTGGATTCAACATTGCAAAAACTTGTAAAATCGTGCTCTCCTACAAGATACTGCGCCGCTTCCTGCATAAGCGCCTCATCAAGCGGCATACTGAAATGATAAGTATAGAATCTCTTGGTAGGAACGGGCATCTTGGTATTTAAGATACGGTATTCATAGGTCTTTTCCGTATTACAGTGCCTCGGATGAAAATCGGGCGCAACCTCCGCAGAAGCCACAACCCTGATGTCTTTAGGCAAGATATGATTTAAGCAAAAAGAAAACCTGTCTCCCGGAATGGTCGACGCGGTATCAAAAACAGCGATATTGCCGTAAGCATGAACCCCGGAGTCGGTGCGGCTTGCGCCGATAACCTCAACGGTCTCTCCTGTCAGCCCCGCAATAGCGCGGTTAAGCATCTCTTCTATAGTATTGTGGGTACTCTTTTGAAGCGCCCAGCCGTTGTAAGAAGTGCCGTCATATGAAACTGTCAGCATTATTCTGTGCATTTCGCTCATCTAAACAATATCCTTCCGACAACTATAGCAACGATCAGATATGAGTACAGGACACCGTAGGCTATCCTGTCTCTCTTTTTATAAATAAGAGGCTTCATCTTGGTCCTGCCTTCTCCGCCCCTGTAGCATCTGGCTTCCATAGCCATTGCAAGGTCCATTGCCCTTCTGAACGCCGAGATAAAAAGAGGTACCAGCAAAGGAACAAGGCTCTTGGCCCTTTTGATCAACGATCCGCTCTCAAAATCCGCACCTCTGGCCATCTGCGCCTTCATGATCTTGTCGGTCTCTTCCAATAATATAGGAATAAACCTGAGCGCGATCGACATCATCATCGATATCTCATGAACGGGAACGCGGATCTTCTTAAGCGGCCCGAGCACGCTCTCCATGCCGTCTGTAAGGTTATTGGGCGTTGTAGTAAGTGTCATGATGGATGAACCTGTAATAAGGAACACCAGCCTAATCGCCATCATTGACGCCATCTTAAGTCCTTCATATGTGATCGTAAACTTCCAGAAGCTTACAAGCGCCGTTCCGGGTGTCAGGAAAAGATTAAACACCATGGTCAGCAGCAATAGGAAAAAGATGGTCTTCATTCCCCTAAAAATAAATTTGGGCGGAACATTGGAGAGCTTGATGCACACTGCAAGAAATACTCCCGCTATAAGATAGCCCCAAAAATTCTTTACCACAAAAAGGGAAATGATAAAAATAAATGTCGCAACAAGCTTCACTCTTGGGTCAAGCCTGTGAATGACAGAGTCTGTTCTATAATATTGTCCGAGTGTAATGTCTCTTAGCATCTTCCAAACGCCTTCAATATCTGTTTTTTTGCCTGTTCCATCGTTGTTGCCTTGGCATCAACATTAAAGCCCGCCTTGGCAAGCTCCTGCATTACATATGTAACCTGAGGCGCCGCAAGTCCGATCTCCTCAAGCTCCTTGTAATGCGCAAAAACATTGACGGGAACATCATCAAAGGCAACGCGGCCTTTGTTCATAACTATGATCCTCTCCACATAATCGGCAACGTCGTCCATACTGTGGCTTACAAGTATGACCGTAATGCCCATTTCCTCGTGGAGTCTTTTTATAAGTCCAAGAATATCTTCTCGTCCCTTGGGATCAAGACCTGCCGTGGGCTCGTCAAGGATAAGTACGTCGGGCTTCATCGCGATAACTCCCGCGATAGCCACTCTTCTCTTTTGTCCGCCCGAAAGCTCAAACGGTGACTGGTAAAAATACTCATCGTCAAAGCCAACCATCTTGAGGGCTTCATACGCCCGCAGCTCTACTTCCTTCTGCGGAAGCCCGAGATTCTTGGGGCCAAAGCATACATCCTTAAAACAATCCGTCTCGAAAAGCTGATGCTCCGGATATTGGAAAACAAGTCCGACCTTGGATCTAAGCTCTTTTTTATCAAAATCGGGATTGCTTATATCCTTTCCGTTAAAAAACACAGCTCCGCTCGTCGGTGTCTCGAGTCCGTTAAGATGCTGGATGAGCGTCGACTTACCTGAACCCGTGTGTCCAATAAGCCCGATAAACTGGCCATCCGGAATCCGAAGACTCACATCGATAAGCGCAGGATGCGCCATTGCGGTATCTTCATCGTATATGTAATTGACATGATCAAGTATTAGCGACATTTTTTATCCTTTTAAGCTCCTCAACCAGTTCTTCTCCTGTGAGAATTCCATCGGGAAGCGGTAATCCGTTCTTTTTAAGCTCGTGTGCAAGAAGTGTTACCTGCGGAACTCCGAGTCTGAGTTCTTTTAGTCTGTCGACCTGTGAAAAGATCTCGCGCGGTGTGCCTTCCATTGTGACGCGGCCCTTGTCCATTACAAAAACCTTGTCGGCGTAAATAACTTCTTCCATATAATGAGTGATAAGAATAACCGTGATACCCTCAACCGAATTAAGCGCTCTCGCGGCTCTTATTACGTCCTTACGACCGTTGGGATCGAGCATCGCAGTCGGCTCATCCATTATGATGCACTTGGGGTGCATGGCGATAACGCCCGCGATCGATACACGCTGCTTTTGTCCGCCCGATAAATGGTTGGGCGATGATTTTCTGAAATCAAGCATTCCGACAGCTCTAAGGCTCTCATCGACTCTCTCCCAGATCTCATCCGTGGGAACTCCCATGTTCTCAGGGCCGAAGCCTACATCCTCTTCAACAACCTGTCCGATTATCTGGTTGTCGGGATTCTGGAAGATCATTCCCGCTTCCTGTCTGATATTCCAAAGGCACTCTCCGTCGGAAGTATCCATTCCGTCAACAATGACTTTTCCTTCCGTCGGATACAAAAGAGCGTTGAAATGTTTGGCAAGAGTGGACTTACCGGATCCGTTGTGGCCAAGAATTGCAATAAACTGCCCCGGCTTGACGTCAAGATTAACGTCATCAACGGCTCTTGTTATGCCCTCAACATTGCCCTCTTCGTCTCTTCTGATATATTCAAATACAAGATTATCCGTACGTATCATCTCTTTTTACCTACCATATCGAAATATTATAGCATAAATGTGGTACTATTTATAATGATATAGGTGTCTAAAAGAAAAACTCGAACATGCTTGCATGGTGAGAGTTTTGCTTTTATGACCCAAACAAATATGAGGAAATAGCAATTTACGCAGTAAATTAGCGGTTTCCGAATATTTGTAGAATTGCGAAATGACGTTAGTCATGAAGCAATTCGTATATCATATACAAACATAAACATACGTATTAACCTCACGGAGACTTATCATGAACAACAAATCCAAAAGAGATATCTTTTTTCTGATAGCACTTATAGTAGTCTGCGCAATTATGGCAAGAAGTCTTGCCGGTCACGAAACTCTTGACGAATACGCCAAGAAAAAACCTGCTACGGAAAACGCAAGCACAGATGCTGCAGATTCTTCAAGCTCATCAAACAGCTCATCGACTTCATCCGAAAATTCCACGGAATTATCCTCGGCAAAAGATTCCTCTACGGAATCCTCTTCTCTGGGAAAAAGTGCCTCCGAGAATTCGACTGAAGAAGTCAATTCAAGTGTCACAAATGCATCAGCAATTCCTTCCGACGAAGACGTTTCCGACACGAGAGTCACCTACTCTGACGGTTTCTACTACGAGGCTTTACCGAATTCAATTGTATCCAAGATAACAAATGTGTCATATCCGAAAGACTGTGAAATTTCGTTGGATAATCTCAGATATTGTGTTATGCTGTATGTTGACTTCGAAGGAGAGACCAAGACAGGCGAAATGATCTGTAATAAAGATATCGCCGACGATATTATGGAAATTTTTCATGAGCTGTATGATAACAATTATCAGATAGAAAGCATTAAGCTCATAGATGATTTTGATGCGGATGACGAAGCATCGATGGAAGCAAATAACACTTCCTGCTTCAACTATCGTACTATAGGAAACGGAACCAAGCTTTCCAAGCACGCACAGGGACTGGCTGTAGATATCAATCCCTTATACAATCCGCAGATCAAATATAAAAACGGTTCCATGAGCATAGCACCTTCAACAAGTGAAAAGTATGCCGACAGAACCGCAGATTTTCCATATAAAATTGATGAAAACGACCTGGCTTACAAACTCTTTACAAGCCATGGTTTTTCTTGGGGAGGAAACTGGAATTCTTCCAAAGATTATCAGCACTTCGAAAAGAAGAATCGCTGATCACTTTTTCTTTTCCCCGGGTTCAAGAGCTTCTTTCTTTTCTCCCGGCTCAAGAGCCTCTTTCTCATTCTTTATCTCCCAATGTATAAGGAATGTAAGTGTTGCTCTCAGTAGGATTATTGCGCCCAAGATTCCAAGCTCTGCCCATTCTCTTACAACAACGGTCCTAAGGACCTCTCCGCCAAGCTTAAATTCAAGCGCGAGCGCTATTCCCTGCGCAAGCTGAAGTCTTATTGATTCATCCTTTTTAAGCCAGAAAATAAAGCATTTTACCGCAGTGAAAACCAGTATGCAGATTCCGAAGAATTCGAGTAGCAGCGTTGAGTATTCAACGACATATCTTAAGATGTATTCGGCATTGCTGTAAATTGTTTCCATGTTGTCCCCTTTCACTACGAAAGCTTATATTGGTCTAATTTTATTATATACGCTATACAGTTTATTTCAAAATTGAATTTTATGATATTTTCATAAATTTTTATGATATTTCGTTCAAAAATACCAAATAAAGAGATAAAATACAATTAACTTCTGTAATTATCTCAAAATTTAAGGAGACTTACAAATGGGAAAAGTTAAAGAAAAGCGACATGCAAAGATTAAAAACAAACTTCTGTTGTTCTTAGTTCCTGCCGTAGTTGCTACCATTCTTATTTTGGTGTTCATTTCAGGGTTCCTATCCAGCAGAAGCATGACTGCGATGGCAACATCACAGCTCAATTCATCCATTTCCAACCAGGCTGATAATATCGAAGCTTGGCTGAATGATAATCTCCAAAATTTCACCACAGTTAAACACATGGTTGAAAGCGCCCATCTTCCTGAAGAAGAATTGTCTAAAATGATGGACGAATTATACGGTTTTAACTCTTACTGCAAAAACGGTCCATACATTGCGACCCAGAGCGGTAAAGTATTTAAAGCGTCCGAATCCACCAAAAACACTGACAATCCTACTCAGCAGATCTGGTTTAAACAGGGTCTTAGCCACGTTAATATGGTCTACGGTAACACCTACAAGGATGCCAGCGGCGTCAATGTTATAAGTGCTACAGGTATTATTAACGATGGATCGGATGACCTTAAGGTAATCGCTGCCGATCTTTCACTTGATCAGATCAGTATCATCGTTAATTCACGAGTAAAAATGGATCAGGCTGCATCTTTCCTTGTTGACCTTACAGACAGCACGATCCTTGCACATCGTGACAAGAGCAGAGTATCAACCAAGCTCACAACAGGTGATTCTGATAAGCTTATGGCTGCAATTGCAGAAAAAGTAGCCAAAAGAAACTATACAACTGTAACTCTTCAAAATAACGTAGTCGCTTTCAAACAGATAGCCGGAACCGACTGGGTTCTTGTTTCATATGTTCATAAAGATACCATAATGAAAGACGTGACCAAGCTCGTCACAACGCTTGCCATTATCGGAATAATCGCGATCATACTCATTGTTCTTCTTATCAACTTCATGGTATCAAAAGTTATTGCTCCTCTTGGCGGAATTACCAAGAATATCACCGATATGTCCGCCGGCGACTTTACCATTGATGTTAAACAGGAAAGCAATGATGAGATCGGTGTCATGGGCAGCAAGGTTAGCGAATTCGTTCAGTCCATGAGAAAGATGCTCAGTACCATCAACGACGAATCAAAAGTGCTTAAAGAGCAATCGGATAATTCGGATATCGTATCAAAGAGCATGTTCGAAGCTTCCCAGTCACAGTCGGAAGCTATGCAAAATCTTAATAACACTGTTGACCAGCTTGCCGTTGCGGTTAATGAGATTGCTCAGAACGCAACAACGCTTGCTATGGTTGTTTCCGATACACGAGATAATTCAAATCAGGCCAATGACAGTATGAAAGAAACTGTTGAGATCAGTAAAAAAGGCCGTGATGATATGGAACAGCTCGCCGATGCAATGCAAGACATTAAAGCCAGCAACGATGAACTTGTTGATTCCATCAACGAAGTCGGAAAGGCTTCCGAAGAGATTACCAACATTGTCGGCCTTATTGCCGAGATCGCCGAGCAGACCAATCTTCTTTCACTCAATGCTTCAATCGAAGCTGCACGTGCGGGAGAAACAGGTAAAGGCTTTGCGGTTGTTGCTACCGAGATCGGTAAGCTTGCTCAGAACTCTGCAGCAAGTGCCGAAAACATCGCAAAACTTATTGATGACGTAAGAAAAGCTATCGACAGCGTTGTAGAACAGGCTCAGACCAGTGCCAAGAATATCGAGGCTAACAGCGAGCTTATCAACACTGCCGTAGATACTTTTGATCAGATTTATCAGAATATTGAAAAATCCAATGAACTTATTGACCTTATGATACAGGATGTACAGAAGGTTGATGATGTTGCCAGCAACGTAGCAGCCATTTCCGAAGAGCAGGCCGCAAGTACCGATGAGATTCTTGAGACCAGCCGCAGAATGGTTGAGCAGGCTAACAGCATAACCCAGCACAGTCAGGATGTTGCGGATAACTCGCACAAATTGGCAAGCACTTCCGAGACACTTACATCCTATGTTCAGCAGTTCAAGATTTAATAAGGAGACCAATTATGAAGAATCTAATTAAAAAATCAATAGCTTTTCTGCTATGTTCCGTGCTGCTGGCTATAACCGTTACGGGTTGCGGAGCTAAATCAGCAAGCGCCGGCGTGGTAAACGGAAGTGGTGTAAAAATACTGATGACGTTGCATGACGAAACCGATACTTTCCTTAACACCTTGTGCGAAACAATAGATCAAATGGCTAAAGATACCGGGGCTACGATTGATACCGTATACTGTCAGAGCGATCCCGAGATCCAGATGAAGCAGATTGCAGATGCGGAAGGCCAGGGCTATAATGCGATCATATGCAGACTTGCCGATGCCACAACAATTCTTCAGATGGAAAATGCAGCAGGTTCTCTCCCAATCGTATTTATTAATAATGAACCTGATGCAGATTATCTTAAGGGTGACAAATTCATCTATGTAGGATCATTTGAACAAGACGCCGGCAGATTTCAGGCTGAATACATTTGGAACGGTCTCGGAAAGCCTCAATCCTTAAATGTTATCATCATGGAAGGAATGAAAGGGCATGCTGCTGTTCCCCAGCGTACCAATGCGGTTAAATACTTCTTCCTTGATAACGGCGTAAATGCCAATTATGTATTTGTAGATCACGGTGACTGGTCTGATACCGTTGCATACGATCAGCTGGAGATCTTCAAGAAAACAAAGCAGGATTTTGACTGCATCATATGTAATAACGACCCGATGGCTATCGGAGCTATCAAATGGCTAAAGGACAACGGCTATGATACTCATAAAAAGCTTGTAGCCGGAATTGATGCAACGGACAGCGGCTGCGAAGCTATCAGAAGCGGAGACTTATATATGACAGTTCTCCAGGATACAGTCGGTCAGGGCACAATGGCTGTTAACAGCGCCATCACATTGGCAAAAGGAGGCTCCGTATCATCATTATCCGGAGCTACCGAAGACCTTAAGTATGTATGGGTTCCATTTGTTGCCATAACGCCCCAGAACATCGATCAGTATAAATAATCGAGAAGACTAAGAATTAAAAGAAAAATCGAATATAAGCAAAATAAAAGAGATTTCAGGGCATATGCTCTGAAATCTCTTTTTAATTCGTATTAAATCTACAAGCAAGTATTAAACAAGCTCAAGAACAACCATCATAGCTGCGTCGCCTTTTCTCTGACCGATCTTGATGATTCTTGTGTAACCACCCTTACGATCTGCGTACTTAGGTCCGTACTCATCGAAAAGCTTTGCTACAAGGTCAACTTCCTTAGTGTTTCTCTTTCTTCCCTTGTTCTCCTGAGGAACATCAAGTACAGGATAAAGAGTCTTAAGAAGCTGTCTTCTTGCGTGCATACGTGAAGGCATATCTTTCTTGATTTCCTTCTTAACGGTTGTGTACTTAGTAACCTTCTTACCGTCAACAACTTCCTTTACTCTCTTACCGTCCTTGTCCTTCTCAGGAACTTTGCAATCAACTGTAAGTGTCTCGAAGTTGTCCTTTTCCTTAGCTGCAAGAGTGATCATAGGCTCTACGATCTTCTTGATTTCCTTTGCTCTTGCCTCTGTGGTAACGATCTTTCCGTTGTAAAGAAGTGCTGTTACCTGGTTACGAAGAAGTGCTCTTCTGGGCTTTGTTGCTTTTCCAAGCTTTCTGTACATTGCCATGTCTATTTACATCCTTTCTCATTCGCAAGGTTCCCCTTGCAGTGGTACATCACAAAATGCGCATCGGTCTTACTTTTATGATGTTGTTGCATTGTCCATTATGAGAATCCACATTGGTACGCATCGGATTTACCCTCCGCGGATATCATATCAATTCATGTAGATATTACTGTTCGCTATCAATTCTGAGTGAAAGTCCGAGCTCATCAAGCTTAGCAAGAACTTCCTCAAGTGACTTACGTCCAAGATTACGAACCTTCATCATATCATCAGGAGTCTTGTTTGCAAGTTCCTGAACGGTATTGATGCCTGCTCTCTTGAGGCAGTTGAATGAACGAACCGAAAGTTCAAGCTCATCAATTGACATCTCGAGAACCTTGCCCTTCTCGTCATCTTCCTTCTCTACCATAACCTCTGCGGTCTTAGCATTCTCGGAAAGATCGATGAACAGGCTTAAATGCTCACTGAGTACCTTAGCCGCAAGGCTTACTGCCTCGTCGGGAGCAAGTGTACCGTCTGTGTGAACATCAAGTGTAAGCTTATCAAAATCAGTTACCTGACCTACACGAGTATTCTCTACAGTTACGTTAACTCTCTCTACAGGTGTGTAGATAGAATCGATTGCGATCACTCCGATAGGAAGATCTCCTGACTTATTCTTGTCAGAACTTACATAACCTCTTCCCTTTGTGATTGTAAGCTCCATGTAGAGCTTAGCATCTTTTCCGGAAAGTGTAGCGATAACCTGATCGGGATTCATGATCTCAATATCCTGGTCAACCTGAATATCAGAAGCCTTTACAACACCTTCGCCGCTGAACTCAATGTATGCAGTCTTAGGCTCATTGGTATCTGAAGAATTCTTAATGGAAAGATTCTTGATATTCATAATGATCTCAGTTACGTCTTCCTTAACTCCGGGAATAGAACTGAACTCATGAAGAACACCTTCGATCTTAACCTGGCTTACTGCTGCTCCGGGAAGTGATGAGAGCATAATCCTACGAAGGGAATTGCCCAGTGTAATACCGTAACCTCTCTCAAGAGGCTCTACTACGAATTTACCATATTTCTTATCATCTGAGATCTCAGCAACTTCAATATTTGGTCTTTCAAAATCAAACACTGATATACCCTCCTTATGTGCTTAGTCAACAAGTTATTTATTAAATGTGCCCTACGAATTACTTAGAGTACAACTCGACGATAAGCATCTCGTCAACGGGAACGTCGATAACATCCCTTGAAGGAAGCTCTTTGATTGTACCCTTGAGGCTCTCCTTGTTAACATCAAGCCACTCAGGAACGAGTCTTGCTGCAGTGATTTCTGCGATATCCTTGAATCTCTGGATATTCTTAGCTACGTCCTTAACTTCGATAACATCACCGGCCTTGATAAGGTATGAAGGTACATTAACTACCTTGCCGTTAACAGTGATGAACTTGTGAAGAACAACCTGTCTAGCCTCTCTTCTTGTTCTGGCGAATCCCATTCTGAATACTACGTTATCAAGTCTTGTCTCAAGAATTGTCATAAGGTTTGAACCTGTCTGACCCTTCATTCTATCTGCTCTGTCATAGTAGTTTCTGAAAGGCTTCTCAAGAACGCCATAGATGAACTTAGCCTTCTGCTTCTCACGAAGCTGAAGTGCGTACTCACTCTTCTTACCTGTTCTTGAAGATGTTCTCTTGGACTTCTTGTCATATCCAAGGAATGTAGGATCCAGATCGAGAGATCTGCATCTCTTTAATACGGGAACTCTGTTTACTGCCATGTTTGGCTCCTTTCTTTTTCTCAGACAACCTCGGTCGTCTGATGTTGTTTACAGTGTTTGCGCACCTTCGTCCAACGAGTTTTAATATACATCTATAAATCTATATATGCACATGTAACTACATTGTGTGTAATCGCGATAAAAATGCGATTATACTCTACGACGCTTAGGCGGGCGGCATCCGTTATGAGGTACAGGTGTTACGTCTGTGATAGATGTAACTGTAAGACCACTTGCAGCGAGGGCTCTGATTGCAGCCTCTCTTCCTGATCCGGGTCCCTTAACGAATACATCAACAGTCTTAAGGCCATGTACAAGCGCAGCCTTAGTCGCTGTCTCTGCAGCTACCTGTGCAGCATAAGGAGTAGATTTCCTTGAACCCTTAAATCCCAGACCGCCGGCACTTGCCCAGCTAAGAGCGTTTCCTGCAGCATCTGTCAATGTAACGATAGTGTTATTGAAAGATGACTGAATGTGTGCCTGTCCGTGTTCAACGTTTTTCTTGACACGTTTCTTTGCAGCTGATTTCTTAGCTGCAGTTGCTTTCTGATTTGCCATTTTAAACTAACCTACTTTCTTCCTATAAATACTAGTTATAATGTTACTTCGCTCATCTGCCATGCTCAGATACAATAAAGAAAAATTATTTCTTCTTGTTTGCGATTGTTCTCTTCGGTCCTTTTCTTGTTCTTGCGTTTGTCTTAGTTCTCTGACCACGGCAAGGAAGTCCTCTTCTGTGACGGATTCCTCTGAAACATCCGATCTCTGAAAGTCTCTTGATGTTCATAGCGATCTCTCTTCTGAGGTCACCTTCTACATCGTAGTCGCTACCGATAATCTCGGCAATTCTCTTAACTTCTTCATCTGTAAGATCACGAACACGTGTGTCCGGATTTACTTTTGCTGCTTCAAGAATCTTGTTTGAGCTTGTTCTACCGATTCCGTAGATATATGTCAAACCGATCTCTACTCGCTTATCTCTGGGTAAATCTACACCTGCAATACGAGCCATTTTAATTCCTCCATTGAATAAATATAAATAATAGTTGTGAGAAGCTTAGCTTCTCTTGCTCCGATCAAAATACCCCGGAGCGGTTACTTGTTTGATTGGGGCAAATGACATGCCCAACCGGACAGGATCATCCGATCTTTCCAATACGCTATAGATCAGCATGTTCTATATTGGTATCAAAAAGTAATCCGAAAACGGCTCGAATTATCCCTGTCTCTGTTTGTGCTTAGGGTTATCGCAGATAACTCTGATAACGCCCTTTCTCTTAATAACCTTGCACTTCTCGCACATAGGCTTAACAGAAGACCTAACTTTCATTGTTACTCCTTTCCTGCATGGTACAGCATAATGCTTAAAGAAGGGCATAATATCCCCTCTAAATAAAAAGACCATTTAACATAGTAACATAATCAAAGTCAATAGGCAATAGATTTTTTACAATATTTCGATATTAGTTTTCTTCATCCTGAGCATTATTGTTGAAGCTGACTCCTCGGTTGATGTCTCCCTTGTAATTCTCGCCGAAATTGTAGTCGTTTCCGGGAAGAATGATGTTGAGAAGAATACCGAGTATAGCTGCTATCGCAAGTGATGTAAGTGTAATAGATACGCCTTTTACCTCAAACGTTATACCGTTTGTAAAGCCAAGTCCCGATACAAGAATAATAGCAGCGATAATAAGGTTTCTTGACTTGGTAAAGTCTACCTTGTTCTCTACAACGTTTCTTACACCGATGGCTGAGATCATTCCGTATAATATGAAGCTTATTCCTCCGATGATCGCTGTGGGCATAGTTCCGATAACATCGGCAATCTTGGGAATAAAGCTGACTACGATCGCATAGCAAGCGGCGATACGCACAACCTTGGGATCGTAAACCTTAGAAAGCTCAAGAACACCGGTATTTTCGCCGTATGTTGTATTTGCGGGGCCTCCGAAAAGTCCTGCCACCGCTGTTGCAAGGCCGTCACCGAAAAGAGTTCTGTGAAGACCGGGATCTTCGATAAAGTTTTTACCTGTTGTTGCGGAAATGGCTGAAATATCTCCGACATGCTCCATCATTGTAGCGATCGCTATAGGAGCCATAACAAGAATGGATGTAACGTCAAATTTAGCAATAATGAAAGGAGGAAGTCCCACCCAGCTTGCCTGCGCGATAGGCTCAAAGTTGATGATCGCGCTTCCGTCAGCATTGGTAAAGCCCATAGCCTGCATGATAAGAGCAACGACATAAGCTATAACAACGCCCATAAGTATGGGGATGATCCTAAACATTCCTTTTCCCCAGATATTGAATATAACAACTACCGCAAGTGCCACAAATGCAAGGAATACATTGGCTGAAGCATTCTGAATCGCAGAAGGCACAAGGGAAAGTCCGATACACATAATGATGGGTCCTGTAACGACAGGCGGAAGGAAGTGCATAACCTTCTTAACACCCACAAGCTTAATGATAACCGCAAGTACGAGGTACAAAAGTCCCGCAATAACGATTCCGCCGCAGGCATACGGTAACTTCTCTCCGAAAGTCATATTTGCATATTTGCCTGTATTTAAATTTGCCACTGTTGAAAAGCCGCCCAAAAAGGCGAATGACGATCCCAGAAAAGCCGGAACCTTAAATTTGGAAAATACGTGGAAAAGGAGCGTTCCCAATCCCGCAAAAAGAAGTGTAACCTGTACCGAAAGTCCTTCACCCCGGAAATATCCGTTTACAAGGATCGGAACCAAAATAGTTGCTCCGAACATGGCGAACATGTGCTGCAGTCCCAAAATAGCCATCTTCGGCTTCCCCAACGTTGTTGCATCATAAATAGCCTGTCTCTTTTCACCCATAACAATCCTCCATAAAAATAAAGAAATAAAAAAGAAATCTTGAACGACGGTAGATTGCCCGTCATTCAAGATTATATCATACTTAACGCCAATATTTCGTATCTATTTTTGTCAGCCGTGTTTCACGACATGGAGGCCTTTTCCTCTCTCTTTTGCCTCAAACAAAGCCCTTCCCGCTATGTTTTTGATCTCATCGAAGGAATGCGAATTCTTGTCTTCGCATATACCTATACTGCACGAGAATCCCTTGGCGTCCTCAATCTTTAGTTTCGCCAGGTCCTGCTCGATGTTCTTACATCTCTTTTCTATAAATGTCTCAGGCATCTCGCCCATTACGAGCACCATGAACTTATCACCGCCGACACGTCCCACAACATCGCTTGGGTGAAAATACTCTCGAAGTATTGCGCCGAAGTGCTTTAGAAGCTCATCTCCTATCTGGTGGCCATAGTCTTCGTTAATATACTTAAAGTCATCAAAGTCAAAAACAAACAACGTTGCTTTTGCTCCGGGATTTCTCTCCGTGATATATTCCTTGCTTCGCTCTTCAAAAGATTTTTTGTTCAAAAGACCTGTGAGTATATCCGTCTTACTCTTTTTCTCCATATCATGCGTCACTTCGCTTCTGTCCGTTATGTTATTCATGAGCACGTAATAGCAAAGGCTCGTGACCATTATGGAAAGTGCGATCAAAATAATATCCTCGCGGATCACGGGATTTCTTTTTATCCAGTAATCAGCTGTAAGAAAGACAAGGGAAAGTACCACCTTATATATAAGCATTCGCACAAAATAATCAAGATATACGGAAGTGATTATGAATATTCCGATCGGCAGTATTACGGACATTCTGGAAGGCTTAATATAAGCTTCCGTAAGCCCGAACGCAAGAAAGATAACAGAGTAAAAAGCGAGTGAAAAGACTCTTACTCTGTTAAAGCTTATTCGTATGTACGGAACAGACTGTCTGTATGCAAGATAACACAATCCGACCACGATCACGGGAACAAACAGAATTACATCAAACCGTATTGTCAGATTACAGCACCAGGATACTACAAAATAAATGAGTATGCTAAGCGTAATAAAGACCGGCGATTGCTCAACCGCTTTAATATTGTCCGCTGCTATCTTTTTCTCATTATAAGCAATAAAAAAATTGCTTCCTTCGTATACTCGATAAAATCTCTCTAACATTTGGATATCCTCTTGTACACACAAAGAAAAAGCCATGTCTATACTTAAAATTATAAGACATGGCTTGATTTTGTACAATAAAACATTTATTAAGTTATGAAAAAAAGCTCATAAAGCACTTTCTGATATGCAAAATTTAGCTTTTCCGCTCTTTTTGGCCTTATACAAAGCTTCATCTGCTGCGTGATATAACTGGGTAAAATTACGTCCCCAAGTATCCTCAACGATTCCTATACTGCATGTAAGTCCCGACGCCTCGTCGATCGTGGTTGTCTTAAATTCATGCAGGACACTTCGACATCTGCGTTCGGTAAATCCTTCAGGCATCTCGCCCATTACAAGTACCATGAATTCATCGCCTCCGATCCTGCCTATAACATCGTTGGGATGAAAGTAGCCTTGCAGGATCTGCGAAAAGGTCTTTATAACCTTATCACCGGTCTGGTGTCCGTAATGATCGTTGACGTATTTAAAATCATCCAGATCAAATATGAAAAGAACACATTTCGCACCGGCTATCCTGTTGGTGAGATATTCGTTGCAACGCTCCTCAAAAGAAAGCTTGTTGAGTACGCCTGTGAGAAGATCCGTCGTACTTCTCTGAACCAGTTTCTTCCTGTCTTCGCCCTTATCCGCTGCAAGATCTATGATCTCATAATAGCAAAAGCATGAGATAAGAACTGCAGTCACAGCGATCATGATATCCTTTCGAACATCATAATACGGTCTTATGACGTAATCCATTGCACCATAGATTGCCGTGAGTACGATCTTGAACCAAGTTGTCTCCACAAAGTTATCTATGTAGACAGCCGTAAATGCAACCATAGCAAACGGAAAGAAAATACATCTGGATTCAGTGTTGTGAAGAATATCGACATAAGAATAGCTTAGTATGATCCAAGCATAGAATATAAAGCAATAAATCCTGGTGAGTACAAAGCTCTCGGTAATATTGCTCAAGAATACTCTCTGAAAAAAGGCTATGCCTGCCGCGATAAGACAAAGCACTATCTGCGCAGCATAAACCGGATAGTTCCCTGAAAACAAGAACGATAAACAAAGAAGCAAAAGGCATACGCAAGTGAGAAATATTATAAGATCACCCGTATTTCTAATGTTGTCCTCCGCTATCCTTTTCTTGCTATGATGTATGAACGAAACGCTGTCAAAATATCTGTCGAAAATTTTCTGTATCATGAATTCCTCACACAAGAACAGGCGTCATATTATACAACTATATTTTTATTATACTATTTTATTCGGATAAAAAATTATTTATCTCTCCAGATAATTCTACCTTTTGTGAGATCATAAGGTGAAAGCTCAAGAGTAACCTTATCTCCGGGAAGAATTCTGATGAAGTTCTGGCGGAGCTTACCACTGATATGAGCAAGTACAACGTGTCCGTTCTCAAGCTCTACCTGAAACATGGTATTGGGAAGCTTCTCGATTACTTTTCCTTCGATTTCAATAACATCAGCCTTTGACATCTTTTATCTCCTTATTACTTTAAGATCAAATTTAAATAATGGTTAATATCTCCGGTTCACCATCCGTGATGGCGATGGTATTTTCATAATGCGCTGCATATGAACCGTCTACGGTAACAACCGTCCACTCATCATCAAGCCATCCGACATAACGCTCACCCATTGTGATCATGGGCTCTACACATATCGTCATACCCTTCTTAAGCTTGATTCCTCGTCTCCACTGCTTATAATTCGGAACCGTAGGCTCCTCGTGAAGACTTGTTCCGATGCCGTGGCCCGTAAGTTCCCTTACTATACCGTAACCGTGAGGTTTGATATAAGCATCTATTGCCGCAGATATATCATAAAGTCTGTTTCCCGCCTTAGCCTTTTTTATTCCTTCAAAAAAGCTCTCTCTGGTAACATCAATAAGTTTCTGCGCCTCATCGCTTATCTTGCCGACACCCCAGGTTCTTGCCGCATCAGAATGATACCCTTTATATATAAGTCCCGTATCGAAAGAGACTATATCTCCTTCCATAAGGATTCTGTCTCTGCTTGGTATTCCATGAACGACTTCGTCGTTTACAGATATGCACACAGATGCCGGAAAACCTTCATAGTTCTTACAATTAGGTATTCCGCCAAGAGCACGGATAGTCTTTTCCCCAATCTCATCAAGTTCATATGTCGAGATCCCGGGGCGAAGAGCGGCATGTAGTTCTTCATGAACCTTAGCCAAAAGATGCCCTGACTGTCTCATAAGGTCGATCTCTTGCTCTGTTTTAATACTTATAGCCATATAATAACACCAAGACCTTACGCGTTCAAAATATCAACGATACCGTTAAATACAACCTGCATATCTTTTGTTCCGTCTACAGTCTTTAAGATACCTTTATTCTCATAATATTCGATAAGAGGCTGAGTCTGCTCATGATAAACGCTGAGTCTGTTCTGTACTGTCTCAGGCTTGTCATCATCTCTCTGAACAAGCTCACTTCCGCACTTATCGCAGATTCCGTCCTTCTGAGGCTTAATATGCTCAATATGATAGGTAGCACCACACTTAAGGCATGCTCTTCTTCCTGACATTCTGCGAACGATATTCTCATCGGGAACGTCAACGTTGATAGCAAAATCAACCTTGTCACCGAGCTTTGTAAGCTCTGCGTCAAGAACGTCTGCCTGAGGTATGGTACGAGGGAATCCATCAAGAACATAACCGTTCTCACAATCCTTGTTTGCTACTCTGTCGAGCAAAAGCTGTACTGTAAGTTCATCGGGAACAAGCTGTCCCTTATCCATATATTCCTTAGCCTTCTTGCCAAGCTCTGTTCCGTTCTTGATATTGGCTCTGAAGATGTCTCCTGTTGAGATGTGGGGAACATTGTACTTCTCCGCGATCATCTGAGCCTGTGTTCCTTTACCCGCGCCGGGTGCGCCTAACATAATAATTTTCATAAATCACTATCCTTCTCTAAAAGTAGAATAAGAGGTTGCAAGACTCGCATAATACGAGCCTTGTACCTCTTTTTAAGTTACAAAATCAGTCTTCCAAAAAACCTTTGTAATTACGAACAAGCATCTGAGACTCAATCTGCTTGATAGTCTCAAGGATAACACTTACCACGATGATAAGGCTGGTTCCACCGAATGAAACCTTAGCTCCGAACATACCGTTAAAGAAGATGGGTAGCACACCGATAATGATGAGTCCGCAAGCTCCGATAAAGATGATATAGTTCAGGATGCTTGTAAGATATTCACTTGTAGGCTTTCCGGGTCTTATTCCGGGTATAAATCCGCCCTGCTTCTTCATATTCTCTGCAATCTCAATAGGATTGAAAGAAATTGACGTATAGAAATACGCAAAGAAGATAAGCAAAAGGATATATACAAGTAATCCAATCGAATAATTCCAGTGATTGGGATTACACCACTCACCCTGACTGAGATACTTTGAGATCTCAGCCCAAATTCCGTCTGATTTATAACCCGTTAACTGAGTTATAAGAACAGGGAACTGGAAAAGTGACATTGCAAAGATAATAGGCATAACGCCTGCTGTATTAACTTTAAGGGGCATTTCCATGCGGTTACCACCGTATGTCTTTCTGCCCTGTATCTTCTTGGCATACTGAACAGGAATCCTGCGCTCAGCGCCATTAAAAATAACTACCAATACAACCATGGCAATAATTACCGCAAAAATAATTATTGCAGAAACCACTCCCCTTGCAATAGGCTTACCGATCACAAACTGTCCAAACAATGCCGCGATATCATTGGGCATTCTGGAAAGAATGTTTATGGTCAGAACTATTGAAATACCGTTTCCAACCCCATTGTCTGTGATTCTTTCGCCAATCCACATTAGGAATGCACTACCGGCTGTAAAGGCGGCTATAATCTGAATTGCAAGGAATACCTTATTGCCTTCTGCAAGATAATCTGCTCTGCTAAATGCGATTGTCATAGCAATAGATTCAACAAGTGCCAAGGCAATGGTAAAGAACCTTGTAAGCTTTGTAAGCTTCTTTCTTCCGTCTTCTCCGTCTCTCTGCCACTCCTCAAACTTGGGAATAGCGATGGTAAGAAGCTGAACTATAATGGATGATGTGATGTAAGGTGTGATGTTGAGAGCAAGAATTGACATACTCTCAAATGAACCACCTGTGAATCTATCCAAGAAGCCAAATGTGTCACCTTCTTTGATGCTTGCCAGCCATGCTTTAAACTCCTCAATATTCATACCGGGTACCGCGATAGCAGAACCAAATCTGATTACAGCAAGCATAAAGAGTGTGAAAAGAATTTTCATTCTTATCTCTTTGACCTTTAATGCATTCATTAGGGACTTAAACATTAGATCACCTCTGTTGTTCCACCAAGTGCCTCGATTTTTTCTTTAGCAGCTGCGCTGAAAGCGTTAGCCTTAACCGTAAGCTTCTTAGTAAATTCTCCGTTGCCAAGAATCTTAACACCATCAAGCTCTTTCTTGATGATACCCTGATCCTTGAGTGCCTGAACATCAACAACTGCTCCGTTATCAAATACTTCAAGTGCACTTACGTTGATGCCTACGATATTCTTATGATTGATATTCTTGAAGCCTCTCTTGGGAAGTCTTCTGAAAAGGGGCATCTGACCACCTTCAAAGCCAAGTCTGGGAGCTCCTGAACGAGCCTTCTGACCCTTGTGACCCTTACCGGCTGTCTTACCGTTTCCTGAAGCATGACCACGGCCTCTTCTAAAATTATCACTCTGTACAGAACCTTCAGCAGGTCTTAAGTTTGATAATTCCATGATATTCCTCCTTCATTTAACTCCGAGGCTTATACCGCTCAACGCAGCCGATATCGCTATCTTCCACTCGCGTATACGTAAAGCAGCCCCGGATACTATTTACATGTAATATAGAATAATCTAAAAATTAGATTTCTTCAACTTTTACAAGATGTCTGATCTGCTGAATCTGTCCTCTTGTAGCTGAGTTATCGGGAAGTTCAACAGAACTGTTAAGCTTCTTAAATCCCATTGATTTAACTGTTGCCACCTGCTTGGGAATAGCACCTATTGTGGACTTAACCAATGTGATCTTAAGCTTCTTATCACTACTCTTTGCCATTGATTTTTCCTCCTATCAAGCAGTTACATCTGCTACGGATTTACCGCGCTTAGCTGCTACTTCTTCAGGTGTCTTAAGCTGAGCAAGGCCATTGATTGTAGCATAAACAACATTCTGCTTATTGTTAGAACCAAGTGACTTTGTTCTGATGTTTCTGATTCCTGCAAGCTCACATACTGAACGAGCGGGACCTCCGGCGATGATACCGGTACCTTCGGGTGATCTCTTAAGTAATACTTCAGCAGAGCCGAACTTACCTACGAAATCATGTGTGATACTGTTGTTCTCATCAAGAGGAACTGTGATGAGATTCTTTGTAGCATCTTCCTTACCCTTACGGATAGCGTCCGGGACTTCAGTAGATTTGCCCAGACCAACACCAACGTGTCCGTTGTTATCACCTACAACAACAAGAGCAGTGAACTTCATGTTACGTCCACCTTTAACAACCTTAGTAACACGCTTGATGGTTACAACTTTATCTGTCAATTCAAGCTGACTAGCATCAACTATTGTACGCTTCATATTGTGTTTTCTCCCTTCTTAGAATTCAAGGCCAGCTTCTCTGGCAGCATCAGCTAAAGCTTTTACTTTTCCGTGGTAGATATATCCACCTCTGTCAAATACAACGGCCTTGATGCCCTTATCTAATGCTCTCTTTGCTACAACATTACCGATCTTTGTAGCAGCCTCAATGTCGTCTGTATTCTTGAGCTCTGCCTTGATATCTTTTTCAAGAGTTGAAGCAGAAACAATTGTCTTGCCGGCAACATCATCAATAACCTGTGCATAAACATGATTATTGCTTCTAAATACTGCTAAACGTGGTCTCTCAGCTGTTCCGCTGAAACGATTACGAATCTTCATGTGCTTCTTAGCACGAACTTTCTGTCTTGATTCTTTACTAACCATTTTGCACTCTCCTTATCTTAATTACTTCTTACCTGTCTTACCAACCTTACGCTTGATAACCTCATCAATGTACTTGATTCCTTTGCCCTTATAAGGTTCGGGAGCTCTCTTCTCTCTGATGATAGCAGCGTGCTGGCCAACAGCCTCTTTGTCGATTCCCTTAACAGTGATTATCTGTCCCTCAACTACTGTCTCAACTCCTTCAGGATCAGTAAGTTCAACGGGATGTGAATAACCAAGTGTAAGAGAGAGTGTCTTACCATTCTTAGCAGCTCTGTAACCTACACCGTTAACCTCGAGCTTCTTCTCGAAACCATCTGTTACACCAACAACCATGTTGTTGAGAAGGCTTCTTGAAAGACCGTGTAAAGCTCTTGTCTTCTTCTGATCGTCAGGTCTCTTAACTTCGATCTGACCATCTGCCTGTGAGAAAGAAATCTCAGCAGGGAATACTCTTGTAAGGGTACCCTTAGGTCCCTTAACAGTCACCTTATTATTTTCTGCAACTTCTACTGTAACTCCAGCAGGAACTGCGATTGGCATTTTTCCGATTCGTGACATGCCCGTACCTCCAATTTACCAAATGAATGCAAGAACTTCGCCACCAACCTGGAGCTCTCTTGCTTTTTTATCAGTTACAACGCCCTGGTTTGTTGAAATGATTGCAATACCAAGACCGCCTAATACTCTGGGAAGCTCATCCTTGCCTGCGTATACACGAAGACCGGGTTTTGAGATTCTCTTAAGGCCTGTAATAACCTTATCGTTTCTGTCTGCACCGTACTTAAGTGTGATGTGAAGATTCTTGAAAGCGCCATCTTCAACAACATCAACCTTCTTAATATAACCCTCATCAAGAAGAATGTTTGCAATCGCAAGCTTCATCTTTGAAGAAGGAACATCAACAGTGTCATGCTTTGCAGTATTTGCGTTACGAATTCTTGTAAGCATATCTGCAATAGGATCGTTCATTGCCATTTTAAATTGCCTCCTTAATTATTCTTGCTTCGCCTTACTACTCCCCGAATTGAGCAGAGACACGAAGCCGCAATGTTTAAATATCTAGGTGTCATACGCAAAATGCTTAACACGCAAGCGTGTATGCATTTTGTTTTAATGACCCTAACAAGTAAAAACTTAACTATAAAACTACAGAATTACCAAGATGCCTTACGAACACCAGGAATCTCGCCCTTATATGCAAGCTCACGGAAGCAAATTCTGCAGATTCCGTACTTTCTAAGATAAGCATGAGGACGACCACAGATCTTACAACGGTTGTATGCACGTGTAGAGAACTTAGGTTTCATCTGCTGTTTCAACTTCATGGATAATTTAGCCATGTGTTATTTCCCTCCTATAATTACTTTGCAAAAGGCATATTGAACAGTCTGAGAAGCTCACGAGCCTCTTCGTCTGTCTTAGCTGTTGTTGTGAAAATTACATCCATACCTCTTGTCTTATCGATCTTATCGTACTCGATCTCAGGGAAGATGAGCTGCTCTTTAAGTCCAAGTGCATAGTTTCCTCTTCCGTCAAAAGAGTTAGGATTAACTCCTCTGAAGTCACGAACTCTGGGAAGAGCAAGGTTTACGAGACGATCAAGGAAATCGTACATCTTCTCGCCACGGAGTGTAACCTTACATCCGATAGGCATGCCCTCTCTCAACTTGAAGTTAGCGATTGACTTCTTAGCCTTTGTATAGATAGGCTTCTGGCCTGTGATGATAGCCATATCGTTTGCAGCGTTCTCAAGAAGCTTAGCATTCTCCTTAGCTTCTCCAACTGCCATATTTACAACGATCTTGTCGAGCTTAGGTACCTGCATAACGTTCTTATAACCGAACTTTTTGGTCATAGCATCAACGATCTCGTTCTTGTATAAATCTTTATATCTACTCAACGCTTAATACCTCCTTCCAAAATTAGTCAATAACCTCACCGGTCTTTTTAGCGATGCGGTTCTTCTTTACAACCTTACCGTTCTCGTCCTTCTCAACCTTGAAGCCGATTCTGGTAGGCTTGCCCTTGTGAAGATACACAACGTTTGAGATATCAAGAGCAGCTTCGCTCTCTACAATTCCGCCGTTAGGGTTCTTAGCAGAAGGCTTCTCATGCTTTGTAACCTTATTGATACCCTCTACAACAACCTTACCGTTCTTAGCATCAACAGAAAGAACCTTGCCTTCCTTGTCGATTTCTCTGCCGGCGATAACCTTAACTGTATCGCCCTTCTTAATCTTACATGTTGACATTATGGGCGCCTCCTTATAATACTTCCGGAGCAAGAGAAAGGATCTTCATGAATTTCTTCTCACGAAGCTCTCTGGCTACGGGTCCAAAAATACGTGTTCCCTTAGGCGTACCATCTTCATTGATAACAACAGCAGCGTTCTCATCAAATCTGATGTAGGAACCGTCCTTACGACGTGTCTCTTTAACAGTACGAACGACAACAGCCTTTACAACATCACCCTTCTTTACAACTCCGCCGGGTGTTGCTTCTTTAACGGAAGCAACGATAGTGTCGCCGATTCTCGCATATCTTCTTGTAGATCCACCCATAACACGGATAGTGAGAAGCTCTTTCGCACCGGTGTTATCAGCGACCTTCAGTCTACTTTCCTGCTGAATCATGATATTTCTCCTTTTTTCGTATTACTTTGCACGTTCAATAATGGATACAAGTCTCCATCTCTTATCTTTGGAGATAGGCTTTGTTTCCATGACTTTAACTGTGTCACCGATACGGCACTCATTGTTCTCGTCATGAGCCTTAAGCTTATATGTTCTCTTCACGATTTTCTTGTAAAGAGGATGCTTAACATGGTCCTCAATGGAAACTGTGATGGTCTTGTCCATCTTATCGCTTGTTACTTTTCCAACACGCGTTTTTCTTAAATTTCTTTCCACGATTATTCTCCTTTTAGATTAGGCAAAAGGCTTAGTTAGCAGCCTTAGCATTCTGTGTGATTACAGTCTGGATTCTTGCAATATTTCTTCTTACTTCTTTGATTCTTGCTGTATTATCCAACTGGTTTGTAGCGTTCTGGAATTTTAAATTAAAAAGTTCCTTCTTAGCTGATACAAGCTCTGTCTGAAGCTCATCAACAGACTTAGCCTTAAGCTCGTCTACATACTTATTTATTTTCATTTAGATACACCGCCTTCCAAATCAGCCTTTGAAACGATCTTGCATTTGCAAGGAAGCTTATGTGTCGCAAGACGAAGAGCTTCTCTAGCATCGGCCTCGGCAACTCCACCGATTTCGAACATTACACGACCGGGCTTAACAACAGCTACCCATCTATCTACTGCACCTTTACCGGAACCCATACGTGTTCCAAGAGGCTTTAATGTGATAGGTTTGTCAGGGAAAATCTTGATCCAAACATTACCACCACGCTTGATGAAACGTGTCATAGCTATACGAGCTGCCTCAATCTGGTTTGAATTGATCCAGCAAGGCTCAAGCGCAACAATTCCGTACTCACCATAAGTGATTGTAGTACCACGAGTAATTTTATGAGCCATTGAACCGCGGAACTGCTTGCGGTGCTTAACTCTCTTAGGCATTAACATTATTTATCGCTCCCTTCCTTATCTGAATTCTCACCAGCCTTGGTCGGAAGTACTTCACCCTTGTAGATCCATACCTTAACACCAACCTTGCCGTAAGTTGTATCTGCTTCAGCAAAACCATAATCGATATCTGCTCTGAGTGTCTGAAGAGGAATAGTTCCCTCGCTGTAGAACTCTGAACGAGCGATATCTGCACCGCCGAGACGGCCTGAGCAGCATGCCTTGATACCAAGTGCATCTGTCTTCATTGTTCTGCTCATGCAAGACTTCATTGCTCTTCTGAATGATACACGGTTCTCAAGCTGCTGAGCGATGTTCTCTGCAACAAGCTGTGCATCCTTATCGGGCTTCTTGATCTCTTTGATATCAACAAGAACCTTCTTGTCTGTGAGCTTTGAAAGCTCTTTCTTGGTTACTTCGATCTCAGCACCGCCCTTACCGATAACAACACCGGGCTTAGCTGTGTAAACGATAACCTTAACTCTATCTGATGCTCTCTCGATCTCGATCTTAGAAACACCAGCTGCATATAACTTCTTCTTCAGAAATTTTCTGATATTGTAATCTTCTACAAGATTATTGGCGAAATCGCCAGATTCAGCATACCACTTGGAATCCCAGTCAGCGATAACACCGACTCTGAGGCCATGAGGATTAACTTTCTGTCCCATTTTTCGCTTCTCCTTTCAATTATCTCTCGTCCAAAATAACAGTCAGATGGCTCATTCTCTTGTTGATTCTGTATGCTCTGCCCTGAGCTCTAGGCTGAATTCTCTTCATGATAGGGCCGTTGCTTGCAGTGCACTCAGCAACAAAGAGGTTTGCTCTGTTCATTCCCTTATTGTTCTCTGCGTTAGCTACAGCGCTGTTAAGGAGCTTGTAGATTACGCTTGAAGCATATCTGGGGTTGTACTGAAGGATTGCAAGTGCAGTCTCAACATCCTTACCTCTGATAGCATCCATGACAAAGCATGCCTTCTGAACAGGTATTCTTGCGTAAGATAACTTTGCAAAAGGTCTTGTCTCTTTATTGTCACGATTTCTTTCTCTTTTAATTTTAGATCTATGCTTGATTTCCATTTCCATGGATTTGACCTCCTTTCATTGACACTTCTTAGTTAATGCTGCTCTTTCTCTCAACGGGAGAACTTCCGGCATGTCCTCTGAATGTTCTTGTGGGAACAAACTCACCAAGCTTGTGTCCAACCATATCTTCAGTAACATATACAGGAATATGCTTTCTTCCGTCATGAACAGCTATTGTGTGTCCAACAAAAGACGGGAAAATTGTAGAACGACGTGACCAAGTCTTAACTATCTGCTTCTGGCCCTCTGCGTTCATAGCATCTATCTTCTTGAGCAGGCTTGCGTCTGCAAAAGGTCCCTTTTTAAGTGATCTAGACATTTTATTCCTCCTTATTTGATGGCTTTACCGTTTCTTCTTCTTACGATCAGCTTGTTTGAAGCCTTCTTAGCCTTACGTGTCTTGTAACCAAGAGCAGGCTTGCCCCAAGGTGTGCAAGGGCCAGAACGTCCAATAGGTGCTCTACC
Source organism: Butyrivibrio sp. INlla21 (assembly GCF_900116875.1). Classification (GTDB taxonomy): domain Bacteria; phylum Bacillota; class Clostridia; order Lachnospirales; family Lachnospiraceae; genus Butyrivibrio. The sequence goes on from NZ_FPCC01000014.1 coordinate 27,145, forward strand.
TTCACCACCTCCGTGAGGATGGTCGTTAGGGTTCATAACAGAACCACGAACTGTAGGTCTGATACCCATGTGACGGATTCTTCCGGCTTTACCATAGTTAATAAGGTTGTGATCACCGTTTCCTACAACACCGATTGTTGCTCTGCACTCGATAGGAACCATTCTCATCTCGCCTGAAGGAAGACGAAGTGTTGCGTACTTACCTTCTTTAGCCATGAGCTGTGCAGCGTTTCCGGCTGAACGAACCATCTGGCCGCCCTTTCCGGGATAAAGCTCAATGTTGTGTACGTTTTCACCGACAGGAATTGCTGAAAGAGGAAGGCAGTTACCAACTCTGATCTCAGCGTTAGCGCCGTTCATAACTTTCATTCCGTCTGTAAGACCGTTAGGTGCAAGGATGTATGCTTTTATTCCATCCTCGTACTGAATAAGTGCGATATTAGCAGATCTGTTAGGATCGTACTCGATACCGATAACTGTTGCAGTCATATCGTCCTTATTTCTCTTGAAATCTATAATTCTGTACTTAACTCTGCCGCCGCATCCACGATGTCTAACAGTGATCTTACCCTGGTTGTTACGTCCGGCCTTGCTGTTCTTAGAAACAACGAGTGATCTCTCGGGAGTCTTCTTTGTGATCTCTGAGAAATCTGAACCGGTCATATTTCTTCTGGATGGGGTATATGGGCCGTATTTCTTAATTCCCATGATATTTTCTCCTTTTTTGTTTATCACGTGCATGGTGCTTGTAGCACTTGAATCCCGGACTTAAGTTGGATTCGCACGTATAGTTAGTTTGCGGTATCGCAAGCTTCACTAAACTCGATAGAACCTCGTTAAGTGAACTTGCATGGTTCGCACTAAGCTCGATATTACCTCGCTAAGTGCTCTACTCAAAGTCCCTGGAAGATTTCGATGTCCTTGCTGTCCTCAGTTAACTGAACAATAGCTTTCTTAGTCTTAGCTGTGAAGCCGATTGTCATTCCACGTCTCTTCTTCTTGCCGTTGGCATTGAGTGTGTTAACCTTAGCAACCTTTGTTCCTTCGAACATCTTCTCTACAGCTTCCTTGATCTGTGTCTTGTTTGCTTCAGGATTTACAAGGAAAGTGTACTTCTTCTCGCTCATGCCTGCCATGCTCTTCTCAGTAATTACAGGCTTAAGGATTACGTCATAATACTGTAATGCTGCCATTAGCAATACACCTCCTCTATCTTAGCAACTGCGTCCTTTGTAAGAACGAGTGTCCTAGCGTTTACGATATCATACACATTAAGTGTGTTTGTAAGTGTTGTGTTAGCCTCTGCAAGGTTTCTTGCTGAAAGAACTACGTTCTTGTCATTGTCTGCAAGAACTACAAGAGCCTTACGTGTAGCCTTGAGGTTATTCATAACCTCTGCGAACTTCTTAGTCTTGATCTCATCGAACTTAAGCTCGTCAACTACGATGATGTTGTTGTTCTGAGCCTTGTCTGTAAGAGCAGACTTAAGAGCAGCTCTCTTCTCTTTCTTGTTCATCTTGAAAGAGTAATCTCTCGGAACGGGAGCAAATACAACTCCGCCGCCCTTCCACTGAGGAGCTCTGATAGATCCCTGTCTAGCATGACCTGTTCCCTTCTGTCTCCAAGGCTTTCTTCCGCCTCCTGAAACTTCAGAACGTGTCTTTGCTTTCTGTGTACCCTGGCGCTTGTCAGCGAGCTGCTGAAGAACTGCCATGTGTACGAGATGTTCATTTACTTCAACTCCGAAGATAGCATCGCTTAAATCAAGCTTACCAACTTCTTTGCCTTCCATATTGTAAACAGATACATTAGCCATCTGTATGGTCCTCCTTTCGTGTTCTATTATCCGATAACCTTAACGGTTTCCTTGATGGTAACAAGTCCCTTCTTAGGTCCGGGAATAGCGCCCTTTACAAGAATAAGGTTCTTGTCTGCGTCTACTCTAACAACCTCAAGATTCTGAACTGTTACTTTCACACTACCCATGTGACCGGGCATTCCCTTACCCTTAAATACGCGGCTGGGATCTGAAGATGAACCATTAGAACCCTGATGACGGTGGAATTTGGAACCGTGAGCCATGGGTCCTCTGTGCTGACCATTCTTCTTGATGGCGCCCTGGAATCCTTTTCCCTTTGAAATTGCTGTAGCGTCGATCTTGTCGCCCTCAGCAAATACATCAGCCTTGATCTCTGCACCAAGCTCATACTCTGCAGCGTTCTCAAGCTTGAACTCTCTTACATATCTCTTGCAAGAAACTCCGGCCTTCTTGAAGTGACCCTGCTCAGCCTTGGTTGCACCGTGGCGATGATAAATTGTCTTGTTTCCGTTCTTGTCCTTGTTAACAACCTTTTCCTTCTTGTCAACAAAGCCAACCTGGACAGCGCTGTAACCGTCGTTCTCAACAGTCTTGATCTGTGTAACAACACAAGGTCCTGCCTGAAGAACAGTTACAGGAACGAGTGAACCGTCCTCTTTGAAGATCTGAGTCATTCCGACTTTAGTAGCTAAAATAGCCTTCTTCATGTTTTTACCTCCTTATTACGTCTACAGCGGATGCTTACTTCATTCGCAATGTCGCTTCAATTGTTCCGCAACGTTTTGAACAATTCTCCAGTTATCACGGCATCATGCGTCTCGCATCATACTAGTAGAGGTTTAAAATAAATAGTTACTTTATTAGATAATGTAATACTTCTTATATGTATTACTTCATCTTGATGTTAATGTTTACACCTGCAGGCATCTCGAGTCTCTGAAGAGCCTCTACTGTCTTGGAAGTAGGTGTAATGATATCGATAAGTCTCTTGTGTGTTCTCTGCTCGAACTGCTCTCTTGAATCCTTATACTTATGAACAGCTCTTAAGATAGTAACAACTTCCTTCTTTGTAGGAAGGGGAACAGGTCCGCTTACCTGAGAACCGTTCTTCTTGACTGTCTCGATGATCTTCTTGGCAGATGCATCAACAAGCTGATGATCATATGCCTTAAGTGTAATTCTCATTACCTGATTTGCCATAAAAAAAGTCGCCTCCTTTTCGCACTTTTGAATTAAGTACGACAAGCGGTGACTGTACACTCTCCCGTGTGTGTCCTAAGCAATAAACCAAATTAAAGCTGTAAAACTTCTACACGTCGTTTCTGCCTTGGGTTAGTCGGCAGACTTAAATTACTGTACAGTGACTTGTCGTCAGTTTGTTTGGCTGCTCGGCAGCCTCTAGACATTCGCTCCACGGAAAACCTGCTTAACTGGATAAAGCAGCAACCTCACGCTTCATAGCTATCATGTCACAGCGTCTTATACTATAAAACATTTTTCCGATATATGCAACCTCTTTTTATAAATTAATCACTTTAATCGCAAAATCAATGTTTTTTGCCCATTTTGCTTGATCTATTTTAATCTCTTTTACCATTTCATTGGAATGACGGTAATTATCGTGATATCATTCACGATGGACATGAGTTAGAATCATATTATATAAGAAAAAAGACATTGTTCATAATATAAACAGAAAGGCACTTAGATATGTGGATTGCAGACGGATGGAAAGATTATGAGGTCATCGATACCTCGAGCGGCGAGAAGCTCGAAAGATGGGGCGACTACCTGCTTGTAAGACCGGATCCTCAGGTAATATGGAACACTGAAAAGAAACACTTCGGATGGAAGAAGCCCAACGGACATTATCACAGAAGCAATAAAGGCGGCGGCGAGTGGGAGTTCCACAAGCTTCCGGAGGAATGGACTATTAATTATAAGGAACTCACTTTTAATCTTAAGCCCTTCAGCTTCAAGCATACGGGTCTTTTCCCCGAGCAGGCTGCCAACTGGGATTGGTTTTCTTCTTTAATAAAGAAGGCCGATCGCCAGATCAAGGTTCTCAACCTCTTTGCATATACGGGAGGTGCCACTGTCTCGGCCGCTAAGGCAGGTGCCAGTGTCACACACGTTGACGCCGCCAAAGGCATGGTAGCTTGGGCAAAAGAAAATGCGGCTTCCTCAGGGCTTGCCGATGCACCCATCAGATATCTCGTAGATGACTGCGTTAAATTCGTAGAAAGAGAAATAAGAAGAGGAAATAAATACGACGGCGTAATAATGGATCCTCCTTCTTACGGAAGAGGACCCAAAGGTGAGATCTGGAAGATTGAGGAATCTGTTTTTCCTTTTATTCAGCTTACGAGTAAGCTCCTTTCGGATAATCCTCTTTTCTTCCTTATAAATTCGTATACAACCGGTTTACAGCCCGCAGTTCTTTCATACATGCTTCATACTGTTCTTGATCCTATTCATCCCGGAACAATTGAAGCAAATGAGATCGGTCTTCCGGTTAAAAACAACGGTCTCGTTCTTCCCTGCGGCGCCAGCGGAAGATGGACAGCCAAATAATTATTCTTCGCTTGCATCGATCTTTTCCCGTATCTGCTGCATTCTAAGATCGAGCTGATTTATAAGATCTGCGCTAAACTTAAGATCATCGGAAATCACATCCTGGTTTTCGATGTTCTTTTTATATTTCATCTTGTGTTCAAGACTTGCCCAGAAGTCCATCGCGATCGTTCTGAACTGAACTTCCACCTTCATAAACTCTTTTTCCTGAGTTAAGAATATAGGAACCTCGATAATAAGGTGTAAGCTCCTGTAACCGCTCTTCTTGGGCTTTTCAATGTAATCTTTTTTCTGTATTACCTCAATGTCATCCTGCTTGGCAAGGCAATCGGCGAGCATGTAAATGTCATCGACAAACGAGCAAATGACTCTTATACCTGCGATGTCCGATATGTTCTTTTTTATATTATCCAGTGAAAAATCAAGTCCTTTTGCCTCCAACTTGTTGTAGATACTCATTGGAGTCTTTATTCTCATCTTGATCGCCTCAAAAGGATTTCTGTTGTTTCGAAGCGAAAGCTCTTTGTTGAGTACATCCAGCTTGGTCCTGACTTCCGACAACGCACAATCATACTTCATCATCAGAAGCTGAAAATCTTTATACTGATCTTTCATTTTAAGAAGGTTCTCAAGATCACTGTGTGTGATACTCCCATCTCCCCCCTGCTTAGCAAAATCTATCTCGGAATAGTCGACGTGTTTTACTGCCATAGACTTCACTCCTTTTCTTGTAGTTCTCGTAAGTTCAGTATAACAGCAAGGCTTAAACATTCTATGAACTAATTATAAAAATACTGCTAATCTTGCGTATTTTTAGGCGTTTGAACACATTTTACACTTGATTATCTATGGAAGCTCCTTTTACATCATTTGATAAAAGACTTAGCTTATTGAGGATGTTGGTTATCTCAATGTTGACATCTTCCTGCACGTCTTCAAGCGACCTTTCCTCTGTGATAACCACCTTCTTATAATTATCGGGATTATTCTCCTCTGCCTCCGCACGTTCTCTTCTGGCTATTGCTCTCTTAGCATCTGCGCCGGTTGCATGTCCGAGTTCTGTTCTATCTTTTATATTCTCGATAAGTTCCTGCAACTGAGCCTCTTTTTCCAGCTTCTTGGCTTCTTTCTTCTTTTCCTCTTTCTTCTCTTCTGCAGCTTCCTTGGCTTCCTCTTCGCGCTCTTTCTGCTCTTCATCGATATTCTCGACTGCGTCGCTTGTCAAAAGAGCTATCGCCTCCTTAGTGGATGCGTCCATAATATTATCAGCTTCCTTTTGTGCATCGAGCATATCGTTGGATTTAAGGCGTTCCCTCTTGATGTCCGCATAGCCGCATACGAGTGATGCCATCTTATTCTCTATATCCCTCATTTCTTTTGTTTTATCTTGGTCCGAAGAGACATAGTACAACGCTTTCTTCTGAAACTCAGTTAGATTGTTATATTCATCTAAAGAAAGCTGAGTATCGGGATCAGTACTCCGTGCTCTCTCGGCGTACCCCTCAAGTTCAATATACTCTCTACTTGTAGGTTCAACCCCATATTCAGACATGAGCTCTTTTAGCATGGCATTGTCCGCTTTGTTCTGCTCTTTCATTTCATTTAATTCTTCAGAAAGGGATTTTATCTGATCCTTTATTGACTGCATTTGAGCATCAAGCTTCTTCTCTCCGCCAAATGCATCCGCTACGATCTTAAGCGCATTCTTCTTAGCAAAGTCCTGACGCTGCTCAAGCAAGCTCTGAATTTTGAGATTGGCTCCTGACACAGAAACATTCTTTCCTTTGTCACTTGTTTTGACTTTATCGGGATCGATCGGCTCCTGTGTGGGATAAAGATTATTCTGAACATCCATGTTCTCTTGTATACGCATAAGGCTCCTCCTGTGTTAGTGATAAATATGTATAGTTATCCTTATATCGTATATATCGGTTTAAACTCGGTGAATGTTTATAGAAAAAGCAAATAAAAAAGAGCTCCGAGCACAAGGCTCGAAGCTCTTTATATTTGCATTTAGCTAAAAGCTAGAAGGTAGATCACTCTACGATTGTAGCAACCTTACCTGATCCAACTGTACGTCCACCCTCACGGATAGCGAACTTAAGACCCTGCTCCATAGCGATGGGGTGAATAAGCTCGATAGACATTGTTACGTGGTCACCAGGCATGCACATCTCAACACCATCGGGAAGGTTGCAGACACCTGTAACGTCAGTTGTTCTGAAGTAGAACTGAGGTCTGTAGTTTGTGAAGAAAGGTGTATGACGGCCACCCTCGTCCTTAGTAAGAACGTAAACCTCAGCAGTGAACTTTGTATGGCAAGTTACTGTGCCGGGCTTTGTGATAACCTGACCTCTCTGGATACCTTCACGGTCAACACCACGAAGAAGAAGACCTACGTTGTCACCAGCCTCGCAGTAATCCATTGTCTTACGGAACATCTCGATACCTGTTACAACAGACTTAGATGTCTCTTCCTTGATACCAACGATTTCGATTTCGTCGTTGAGGTTAAGTGAACCTCTCTCTACTCTACCAGTAGCAACTGTTCCACGTCCTGTGATTGTGAATACGTCCTCAACAGGCATAAGGAAAGGCTTATCTGTCTCACGAGTAGGCTCAGGGATGTAAGAATCAACTGTGTCCATAAGCTCCATAACCTTATCGCCCCACTCAGACTTAGGATCCTCAAGAGCCTTAAGAGCTGAACCACGGATGATAGGTGTGTCATCTCCAGGGAACTCATACTCTGTAAGAAGGTCTCTGATCTCCATCTCAACGAGGTCGAGAAGCTCAGGATCATCAACCATATCACACTTGTTCATGAATACGATGATGTAAGGAACACCAACCTGACGAGCAAGAAGAACGTGCTCCTTAGTCTGTGCCATAACACCGTCTGTAGCAGCAACAACGAGGATAGAACCATCCATCTGAGCTGCACCAGTGATCATGTTCTTTACATAGTCAGCGTGGCCAGGGCAGTCAACGTGTGCGTAGTGTCTGCTAGCTGTCTCATACTCGATGTGAGCAGAGTTAATTGTGATTCCACGCTCTTTCTCTTCGGGAGCCTTATCGATCTGATCGAATGCAACAGCAGGTGAAAATCCTCTGTCTGCAAGAACAGTTGTGATAGCTGCTGTAAGAGTTGTTTTACCATGGTCAACGTGTCCGATTGTACCAATGTTAACGTGTGGTTTGCTTCTGTCAAACTTAGCTTTTGCCATTTCTAAATATCCTCCTTAGGTTAAATGTTAATCAACATTTACATACATAATTTAACCGACTACATCGATTATATTAAAACTTCGGCGTTTTATCAATAATTATTTCGCCTTATTTGTAAGAACTTTCTCCTGAACGTTCTTAGGAACGGGCTCATACTTCTCAAAGAACATTGAGTAGTTACCACGACCCTGAGTTCTTGAACGAAGGTCTGTAGCGTATCCGAACATCTCAGCAAGAGGAACATAAGCTCTTACGATCTTACCGCCGCCGAGATCGTCCATACCTTCTACACGTCCACGACGTGAGTTTACATCACCGATAACATCACCCATGTATTCCTCGGGCATTGTTACCTCAACCTTCATGATAGGCTCAAGAAGAACAGGTGCACCCTTCTGCATAGCATCCTTGAACGCCATAGATCCTGCGATGTGGAATGCCATTTCTGAAGAGTCGACTTCATGATATGATCCGTCGTATACAGTAGCGTGTACACCTACAACAGGATATCCACCAAGTGTTCCGGCCTTCATAGCCTCTTCGATACCTTCGCTGATAGGCTGGATGAATTCCTTAGGAATAGCACCGCCGACAACTTCGCTATCGAACTGGTAAAGATTGTCTCCGTTGGCATCCATGGGCTCGAAACGAACTTTACAATGTCCGTACTGTCCACGTCCACCGGACTGCTTAGCATATTTAGACTCAATATCAACTGCCTTTGTAAGTGCCTCTCTATATGCAACCTGAGGAGCACCAACGTTAGCCTCAACCTTGTACTCACGAAGAAGTCTGTCTACGATAATGTCAAGGTGAAGCTCACCCATTCCGGCAATGATTGTCTGACCTGTCTCAGAGTTAGTGTGAGCTCTGAATGTAGGATCTTCTTCAGCAAGCTTCTGAAGAGCCTCGTCAAGCTTCTGCTGACCGGCCTTAGTCTTAGGCTCGATAGCAAGCTCGATAACAGGATCAGGGAATTCCATAGACTCAAGGATAACAGGATTCTTCTCATCGCAAAGTGTGTCACCTGTTACAGTGTTCTTAAGTCCAACTGCAGCAGCGATATCACCTGAGTAAACCTTATCAAGGTCTGATCTCTTGTTAGCGTGCATCTGAAGAATACGTCCAAGACGTTCCTTATTATCTTTTGAGCTGTTAAGTACGTATGAACCTGAGTTTGCTGTACCACGATATACACGGAAGAATGCAAGCTTTCCAACGAAAGGATCGCTGACAATCTTGAATGCAAGTGCTGCAAACGGGCCATCATCTGTTGACTCAATCTCGATCTCATTACCATCCATGTCAGTACCCTTACATGCAGGGATATCAACAGGTGAAGGCATGAATTCAATAACTGCGTCGATAAGTTTCTGGATACCTCTGTTCTTGTGGGCAGATCCACAGCAAACAGGGAATGCTCTACACTCGCAAGTAGCCTTACGAAGTGCTGCCTTGAGCTCTTCCTTAGAAGGCTCATTACCCTCAAGGTACTCCATCATAAGATCTTCATCAAGATCGCAGATCTTCTCAACGAGTTCGCCATGATAAAGCTCAGCGTCATCCTTAAGGTCAGCGGGGATCTCACCAATAGTAACATCCTCACCCTTATCATCGTTGTAGATGTATGCCTGCATCTCGAAAAGGTCGATAACACCCTGGAACTGATCCTCAGCTCCGATAGGGATCTCGATCATAATAGCATTTTTCTTAAGTCTGTTACGGATCTGCTCAACTGCTCCGTAGTAGTTTGCTCCGATGATATCCATCTTGTTGATGAATGCCATACGAGGAACATTAAATCCGTCAGCCTGACGCCAAACGTTCTCAGACTGAGGCTCAACACCTTCCTTAGCACTGAATACGCCTACGGCGCCATCAAGTACTCTAAGTGAACGCTCAACCTCAACGGTGAAGTCTACGTGGCCGGGTGTATCAATGATGTTGATACGGTGCTCAAGAGCGCCGGGCTTAGTCTTACCGTTTTCCTGAAGTGTCCAGTGGCATGTTGTAGCTGCGGATGTGATTGTGATACCTCTTTCCTGCTCCTGTTCCATCCAGTCCATGGTAGCAGTACCTTCATAGGTCTCACCAATCTTATAGTTTACACCGGTATAGTAAAGAATACGCTCTGTAAGAGTAGTCTTACCTGCGTCGATATGAGCCATGATACCGATGTTCCTGGTTCTCTCCAATGGGTATTGTCTATCAGCCAAAGGTTCTTCCTCCTAAAAATCTGAAATCTCACCAGATTAGAATCTGTAGTGTGAGAATGCCTTGTTTGCTTCTGCCATCTTGTGCATGTCTTCTTTTCTCTTTACAGCTGCACCAGTGTTATTGTATGCATCCATAATCTCTGAAGCGAGTCTGTCTACCATAGTCTTCTCGCCTCTTGCACGTGAGAAAGTTACAAGCCAACGAAGTGCAAGAGCCTGACGTCTGTCTGGTCTAACCTCAATAGGAACCTGGTATGTAGCACCACCAATACGTCTTGCTTTTACTTCGAGAGCGGGCATGATGTTATTCATAGCTCCCTCGAAAATTTCAAGAGCGGGCTTTCCACCCTTCTCTTCTACCTGTGCAAATGCACCATATACGATCTTCTGAGCAACGCCCTTCTTACCATCGAGCATTACCTGATTAACAAGCTTGGTTACAACCTTGTTATCGTATAAAGGATCTGCTAATACGTCACGTTTTACAATATGTCCTTTACGCGGCACGGTTCTTCCCTCCTTTAGAATTGCTAAAATCAACGGTACTCACTAATTTAGTGTACGTGCGGTTTCTTTACTACTTATATAGAATAGAACACCAACACTTTTAAAATTAGATCTGTTACTTAAAATAAATTACTTGGCAGCCTTAGGCTTCTTAGCGCCATACTTAGAACGAGCCTGTTTTCTGTCGGCTACACCTGCAGTATCAAGAGTACCTCTGATAATGTGATACCTTGTACCAGGGAGATCCTTAACTCTTCCGCCACGGATAAGAACAACGCTATGCTCCTGAAGGTTGTGACCTTCTCCGGGAATGTAGCTTGTTACCTCAATACCGTTAGAAAGACGTACTCTGGCGATTTTTCTCAGAGCAGAGTTAGGCTTCTTAGGGGTTGCTGTCTTAACAGCTGTGCAAACACCACGCTTCTGAGGAGAAGCTGTTGCAGTTGCCTTCTTGTGAAGAGAGTTAAAACCCTTCTGCAACGCAGGTGCTGTAGACTTCTTTACAGATGTCTGACGACCCTTTCTAACTAACTGGTTAAATGTTGGCATTCCTTTTACCTCCTATTTTGATAAGAAAAACTAATATAAAAAGCGGATTCATAACCCGCGATTTATAGCATAAAACAAAAGGGCATAGTTTCACCCTCTTGTCTATACACGCAATTATGAATTATATAGACAATTTTTTTCATTGTCAACAAATATTTTTCATGGAAGTTCCTGCGAACCGGTTAAGATTCGCAGGAACGATATTACATTTATGATTACTCTTCGTCGTCAGAAACAGAAACTTCATCGTCAATCTCGATCTCATCTTCGATGATCTCTTCTTTTTCGATGTCCTTCTTTTTCTTCTTAAGGATAAGCTTCTCTGCATCTTCGAAGTTGGCGTCGGTATTAAGAGCTGTGTTTCTGTATCTCTTCATACCTGTTCCGGCAGGGATAAGCTTACCGATAATAACGTTCTCTTTAAGTCCGATAAGAGGATCAACCTTACCCTTGATAGCTGCATCAGTAAGAACCTTGGTTGTCTCCTGGAATGATGCTGCTGAAAGGAATGAGTTGGTTGCAAGTGCTGCCTTGGTGATACCAAGGATTACCTGCTTACCTTCCGCAGGTCTCTTCTCCTCAGAGATGAGTGCCTCGTTCTTATCCTCGAAATCAAGAACATCAACAAGTGTTCCGGGAAGGAAATCTGTATCTCCGCTCTCGTCGATTCTTACTTTCTTAAGCATCTGGCGAACGATAACCTCGATGTGCTTATCGCAGATATCAACACCCTGTAAGCGGTAAACTCTCTGAACTTCTCTTAAGAGGTAATCCTGTACTGCACGGATTCCCTTGATCTTAAGAAGATCGTGAGGGTTAACTGAACCTTCTGTAAGCTCGTCACCGGCTTCGATTGTTGTTCCGTCCTGAACCTTGATACGTGATCCGTAAGGGATAAGATAAGCTTTTGACTCGCCTGTCTCATCGTTGGTTACGATAACTTCACGTTTCTTCTTGGTGTCTCTGATCTCAACCTGACCGTCAAGCTCTGAGATGATCGCAAGTCCCTTAGGCTTTCTTGCCTCGAACAACTCCTCGACACGGGGAAGACCCTGTGTGATATCGCCACCGGCAACACCACCTGTGTGGAATGTTCTCATGGTAAGCTGTGTACCGGGCTCACCGATTGACTGTGCAGCGATGATACCAACTGCCTCACCGACCTGAACTGCCTCACCTGTTGCCATGTTAGCGCCGTAGCACTTAGCACAGATTCCGTTGTGTGAACGGCAAGTAAGGATTGTACGGATCTTAACTGCATCAACAGGCTGTCCCTTAGCATTGACACCTATTGTAAGAATCTTCTCAGCTCTTGAAGGAGTGATCATGTGATTCTTCTTAACAAGAACGTTGCCGTCCTTATCTTTTATAGTCTCGCAGGAATATCTTCCTGTGATTCTGTCCTTAAGAGGCTCGATTGTCTCTTTTCCGTCCATGAATGCCTTAACGGTCATTCCGGGGATAACTTCCTTGCCTTCGCAGCAATCGATGTCACGAATGATAAGCTCCTGAGATACGTCTACCATTCGACGTGTAAGGTATCCGGAATCGGCTGTACGAAGAGCCGTATCTGAAAGTCCCTTACGAGCACCGTGTGCTGACATGAAGTATTCCAGAACGTCAAGTCCTTCACGGAAGTTAGACTTGATAGGAAGCTCGATGGTACGACCTGTTGTATCGGCCATAAGTCCACGCATACCTGCAAGCTGTTTGATCTGCTGGTTACTACCACGGGCACCTGAGTCAGCCATCATGTAGATGTTGTTGTACTTATCAAGACCTGCAAGAAGCACTTCTGTGAGCTCTTTATCGGTCTCCATCCAAGTATCAACTACCGCACGATAACGCTCTTCGTCTGTGATGAGACCACGACGATAGTTAGCTGCAATCTTATCAACAGTTGCCTGAGCTTCATCAAGCATCTGCTGCTTCTGAGGAGGCACTGTCATATCGGCGATGGAAACGGTCATAGCTGCTCTTGTTGAGTAGTGGTAACCTGTTGCCTTGATATTATCAAGAACCTCTGCAGTTGCGAATGTTCCGTGTGTGTTGATCATAGCGGTAACGATCTGCTTAAGCTGTTTCTTACCAACCATGAAGTCAACTTCAAGCTTGAATGTATTCTCGGGATTGGTTCTGTCTACAAAACCAAGATCCTGAGGGATGATCTCGTTGAAGAGGAATCTTCCGAGTGTTGATTCTGCAAATCCTGTAGAAACCTCACCTTCGGCATTCTTCTTTTCAATTCTGATCTTAATTCTTGACTGAAGTGTAATGTAACCGTTCTCGTATGCAAGAATAGCCTCGTCTACGCTCTTGAAGACTTTTCCTTCGCCAAGGGCTCCGGGTCTTTCCTGTGTGAGGTAGTAAATACCAAGTACCATATCCTGTGTAGGAACGTTTACAGGGCCACCGTCAGAAGGCTTAAGAAGGTTGTTGGGTGAGAGCATAAGGAATCTGCACTCAGCCTGTGCCTCTACTGACAATGGAAGGTGTACAGCCATCTGGTCACCGTCGAAGTCGGCGTTGAAGGGTGTACATACAAGAGGATGAAGCTTAATAGCTTTACCTTCTACAAGGATAGGCTCAAATGCCTGAATACCAAGTCTGTGAAGTGTGGGAGCACGGTTAAGCATAACAGGGTGCTCTTTGATTACATCCTCAAGAACGTCCCAAACCTGCTCATCAAGTCTCTCAACGAGCTTCTTGGCGTTCTTTATGTTCTGTGAGATTCCTCTGGAAACAAGCTCTTTCATAACGAAAGGCTTGAAGAGCTCGATGGCCATTTCCTTAGGAAGTCCGCACTGATAAATCTTAAGTTCGGGTCCAACGACGATAACCGAACGTCCTGAATAGTCTACACGCTTACCGAGAAGGTTCTGACGGAAACGTCCCGACTTACCCTTAAGCATGTCTGAAAGTGACTTAAGTGCTCTGTTACCGGGTCCTGTTACAGGTCTTCCTCTTCTACCGTTATCGATAAGTGCATCAACAGCCTCCTGGAGCATTCTCTTCTCGTTACGAACGATGATGTCGGGAGCTCCGAGATCCATAAGTCTCTTAAGTCTGTTGTTTCTGTTAATGATTCTTCTGTAAAGATCGTTAAGGTCAGATGTAGCGAAACGTCCGCCATCAAGCTGAACCATAGGACGAAGATCCGGAGGAATAACCGGGATGCAGTCCATGATCATCCATGCAGGAAGGTTTCCTGACTCTCTGAATGCCTCTACAACCTCAAGTCTCTTGATAATTCTTGCTCTCTTCTGTCCGCTTGAAGTATCAAGACCCTCTTTTAACTCCTGATACTCTTTCTCAAGATCGATATCGAGAAGGAGCTCTTTTATGGACTCAGCACCCATTCCTGCGCGGAACTTGCCGCCCCACTCTTCTCTTGCGTCCTGATATTCTTTCTCGGAGAGAACCTGCTTGTACTCAAGTGTTGTCTCACCGGGATCAAGTACTATATAAGAAGCAAAATACAATACTTTTTCAAGAACACGGGGTGAAAGGTCAAGGATAAGTCCCATTCTGCTGGGGATACCCTTGAAGTACCAGATATGTGATACGGGAGCTGCAAGCTCGATGTATCCCATTCTCTCACGACGTACGCTTGATTTGGTGATCTCTACGCCGCAACGGTCGCAGACAACACCCTTATATCTGATCTTCTTGTACTTACCGCAGTGACATTCCCAGTCCTTGGTAGGTCCAAAAATTCTTTCGCAGAACAAACCGTCTCTTTCAGGCTTAAGTGTTCTGTAGTTGATTGTCTCAGGCTTGGTAACCTGTCCACTGAGTGGATCGTTATCTATTCTGTGTACCCAGCTTCTGATCTTCTCAGGAGAAGCAAGACCGATCTTGATGGAGTCGAAAGTCATCGGCTGATAAGTCTGCTGCTGTGTTGATCTGCCGCTGGAAGCTTCATTTATTGCTTTATTCATAGTTGAATCAGACATTCGTAACCTCTTTTCTTTGCTTTATTAGTTACTGCAAATTACTCGTCATCAGATGCATCGCCAAAATCATCGAAATCTTCATCTGAATCGAAGCTTCCGGAATTCTCAACCTCTGATACAAGCTCGCCGCTCTCATCAAAGCGCTGCTGAGTATATCCGTTTGCCTCAAATGATTCCTGGCCGTAATCACGTCCCGAAGTATCACCTTCGATCTCATAGCGATAATCAGAATCCGTATAATCTACGCTCTCTTTGATTTCAACTTCTGTGTTGTCCTCACGGAGAACCTTGATATCAAGACCGAGTGACTGAAGCTCTTTCAAAAGGACCTTGAATGACTCAGGTACACCGGGTTCAGGGATGTTATCGCCCTTAATGATAGCCTCGTATGTCTTAACACGTCCTACAACGTCATCAGACTTAACTGTAAGAATCTCCTGAAGAGTATATGCAGCACCATAAGCCTCGAGAGCCCAAACCTCCATCTCTCCGAAACGCTGTCCACCGAACTGTGCCTTACCGCCGAGAGGCTGCTGTGTAACAAGTGAGTAAGGGCCGGTTGAACGTGCGTGGATCTTATCGTCTACAAGGTGATGGAGCTTGAGGTAATGCATGTGTCCGATAGTTGTCGGGCTGTCAAACTTCTGTCCTGTTCTACCGTCACGGAGCTGTACCTTTCCGTCTGATCTGATCGGAACGCCCTTCCAGAGCTCTCTGTGATCTCTGTTCTCATAGAGATAATCCATTATCTCGGGATGTACAAGATCCTTATATTTCTTTTCGAAATCTTCCCATGAGTCGTTAACGTAATCGTTAGCCATCTCAAGAGTATCCTGAATGTCTATCTCGTTAGCACCGTCAAAGATAGGTGTTGCGATATTAAATCCAAGTGCTTTTGCAGCAAGTGAAAGGTGAATCTCGAGAACCTGTCCGATATTCATACGGGAAGGAACGCCGAGGGGGTTAAGCACGATATCAAGAGGTCTGCCGTTAGGAAGATAAGGCATATCTTCTATAGGAAGTACTCTTGAAACGACACCCTTGTTACCGTGACGTCCGGCCATCTTATCACCTACAGAGATCTTTCTCTTCTGAGCGATGTAGATTCGAACAGCCTGGTTAACACCGGGTGAAAGCTCATCACCGTTTTCTCTTGTAAATACTTTGGCATCAACAACGATACCGTATTCTCCGTGAGGAACCTTAAGAGATGTATCTCTGACTTCTCTTGCCTTCTCACCGAAGATAGCACGAAGGAGTCTCTCCTCAGCTGTAAGCTCTGTCTCTCCCTTAGGAGTAACCTTACCTACAAGGATATCACCCGCACGAACCTCTGCACCGATACGGATAATTCCGCGATCGTCGAGATCCTTGAGTGCATCGTCACCGACACCGGGAACGTCACGTGTAATCTCTTCGGGTCCGAGCTTGGTCTCACGAGCCTCTGCCTCGTACTCTTCTATATGTACAGATGTAAATACATCATCACGAACAAGTCTTTCTGAAAGAAGAACAGCGTCCTCGTAGTTGTAACCTTCCCATGTCATGAAACCGATAAGAGGGTTCTTACCAAGACCGAGTTCTCCCTGTGAAGTTGAAGGACCGTCTGCGATAACCTGTCCTGCCTCAACGTGGTCGCCCTTGAATACAATGGGTCTCTGGTTGTAGCAGTTACTCTGGTTGGATCTCTGGAACTTAATGAGGTGGAACTCTTCCTTCTCACCGTCATCGTATGTCATCTGGATAAGCTTGCTGTCAACAAAGTCAACAGTTCCGGCTTTTCTTGCGACAACGCAGACACCTGAGTCAACGGCTGCCTTGCGCTCCATACCTGTTCCTACTGCAGGTGCTTCTGTTGTAAGAAGCGGCACTGCCTGACGCTGCATGTTTGATCCCATGAGGGCACGGTTAGCATCGTCGTTCTCAAGGAAAGGAATAAGTGCTGTAGCAACTGAGAATACCATTCTGGGAGACACGTCCATATACTCAAAAGCTGTCTTGGGATATGCTGATGTCTCTTCTCTGTAACGGCCTGATACTGTATTTCTCTTGAAGAAACCGTTCTCATCAAGAGGAGTATTAGCCTGAGCTACATGGTAATTATCTTCTTCGTCGGCTGTAAGGTATTCAACCTCGTCAGTTACTCTTGGATTCTCAGGGTCTGACTGGTCAACCTTACGATAAGGCGCCTCAACGAAACCATAGTCGTTAACTCTTGCATAACTTGCAAGTGAGTTGATAAGACCGATGTTAGGTCCTTCAGGTGTCTCGATAGGACACATACGACCATAGTGTGTATAGTGAACGTCTCGAACCTCGAATCCGGCTCTGTCTCTTGAAAGACCACCGGGACCAAGTGCTGAAAGACGTCTCTTGTGAGTAAGCTCACCGAGAGGGTTGTTCTGGTCCATGAACTGTGAAAGCTGTGATGAACCGAAGAACTCCTTAACAGCAGCCTGTACAGGCTTGATGTTGATAAGGATCTGAGGAGAAACTTCCTCAGTGTCATGAGTTGTCATTCTCTCACGAACTACTCTCTCAAGTCTTGAAAGTCCGATACGGTACTGGTTCTGAAGAAGCTCGCCTACGCAACGGATACGTCTGTTTCCGAGGTGGTCGATATCATCATCGTTACCGATGCCGTACTCAAGATGAATATTATAGTTAATAGAAGCAATGATATCTTCTCTTGTAATGTGCTTTGGAATAAGATCATGTACACGCTTCTTGATGGTCTCAGCAAGTCCTTCGGGGTCGTTCTTGGCTGTGTACTCATCAAGGATCTCTTTAAGTACGGGATAGTAAACATCCTCGTTGATTCCAAGCTCGGCAGGATCACAGTCAATGAAGTGTGTGATGTCTACCATCATATTGGAAAGAACCTTAACGTTGCGCTCTTCCTCCTGAAGGAATACATAAGGAATAGCACAGTTCTGGATCTCTGTAGCAAGTGCACGATCAACCTTGGTTCCTGCTGAAGCGATCATCTCACCTGTGAACTCATCAACTACATCCTCAGCGAGAACGTGTCCGTTGATACGGTTCTTGAAGTGAAGCTTCTTATTGAACTTATATCTACCAACCTTGGCAAGATCATATCTTCTTGCATCAAAGAACATAGCGTTGATAAGGCTCTCTGCACTCTCAACAGAAAGAGGCTCACCGGGACGTATTTTTCTGTACAGCTCAAGAAGACCACTCTGATAATCTGTAGAAGGGTCTTTAGAAAAACTTCCCTGAATCTTGGGCTCATCGCCGAAGAGTTCAAGAATCTCTTCATTTGTTCCGATTCCGAGCGCTCTAATAAGAACAGTAACGGGAACCTTTCTCGTTCTGTCTACTCTTGCGTAGAATACGTCATTAGAATCGGTCTCGTACTCAAGCCATGCACCTCTGTTAGGAATAACGGTACATGCAATAAGCTCCTTACCGATCTTATCGTATGTAATATCGTAATAGATACCGGGTGAACGTACCAACTGGCTGACGATAACACGCTCAGCTCCGTTGATTACAAAGGTACCTGTTGCAGTCATGAGAGGGAGGTCACCCATAAAGATCTCATGCTCGGTAAACTCGTTCTTCTCCTTATTATGAAGACGAACCTTTACCTTTAAAGGTGCAGCAAATGTTGCATCTCTCTCCTTGCACTTCTCAATCGTATTCTTATTCTTGTCGATCTCATCCTCGCAAAGCTTGAAATCAACAAATTCCAGACTGAGTTTGCCACTGTAGTCCTCAATAGGAGAGATATCGTCAAAGACTTCCTTCAAGCCTTCGTCAAGAAACCACTGATATGAATTCTTCTGAACTTCAATCAGGTTCGGCATCTCCAGGACTTCCTTCTGGCGCTGGAAGCTCATTCGTATGTTCTTACCAGAGCCGGTAGGATGTAATCTGTTTTTTTCCATTGACATTCACCCCGTTCTTTTAGTATTGATATATATTGCAGAGTCTGTCCGGGCACTTTAAAAAAGCGCGCAAAAAGACCCATTACACCACAATAGTGCATTTTCCATTGTACTTCTAAAAAATCTTCATGTCAATAAGAAATTTATGAGTTTTTTTACAAAAAAATAAATATCACAACTAAGCGATATACGGATTGCTTCGTACTTGTGCTGTAATTGATATACGAATTGCTCCGCACATAGTGCTCTCGCAATTCTACAGATATTCGGAATACGCATTAACATGCTTCTTCCTCATAACTGTTACGGTCAAAAATAAAAGGTCTATCGCACGCAAGCATGCGATAGACCTTTTGCTTTTGACACGAATATCAATTACTTAAGAGTAACCTTAGCGCCCTCAGCCTCAACCTTAGCCTTGATATCATCAGCCTCAGCCTTAGAAGCGTTCTCCTTGATCATCTTAGGAGCTCCGTCTACGAGATCCTTTGCTTCCTTAAGTCCAAGACCTGTGATCTCACGAACAACCTTGATAACCTTAACCTTGTTAGGTCCAACCTCTGTAAGCTCAACGTTGAACTCAGACTTCTCTTCTCCGCCTGCACCTGCGCCAGCACCAGCTGCTGCAACTACAACGCCTGCTGCTGCAGATACGCCGAACTCTTCCTCACAAGCCTTTACAAGCTCGTTTAACTCAAGAACTGTTAACTCTTTGATAGCATCAATGATTTCTGCTGTAGATAACTTTGCCATTTTATATACCTCCGTATAATAATCAATAAATTAGTGTTGTTAAAATTATGAAGCAACGCACAGATTACTCTGCTGCAGGTGCTTCTGCCTCTGCTGCGGGAGCCTCAGCTGTCTCAGCGGGAGCTTCTGCTGTCTCAACAGGTGCCTCTTCTGCTGCAGGAGCTGCCTCCTCAGCTGCGGGTGCCTCTGCCTCACCTGCACCGCCTTTCTCTGCGATCTGATTGATAACGCGAGCGAAGTTTGCGATAGGTGACTGCATAGAGCCAAGCAACTTGGAAAGAAGAACTTCCTTTGAAGGGATAGCAGCGATCTCAGACATTGCCTGAGCGTCATAGAACTTTCCTTCTATAACACCACCCTTAATCTCAAGAGCCTTAGCCTTCTTAGCGAAGTCATAAAGCACACGAGCGGGAGCTGCAGGATCGTTAGTAGATACAGCCATTGCGCTGGGTCCGTTAAGAAGATCCTTAAGCTGCTCGAAATCTGTTCCCTTGAATGCGAAGTTCATCATCGTATTCTTGTAAACCTTATATGTAACGCCTTCTTCACGAAGTTTCTTACGAAGCTCAGTATCCTGTGCAACAGTAAGTCCGCGGTGATCTACAAGTACGAGCGCCTGTGCGTCTTTAATCTTCTCAGAAATCTCTTCAACTACAGGCTTTTTAAGTTCAACCTTTGCCATTCTTTTTACCTCCTTATAGAATTTACCGCCGAAAAAAAACCTCTCGAAGACATCGAGAGGCTAAAAGTCTAATCATAACTTTTCCTCGGCAGGCGTTTTCACATTACGTTCCTCTCGGAACACCTGCTGTCTTCGGCACGGTTGTCATCTATTCTTACGACAACCTTAGATAATTTATCATAATAAATATATGTTGTCAAGGACTAATATATCCTTTTTCATCTATATGAACTCCGGGTGAAATACCGGCCATCCAATTAAGTATCCTGCTCTTTTCCTCGCCCTCTGCTTCATTGACACAGCAGCCACTCTGAATCGCAGGCACGAACTGAAGGTTTACCGCTCCGTTCTTATGAAGTGTCGTGATAACCATTCCCGTATCAAGTGTCTTGGAGTTAAAAATAAAATTACCAAGACTATAAACAACAGGAACATCGTCCACATAATCAATCTTCTGAAGAACATGAGGATGATCGCCTATTATAAGATTGGCTCCGGCATCCGCTATCTCTTTTGCCTGATCCCTCTGAAGATAATCGATCTCCGTAGCACTCTCGGTTCCCCAATGAACAAACACGATCACATACGCATTCTTCTCTCTGGCTTCCTTGATCTTATCAACCAAAAGCTCACCGTTAAAGCATCTGAAGACGCCCGGCGAATCCTCGGTCGCGCCCTTCGTATCGGGATGATCAAGCCTCTCGATCTGAGTTGCGCAGATAAAAGCAATCTTCATGCCGCTTTCAGTGATGTAATAAACAGGGTGAGACGCTTCTTCTATATTATGGCCCGCGCCGGCATAAACAATGTCCTGATCTCTTATATGGTCAAAAGAATCTACGAGTGCATCTTCTCCGTAATCATAAGCATGGTTATTGGCAAGAGATACGATATCAGCGCCCATGGTCTTAAGTATTCCGGCAGTCTCGGGACGCGCCCTGAACGTGTAGGTCTTGCCTTCCGTCGGAGTTCCTCTGTCCGAATAAGGAAACTCGTTGTTGATCATCATGATATCAACGCCGCGCATTTTCTCTAAAAGACTACTTCCGACGATGCCTTCCGCAGTGTCACCGTTCCTTTTAAACTTATCTCCCACGGCATAGTTTTCGTCAAAAAGAATATCTCCCGCAAAGCCGATAGTAACGCACTCATCATCGTACGTTCCGATCTTATGCGTATAGTCCTTATCTTCTTCAGCAACTTCCATCGCCTTCTTGGCGGATTCTTCATCCGTTACCGCAGCGTTCATTGCATAGCCCGCCTCAGGAATATCCTCCCAGGCATCAGTCAGAAAACCATGATTCGATGCGTGGTTGTTCTTTATATTCTTCATGATAAAAAGAGTCGGAAGTCCCACCACTAGCATGATCGCAAGTGTTGCCAAAAAAATCTTTATAGCCGGAGAAACCTTGATGCTCCGTCTTTTGTCGTCATAATATCTGCTCATATCGTGGTTATTATACCATATTTTGTGGTTTTGTCTGTTACAACCACAAAAAAGAGACGCATTTCTGCGTCTCTTTAAAAATTCTTATGCAAGTAATCAATACTTGTTAGCTACAACCTTAACGCCGGGGCCCATTGTTGTTGCAAGAGTAATGCTCTTGAGGTACTGACCCTTAACTGATGAAGGCTTAGCCTTTGTGATAGCATCCATAAGAGCGTTGAAGTTCTGCTCAAGCTGCTCCTCTGTGAAAGATGCCTTTCCAACAGGAACGTGGATGATGTTAGCCTTATCAAGTCTGTACTCGATCTTACCGGCCTTGATATCGTTAACAGCCTTAGTTACATCCATAGTAACTGTGCCTGCCTTAGGGTTGGGCATAAGTCCCTTAGGTCCGAGAACCTTACCAAGACGTCCAACTACACCCATCATGTCAGGTGTTGCAACTACAACGTCGAAATCAAGCCATCCATCATTCTGGATCTTAGGAATAAGCTCCTCACCACCAACGTAATCTGCGCCGGCAGCCTGTGCCTCATCAAGCTTTGTACCCTTAGCGAATACAAGAACCTTAACTGTCTTACCTGTTCCGTTAGGAAGAACAACAGCGCCTCTGATCTGCTGATCAGCGTGACGGCTGTCACAACCTGTTCTGATGTGAAGCTCTACAGTCTCATCAAACTTTGCAGTAGCAGACTTCTTAACAAGAGCTATTGCATCAGCGGCTTCATACTGCTGAGTCTTATCAATAAGCTTAGCAGCTTCTAAGTATTTCTTTCCGTGTTTCATCTCTCATCCTCCATCAGTCTTCTACTACGATTCCCATGCTACGTGCTGTTCCAGCGATCATGCTCATAGCACCCTCGATGTCTACAGCATTAAGGTCAGGCATCTTTGTCTCTGCAATCTTTCTAACATCTTCCTTAGAAACGGTTGCAACCTTAGTCTTGTTAGGAACTCCTGAACCCTTCTGAATCTTAGCTGCCTTCTTAAGAAGAACTGCAGCAGGTGGAGTCTTTGTGATGAATGTGAAACTTCTGTCTGCATAAACTGTGATAACAACAGGGATGATAACGTCACCCTTATCTGCTGTCTGTGCGTTGAACTGCTTTGTGAATTCAACGATGTTTACACCGTGCTGACCAAGTGCGGGTCCAACCGGTGGTGCTGGTGTTGCTTTACCAGCCTGGATCTGTAACTTAATATATCCTTCGACTTTCTTTGCCATTATGGCACCTCCTGAAAATATGTGGTCGGCGCATTATCCCCGGGGGGACAATGCTCCCACTCCAGCGGTTACATGCCCGTATTAAAACGAGCAATATATATTCAAGCACAAATGCGCCTAAATATCAAATAAAATATAAACTATCAGCGGTCGATCTTTCTGACCTCAGCAAAGCTGATCTCAACCGGTGTCTCACGTCCAAAGAGATCTACATTGATAGTAGCAGTCTGCTTACCAAAATCCATTCTCTGAACAACTCCGGCAGTATCTTTCCAAACGCCTGCCACAACAGCGATCTCATCACCGACACCGAAATCAACGGAAACTGTATCCGTTTTGATTCCGAGAGGCTTGATCTCTGCATCGGTAAGCGGAACCGGCTTGCTTCCGGGTCCTACGAAACCTGTTACGCCACGTGTATTACGAACAACATACCAAGTCTCGTCGTTCATATCCATGTTGACAAGAACGTATCCGGGGAACATCTTCCTCTGAACATTCTTGCGAACGCCGTTCTTAACCTCAACCACATCCTGAAGAGGAATTCTTACTTCAAAGATCTGATCCTCAAGATGTCTGTTGATGATAGCGCTCTCAAGGTTGTCCTTAACCTTCTTCTCATAACCTGAATATGTATGAACAACGTACCAGTGCGCATTCTCGTTTGTATTTGTATCAGTGCTCTGTGTATCAGCCGCAACTTCGCCTTCAGCGGGAACGGCTACATCTGATAATACCTCATCAGATTCAAAAGACTTTTCCATTTCTTCTGACATATTATCTCCTTATTATTTAGCAATAGATATTAAGAAACTAATACCTTCACTAAACGCATAGTCCAATACAGCTATCAAAGCGCAGCAAATAACAGAAACAACAATAACCGCTGTTGTCTGCTTGATCATATCGTTCTTGGTCGGCCAAATGATCTTGCCAAACTCAGCCTTAACTCCTGTGAAAAAAGCTGCAATTCCGGAGCCAAATTTTTCGCCTGAATTTTTCTTTTTAGAAGTAGCGGACTTGTTTTCTACTACCTTGGTCTCTTCCATACCCGTAGTCTCCCTCCTATAAAGGATGAAATTACTTTGTTTCTTTATGTAAAGTGTGCTTCTTGCAGAAAGGGCAATACTTCTTCATCTCAACACGATCAGGATGTGTCTTCTTATCCTTGGTTGTGTCATAGTTACGGTTCTTGCAGTCTGTGCAAGCAAGTGTAATTCTTGTACGCATTATCTCACCTCCGGCGTGTACTCTTCTAAATCGCCACAATAATTTTTTGCATAAAAAAAAGACGTAAATCTCATGTCGCTTGTCTAATATATCATACTGTTTTATCTTCGTCAACGAAAATTTGCGTCTTTTTCCCAAATATCCAAACAACTTACAGATTCCGCGCAGGTACCTTAATTAAGCACCTTTCTGAATGCGGGAATTACCTGCGCCGCCACAACGGCTTTTAACAGATCAAGCGGGATAAAAGGGACGAATCCCATAAGCAATCCCGTTTTAAGATCGTAGCCCATAGAATGCATAAGCCACAGCATCCCGACTAAATCAATTATAAGCACTCCAATTATGCCACATACGCTGTACCAAATTCTGTTGTATTTTTTTCCTCTTATAATAGGAAGAACAAGGAACACGATCAGAAATGCCCAGGTATATGCGCCATAAGGTGCTACAAGATATCCGACTCCCGCGCCGCCCCCGATAAACACCGGAAGTCCTACAGTTCCCAGAAGGAACCAAACTATTCCAATAAGAACAGATTCATTCACCGGGAAAAGAAGCGCAATCAGAAACACTACAAAATTCATCATTGTAATCTTGGGCGCCATGGGCAGCATAGTGGGTATGCTCAAATACGCAGATATGCACAAAAGCGCTGCAAACAGTGCACAAATAACTAGTCTTTTGGTTTTCATGTTTCCACCTCCAAAAGACATAGTAATTGAATGAACGCTGATTGTCAACCTTATATTATTAATTGGTTGACAATCTGCATATCCTATACTATCCTACTTTTCAGAAGCTGCTTTTCGCACATATCATACAGCTTACTATCATACTAAGGCAGGAACGGAAATGACTATTAATGAACTTACCGGCAAGATAATCAACGGAAAAGAGATAACGAAAGAAGAGGCCCTACGCCTCGTTGACGCGCCCCTCGAAGAATTGTGCGAGGCCGCGGATAAGATAAGACAACACTACAACGGAAATAAATTCGACATGTGCGCCATCCTAAGCGTAAAGGGCGGTCGCTGCAGCGAAAACTGCAAATTCTGTGCGCAGTCAAGCTTCTCAAAGGCAGACATTCCTTCATTTGAAATAAGAGACAGAGATTATGTGGTAGCCGACGCCAAGAAACTGGACGGACTCGGCATAACTCACTACTGTCAGGTTTCATCGGGAAGAAAGCTAAGCAAAAAAGAAATCGAAAAGATCTGCGATAATGTGAGGGGAATTGTCGAAGAAACAGGCTTCGCGCCATGCGTATCACTCGGACTTCTGGATAAAGAAGATCTCAAGATGCTAAAAGAAGCCGGTGTAAAAAGAGTTCATAATAATATAGAAACAAGCCCGGAGTATTTTAAAAAGATCTGCACAACACACACGACAGACGAAAAACTTGCAGTCATGAAAACCGTTCATGAGCTTGGGCTTGAATTGTGCAGCGGAGGTATATTCGGAATTGGCGAGACTTGGGAAGATCGCATAGACATGGCATTTGCGCTTACGGATATTAAGCCCGAATCGATCCCGATAAATATGCTGAAACCCATAAAAGGAACTCCCATGGATTACAGAGAGACCCTTACAAAGGACGAGGTCAGAAGGATTGTTGCTATATTCAAATTCATTCTTCCGAAGTCCTCTATCAGGTTTGCCGCAGGACGAGACATCCTTGACGATACGGGAATCTGCTGTTTCAAGGGTGGTTCCAATTCTACGATCACAGGAAACATGCTCACGGTAAAGGGTATATCGGTCGAAGAGGATCTAAAAACCATCAAATCACTCGGTTATAAACTCGCATAAAAAGACGCGTCGAATCATTTTACATTCGACGCGTTTTACATATTACAGATCAGCAATTCTTCCTATTATCTCAGCCGCAAGTTTATTTTTGGATACCGCGGCTTTACCCGGAAGGAACAGGCTTGTAGCAATATCTTTTACCTCCGAGGGAAAAGAGCTTATGTCGGAATCAAAGTTAATGCCGATGCCGACAACTATCCACTGAACAAGCCCCGTCTCAAACTCGGTACCTGCTTCGGTGAGGATTCCACAGACTTTCTTATCTCCTATATAAAGGTCGTTCACAGGTTTCAACGTAGGAGTGATACCGGTCAGTTCCTCAATAGCGTCAATAACACTGTTACCGACCGCCATTGTGACAGCATCCGGCTTAAGCTCGCCTATATCCATATATTCGGGTCTTAGCAAAATGCTCATGTACAGACCGCCCTTTGGAGAAAAGAAGCTGTGGTCACTTCTTCCATGCCCATCCGTCTGCACGTTCGCTATGATAACGGAGCCATGGTCGCCTCCTGCGATAGCAAGCTCTTTTGCCAAGCGGTTCGTAGAACCGACCGTGTCGTAGACGCAGATAAGCTCCTCATCCTTGTAAGCCTTTTGATACTCGTGCGGAAGAAAAGAGATTATGCCTGCTGCCGAGAGAATGTCGCTGGACTCCTTAAGCATATAGCCCTTGTTGCTCACCGCCTCAATCTCGTAGCCACTCTTTCGAAGCTCGTTTACCGCTTTCCAGACCGCTGTCCTCGAAAGCTCAAGCGACTCCGCAACGGCTTCGCCCGAGATATACTTTCCTTTATTTGATTCAAGAAATTCAAGCACCTTTTCTTTTGAAGTCATAGCGCACTCCAATCTCATCCGCTGATATCATAAGGAATCTCACCAACATTCTCATCTGAAAAAACTCCACTTGTTTCGCTAAAGGAATGATATAAACTGTCCTCAGAAAGATCCTCGGAAAGATCCCCCGTCAAACCAAGATCTCCTTTAAGTCCGGGCAAAGCTGCCGTCCACTCGATTCCGGTGTTGTCTTTAAAAGTCTTTTCAAACTCTTCTTTGGAAATTTCTTTTTCAAAGCTGTCGGAATAATAGTACGGCTTATCATCAGTTCCCACTCCGCAGCCTATAATCTGCTTAGCTTCTCCGTTTTCAAATTTATACAGAACCGTATCCTCGCTAAACGCAGGTCCCGTAATGAAATAATTTGTATCCTTGATCTGCCTTAACATGATAGATCCCGATGTATAATATCCGCAGTAAACATCTGTGGTTTTAACGGTATTAGATGATTCGTCATACGCATAGATCTCTTTGGTTCCGCTTTTATCAGTATCCAAAAAGAGCTCGGGAATGCCATCGTTATCCAGGTCAAAAAGAGAAAACTGCCCGTCACCGTCAAGTTCTTTTAGAAATCTGGAATAGCAGCCTCGCCATCCCTCATCTGAGATCAAGTTTATATCGCTAATATCTGCACTTGCCTGTGCAGAAACATCTTCAGTCGATGAAGTATCACCTGCGACCTGCTCCTCCCCGAAATTACCACATGCGCTCAGCATTAAACAACTGATTGCCATAACTGCAAATACTTTTTTCATTGTTCACCTATCCTTTTAATTATTATTTATCCGGATTTCCGGCATCCTCAATCTCCGACAGCATAGATCTTAAGCTTACCGTCTACATTCTTCACAACAATATACGGTTTATACTCACAATAAACATTCATGGTTATGATAAGCTCTGCTTTTCCGTCAAGGCCGACATCCGTATAGTTCTTTATATAGCCTTCACGTTCCCAATCATCGTGCTTCTTATTCCAATCATCGAATTTCTCAAAAATTTCTCGAAGCGTGTATGATTCTTTGTCAGTCAAAAACTCGGAAAACTTCACGTGTTCTCCGGTATCGGAACTTACGTCGAATTCGGCTTTTTCTTTATCATCAAGAAATGCCTCGTACAGCTCTCTTGATCCCTCACAATTCAAGTTGTAGACTTCATCGGTATATCCGATCTTTTTGCGGACATCCGCAACCATTTTGTCGAATTCATCCTTGGAGATAATATTGTATCCCGCATCCTTATACGCCTTCCTTACAGTTTCATAAGGATTGTTGTCGGAAGAAGGATCTTCTTCAATAGTGTTATAATCCTTGTCATCCATAATGAAATAGTAGTATTCATCCGCCTTTTCATGTTCCTTCTTAAAAGAAAGCATTTCTTCGGAAACATAAGCTACCCCGTCAAGCTCAGGCAAATTGCCGATCCGAGCGTTACCGTAACCTGCTTCGGATTCGCAGTCTACATACCAGAAATGATAATCACCTTCGCCGTCAATAAATCCATGTTCAGAACCATGCATATCTCCCGAATTCATAAACCGTTCCGTCTCTCCGCAATAATTGACAATAGAATAATCTCTTTCTGCGGAATCGGAAAGATAGCATATTTTTAATTCTCCACCCTTATCTTTGACGATAAAGTCATAACCTCTAGAGTCTTCAAACCCAAGAGATACCAGAAGCTCCAATTTGCCATCAAGAGCACAATCAATGTATTTCTTGGTGCCGCGCTCCAAATGAGCGTTATCCTTAACCAGATCAATAAGATCATCAAGCGTATAGGACTCTTTATCTTTCAAAAGATCATAATAATACGGAAAACACTTGTGGAACTCTTCCGATGCATCGAATACAGCCTTTTCTTTTCCGTCAAAAAAATCTTGGTATAGCTTCTTGGATGCCTCATCCATCAAATCTTCCGGCATGGCCGTAGCATCATTGGAAAGCTCCGTGCCGGCCTGTGTAGATGCTTCATTTGATACAGGCTCTACAGAAGCTTCCGTCGAAGCAGCCTGCAAAATCTCCGCCGAAGCTGTATTTGATGCTTCCTTAGGCGCCCTCGCTTCGCTTACATTTTCCCCTATGTTCGTTTCGCCGCATGCCGACAAAAGCAGCATTGCAGCACTTGCAACTCCGATAAAAATTCTCTTCCTCATTTTTTATTACCTTTCCTTTATAAGTCGTTTTATCCTCGCAAACCAAGGACATTTATATAACATCGGCGCACCGGATCATTCCAGGAAGACGCCGCCGTTATCATAAATAATACTATACACTTTCCTGCTCTCTAATTCTGCCCCCTCTTTTAATAAAGGAGTAAAAAGATCTTTCGAAAGCATCTCATCATCTTCTATATATAAATACGAAGCATGACTTTCAGAAATCTTCCTCACCATTACATCCGCGCTGTCTTCCTCAGCGATAAAGCCGTCGTAGACAAGCGCAACGGGAGAAGCCTTGCCGCTTATATAAGCGTTGTGCACCCAGTGATAGGTGTGACCGTCACGCATCACGAGAACTCTTTTCCCCCAGAGCTCTTTATTTGCAAAAACAGTCTCCGCAAGCACCTTACCGTCTTCTCCGACCATCTCGTCTACGTAAGCCGCATTCTCTTCCATCGCCTGCTTGTGGTCAAAAAGATATCCGAAAATGCCGACGTAGTTGGCGGTAAGAAAAACAAAAATCGCAAACACAGATACCGCGAGCCAAGCGCGTATTGTAGTAAATCTGCTGCTGCCGGAATCAGATTTCAAACCTGATGATGCAGCTTGCCCCGCGCGGTTCACTCCCACTTTTCCTTCATAATACATGCACATCAGCAGATACACTCCGCCCAACGCGAACGGGCATCCGTACCTCGCAATAGACACCGACATCGTAAACGCATCAAGATACTGATCTTCCGTCATGAATATCGAGATGTGCGCAAGGAATATGATCCCATAGGTCAAAAGAGCTGTCACAGCCATGAAAACTGCAAGTTTCACCGCCTCTTTTTTCTTGATGATCTTAGTTATGCCCAAAACAGCAATCGCCGCAAATATCAATATAACAACAACGCCTGTCGATATGTCAAAAGTCAGGTTAGTATCTGCGTGGATCGGCATCGTCCAAAATCCCTGTGCAAAGAACTTCGCCTTATCAAGCGCATTGGCGGGCGCTTCATACGTTCCCGAAGTAGCCATCTTGATACCCGCGCCCGTAAGCTTCGCAACACGCCTGTTTATCAGGCAGAACAAAAGCCAGCTTCCGTAAACCGCGCCGCTTCCGAGAATTGTGATAACCATACCCTTCGCAGAGCCACAGCTGTTCACAGCAAGATCTGATGAACCGTCATCTGCACCCGCTGTTTTTTTCCTATTCATGATAAAATAAAACACCAGCGCAAAGATCGCCCACTCTATTCCTACGGACTTGGTCAAAAGAAGCATCGAAGTCATAAGGAATATCCTGATGGAATAAAACGGACCTCTACCCCCGCCTCCAAGGATCATATACAAAAGCGCGCCGTAAACTATCGCCATCGTCACATCCGCGGGAGTTCCGTAATAGATTATCCCGTTGAACACGCCGGGGAAAAGAACTATCGCAAGAAATGTGACCGCGCACAAAGCGTAGCGCACAACCTTTACGCCAAGAATCTTATTCGTCGCGCCATTGACACTACGGCGCTCACTCGCAGCGCCGATCCCTCTCTTCACCGCACCATACAAAGGAAGCAGGAAAACCAGATTCATCGTGAAATACCCGAAGAACTGAAGGCTCTCATCATACTCCCTCGGCGAGATCTGAAGGAAAAGCCACTTTATAAGTGAACCCGCAGGCGGATAGTCGCCAAACTCAGGGGAAACATTGCCGTATTTACCGGGGAATCCTCCGAGGTAAAAGAGCTGTTTAACATCAGATGACCAGAAATTGATATCATCCCACCAATTAAAGACCATATCACGCGTCAGAATCCTTACGGCAAAAAGAAATACCGTAAGAACCGCAAGCTCTATCCATGGAATTACGGAAAAAAACTCTTTTAACCGAGTCTTGAAAACAACACTTCGCCCATCGTCTTTGGAAGAGGCGACACAAGTCTTAAGATAAAAGCCTATCCCAAGAACCGCTATAAACAGCACAGAGATCAACCCGATAAACCGCATGCCCCTAAAAAACGCCAGCACATAGAGCACCAACATCGCGGTAACAAGCGACAAAGGCAAAGTATTATAAAAAGAATCTTTATATTTATATGAAAGCGTGGCCGAAAGCAAAAGTATCGCCACAACAGTGATCGCAAATATCATATCAGTCCGTCCTTTACACCTCATCATTATAGTATGAGCGTGGGTGCAAAAGCAATTTACGGGATTTCATATATAAATTTTTTGTAAAATCTTCGATTTTGTGATAAAAAACAGTTGACAATTGACCAATAAAAAATATAATGTAAGTATCTAAAGGTGGCTAAACATGCCCTCGTGCGACTGATGTCAATGGATTGGCAGAGTATATATTGCGCACGTTATCACGGAAGAAAGGAGGGGCACGTATGGCAGGCATATCTTTAAATGGCGTATATAACCATTTCATACAGGATTACGTATCCAAAGATGTCACACATGCTGACGCACATCGAAAAGATGAGCTTCGGGATGTGTATAAGTCTATAGCTAAACATAACAAGCAATCCCCTCTGTATCTTTTGACCAATGATGACGAATCCCGCTACGATGCGATTGATATAAAAGAGCGTGCGAGACAGCTTCAGGGTAATATATTCAGTCTGAGCGATCAGGAAGACAGATCTTCGCTCACGCATACTTCTGCGTTCACGACCGATCCAAACAGAGTTGCCGCTTCCTACATCGGAAAAACTCCCGATCAGGACGTTGGCGTTATCGGCTTTGACATTGAGGTTAAACAGCTGGCTTCTGTTCAGACCAACCAAGGACATCCGCTTCCGCTCGAAGCGCAGTCCGCACTCAAAGAAGGAAGCTATGCCTTCGATGTAAGCATCGGTTCACAGGAATTTGAGTTCCAGTTCAGCATTTATGAAGAAGACAAGAACATCGACATTCTTCAAAAGCTTGAAAGGCTCATAAACAAGGCAGATGTCGGACTCAAAGCAAAGATAACCGAATTCGAGAACGGATTTGGTGCAATCGAGATCACATCAAACAGAACCGGCATAAGAGAAGGCTCTTTTAACCAGTTTGATATCTACGAAACTTCCGGAGACCTTGGAAAAGGCTCGGTAGCGACGCTTGGACTCGACAATGTTATAAAGCCTGCTTCCAACGCACTCTTCACACTTAACGGTGAAGAAAAGAGCGCAGTTTCCAATCACTTTACGGTTGGTTCCAAGTTTGATATCCAGATAAGCGACGTGACAGATCCCGGAAAGCCGATACATGTCGGAGTAATGAAGGACAACGAAGCTCTTCGCCATCACATAATGTCGATCATGGAAAGCTATAACACATTCGTGACCGATACCGTCGGCGAATACAACGATAAATTCAAGAGCGACAGAGTCAAGAGTGAAGCGATCGGAATCGCCAAACTGTACATGACGGGCTGTGAAGATATCGGAATTTCTTTCTCAGGAGACGGCACCATAGCGGTCGACGAAGAACTGCTCAAGCAGGCGATCGAAGCTTCTCTTGATAACAAGCAGCTCGCATCCATCAAGAACTTTACGGATGCTCTTATCAAGAAGGCAAAAGACATTTCGGTAGACCCGATGAAGTACATAGACAGACCGGTTGTTAACTACAAGAACCCGGAATCGACGAAAAACACTACATCGCCTTACATAACCAGCGAGTATTCCGGAATGATGTTCAACAATTACAGCTAAACATAGTTAAGAGTCCCTATCTGCAGGTAGGTGACTTGATCTCATAGAAAAGAAGCAGCACGCTCCATCAGCGTGTTGCTTCTTTTTTTGCAGAAAAATATGTGTAAACGACCGTTTATAGTATCTTAAAGTGCGTTTATGCTCCAAGCTCCTTGCACATATCAAGTGCCGCTCTTACGACCTGATCCATGTTGTAATACTTGTACTGGCCAAGCCTTCCTCCAAAGAGAATGTTCGGATACTCCGAAGCAAGCTCGGTGTACTTCTTGTAGAGCTCATTGTTCTTATCATCATTCATAGGATAATAAGGCTCATCGCCATGCTTCCAGTCAGCGGGATACTCTCTGGTAATGATGGTTCCCTTACCCTGACCGAACTCAAAGTGCTTGTGCTCGATAATTCTTGTATAAGGGATCTCGCGCTCCGTATAGTTAACAACGGCGTTACCCTGATAGTTGTCGACCTCGGGAAGTTCCTCTGTCTCAAATCTAAGAGATCTGTACTCGAGAGTTCCGAGCTTGTAGCCAAAGAACTCGTCGATCATACCTGTAAAGAGAATCTTGTCAAAAGAGTCTCCGTTAACAGATTCAAACGGCTCTGCCGGAACATTGCCCGCAAGCTTGACGAAATCATAATAATCAACACCCGTCTTTACCGTAATCGAACCGCTTACCTTGGAATCATCGCCTATAAGCAATATCTTTTCAACCAACTTGGTATATCCGCCCATGGGAATACCCTGGAATCTGTCGTTAAAGTAATTGTTGTCATAGATAAATCTCATAGGAAGGCGCTTAATAATAAATGCCGGAAGATCCGTGCAATCTCTGCCCCACTGCTTCTCCGTGTAGCCCTTTACGAGCTTTTCGTAGATATCTCTTCCCGCAAGCGAAAGAGCCTGCTCCTCAAGATTATCTGCAGTGAAGGTATCCGCACCCTTCTTTTCATTGATCTTCTTTTTCTCTTCTTCGGCCTGCTTGTCGATAATAGCCTTAGCTTCAGCGGGAGTCTTGATATTCCACATCTTGCTGAAAGTATTCATGTTAAAAGGAAGATTGTAGAGCTCATCCTTATAAACAGCGACGGGGCTGTTTATGTAGTTGTTGAACTCGGCAAACCTGTTCACATACTCCCATACTTCCTTATCCGATGTGTGGAAAATATGAGCTCCGTACTTATGAACATTGATGCCCAGCTTTTCTTCTGTATATATATTGCCGGCGATATTGTCTCTCTTATCGATAACAAGGACATTCTTGCCGTTCTCTGCCATATTACGGGCAAACACAGCTCCGAAAAGGCCTGCGCCAACCACTAAATAATCGTATTTCATATTGTAAGCCTCCATAACAAATGGTAATGCGGAAAGTTCCGCGCTCGCGGCATAAAAAATAACACCGCGGACTTTATTATACCAAATCCGCGGTGTTAATCATACCATTATCTATACTATTGTTGATATCGCCTTTCGGTGCATCCAAAGTATCAGTCAGCCTGGTACTTATCAAGCTGTGAGAAGTCTCCCATCATATCAAGGATCTTCTTACGACCTGCCTTGTTAAGCTTAACGTACTGCTGCATAACACGGTTCTCTACGATCTTCTTTCCAAGATCTGTTCCCTGCTCAAGTGTTGAGAAATCAACAGGGTTAAGGTTCAAACGATCACACATCTTAATAACTGTTCCGTAAGCCATTCCTTCAATGCCCCTATCTAAAGCAGTTACAAGTGTGCTGTAAGGGATAGACATATCGATTGCAAACTGTCTAACACTCTTGTACTGCTGTAAAATCTCTTTCTTTAAAATCTCAGCTTTTGTCATATTGATAAAACCTCCTGATATATTATTATTCACATGTGAATGTCTTTTCTTTTGCAAAAACAAGTCTACCACATAGACGTAATTTCGTCATTCACTTTTTAGGGGAATTTTCACATAAAAATTCATTAAGATTGACGACTGTTTTTTGGCATTTTAACGAAAATCCAGTAAGAAACAATAATTTGCTAAAGTGTTCACACATTTTTCACAACTCACAGTTATAATGAACACTTTATACCGTCAACGGCATACAGACCAGAATTGGCTGCGTGCTACAATTTTCCATACAATAGACGAAAAAACAAACAGCACCTTAGTGCTGTTTTTCGTTTATTAATATATATTTTTTGGTTTTTGCGTATATTCAGTCATTTTTTATGCATTCTTCACTTCTTCAATTCTATTGGACAAAAATGCCAAAACCTCATTGTAGATATCTTTCGGAATACTATAAACTTTATGGACATTTCCATCGCATTGAATGTCAATTGAGCCCATTTTCTTTTTGACCGCGACAACGTTCTTGTAATACACGATTTCTTTTATCATGCTGGTATCGGCAATAAACTCACACCTCTCACCGTATATGGCAAGAGTACCTTCCTTAAGGCCGCTCGAAACCCTGAATTCATAGTCGGGTCCGTCGTTTCCAAGAAGCGTATCAAAGCCCGCCTTGTCATTCTCAACAACCATTATGGGCTGCGTAAGGCTCATCGTATTTATCTTGAATTCATTGGTATTATCAACATATTTGGTTATTCCGGTCTCTATGAGCCCCGAAAGCGAATTAAAATACGCCTTGATCGCATAGCTTGAATTAACCAAAAGCGTTATGCTCTTATTTCTTACCTTCTGCCTGAATCTGATCGTATGAAAGCCCGCTTTTGCGGCAAAACAAATACTCTCGCCCGCCTGAACCTCGTAAAGCTGCCTGTCGTCAAGAAAAACCATCATGTTAGGCTCGCCCATCGATCTTTGGCCAACGCATTCTACCTGTATCACATATTCTTTTCCATCCTCAAACAGCCTGCTTCCGCACATCGGACAGAACTTGATCTTGATGTTCATATTGTCCGGAAACTCCCGGTTGCAATTTGGACAGTTCATGAAAACCCTCCCCTATATCTATATCTGTGAATTACAGCAGATTATCTATCTTCTCCGAGTCGAACCCCGCCGCATTAACGTTTATAATATCGCTTTCCTTCTCCGACTTCGCAGCATCCTCACCGGCGCCGAGCCACAGTCCGTCAGGCTTAAGGTATCTCATAACCTGCCCCATGCTGACCTCGCCCTTTGGTGCGATCACTATGTCAAAAGACCTGTCGCTCCACGGAAGTCTCATGGCATTGGTGTCACCCCAGCAAACATCATCGGCAAGCCTCTTGGAAATACCCGCTTCAAAAGAATTCCTGCAGACGCCCGCGATAAATGTTTCCGGACAACTACTCTTTATATAAGACGCCGTTGCGCCAAAACCGCAGGTAAAATCAACAATGCGAAGGCTGCCCTTCTTCTCTTTTACCATTGCAATAACTTCGTCGGCGACCTCAAACCACGGAAGCGAGTAGCCCCAGATGTCAAAGCCCCACTTCTCCTTAAACTTCTCTCTGCCGGCTTCAAGCGCGTCATTATGACCATCAAATCCGCTTCCGCCGTTGTGATAGACAAGGGAATTCTTGCAAACAAGCTGTGCAAAGCCCGCTCTGGCAAGCCTTATTCCGAGATCGTCATCTTCAAAATATCCCGGTGAAAAGACCTCGTCAAACACCTTCATATCGGTGGCAACCTCGTTTATTGCCTGGCATGACAAAAGCAGAGCAAAGCCTGTCAGCCTAAACCTCTTGATATAAGCATTTCTCATGGGATACGCGTGGTCGTGGGCATAGCCCTTGAACACCTCGATGCTCTTTTCTACGCCAAGAGTCTTGTGCCAGTTATCCGCAAGCTCTTTTCCCGCATACTTATAGAACTCCGACGGTGGCAGTTCCTGAAGCGATGCGCTGTTTGAAAGCGGTCCGACAGCACCCACGTCCCTGTTATCGTAAAGCCCCATCCTAAGGAAAAACAGAGCATTCCTGGTAAGACAGGCATCATTATTCAGATAAAAAACATCATTTTCCTTATCGCAATACTTGGTTCCAAGATTGCAGCCCTTGGGGAATCCAAGATTCTCATCGCAAGCGATCAGCTTGATGTTAAATTCAGACTGCTCTTTTTTATCCTTGAGATACTCGACAACTCCTTCTTCCGTAGAAGCGTTGTCGACAACAACGATCTCACAACTACTCTTCGGAACATACTTTTCAATCGAAGCGATACACCTCTTAAGGAGCTCCAGATCATTATAAGACAAGATCATGATGCTGGTATTTCTGACCCTGAAACCGGGAGAATTTATTATCTCGTCAAAAGAGTCTTCTATTACGCGCCTGTCATCGATATTGTCGCAGTAAAACAGCGCCATCTCCATACACAGATACGCCTTGTTTACATTGATATCCTTATAATACAGACCAAGCATATAAAAAAGCTCGTAGTTCGACCCATCATAGGCTATTCCACGAGCTATAGCGTCAAACTCAGCCGTGTCATCACCCAGAGCCTCCCAGATAGTAGCCTCCAAAACGCACAGCTTCGCCGCATCGATATTGTTTTTTTCATCTATATGCAGATATTCATCCTGAAACTCATAAAGAGCTTCCTTAAAATCACCTTCCCCTATCAGCCCGGCCAGTTTCTCGTACATTGCTATCTCCCGTCTTTACCCTTATTCCGTTTTCTTTCTCCTGTCGTGTGTCTTGTAATACTCTGCCTTATCGGCGTACATAAGCTTATCTATATTGCTGATAAAATCAGCGCTCGGATCGTCAAAATCATACACAGAGCCGCCTACAGCCGCTGAAAGCTTGTACGGCTTTCCGGAAGTCTCGTTGTACTCATCGATCGACTCCGCGATCTTTTTCTTGCAATCTGTCACCGCCTCTTCAGTGACGGAATCAAGCACTATAATAAACTCATCACCCGCAAAGCGGATAACCACGCCCTTACTCCTTACCACATTACTCAAAATATCTGCGATCGCGATAAGTGCATTGTCACCCTCTGCATGTGAGAAATTATCGTTTATCTTCTTAAACCCGTTCATATCAAGCATAAGAGCCGCATATTCACCGCCGCGCCTCCTTGCCATGTTCATGAATTCATCAAGGTAAAATCTGTTATACGCTCCTGTCAGCTTATCAAGATAGATACTCTCATTTTGCAGAGAAATAGCAATCTCGCAAAACGCAACGCCAACGCACGGCCATATAAGCGAAATGCCATAGACACAGGACTGAACTATCATTCCGACTATGATCGGCACAAGGAACTGCCAAGCAGGGAAGTACTTAAGGAATCTTCCCCTCCTCTTCGCTGCTATATACACGTACAGACCATATCCAAGGAAAAAGAGCTCCGCCCCTATATACAGCCAATAAAAGCTCAAGCGACAATATGAATTGTTCTCATTAACGTAAAATACAACCGGGTAAAAGATATTGATGATAAGCACCAGTAATTCTACCGCGCAAACAGAATAAATAAAAAACTTCTGCTTAATACCCTGTCGCTCATTGATATGACGCTCAATAAGGGTAATATATCCCGGTCCTATAACTATATTAAGGAAAAAAAGCAGAGTATTGCTGACATAAACACCTATCCTGCTGACATTGCCCGGCTGTCCGTCCAAGAAAGACGCTATCGGATCAAAAACACAGCCCACCATGACGGCAAATATCATCACAAGCAAAATACCACTCTCAGAGTTCTTGGTCTGGATTCTCCAGCCTCGACTAAGGAGCAGGCTCGCCATCAACAGAAATCCAACTATATTACTCGCAAAAACAGACGTAATATCAATCATAAATACCCATCCATTATATCCAGATAAATATAGTTAAAGGTTTTTGTTCCATAAAAATTATGCGGAAAAACAAGATTTCTCCACTATCTTAATGG
This sequence comes from Butyrivibrio sp. INlla21, assembly GCF_900116875.1. Taxonomy (GTDB): domain Bacteria; phylum Bacillota; class Clostridia; order Lachnospirales; family Lachnospiraceae; genus Butyrivibrio. The sequence goes on from NZ_FPCC01000014.1 coordinate 65,567, forward strand.
TATCTGTTGTATTGTCATATGTCAATAAAGGTATTTCTTAAAGTTTTCTCAAAAATTATCGAAATTTCAAACTCTGTATCAGCTTTAAGCTTACTTACAGAAGGTTTCAGGCTGACAAACGGCTCGGCTTTTTGACCGTAGTGAATGAGATTCTTATCCGCGCCGAGAACTTCCGCCGCTTTCTCAACAAAATAAGAGAGCTTATGATAATCACCGTTTGCAATGTTATAGCTCTCGGAATCTTTTCCTTTTTCGCCAAGGAGTCTGATCGCCTCGGCGGCATCAGCCACATCCATATAATCCCAATACTGCTCGCAGGAGCTAAGATGCACATCCTCGCCGTTTTTAAGCTTATTGCAAAGATCCGGGAACATGCGACCGGCGGGTTCATATTTCCCGATCAGACTAAAAATCCTGCCCCAGACAAAGTCGATGCCTCCGATACGAGCCTTACTCTTTAAAAGATGATACGCAGCCGCCTTACAGCTTCCGTATGCCGTGAAAGGCTTAAGAGGTGTTTCCTCCGTGATCTCGTCTTCGCAGATACCGTACTCGGCCTGAGAGCCGATGCCAATGAAACGAGCTTGCATCGCAATTGCCGAGTCCATCGCCTTGAGCGAGCCCTCGACGTTCGCATACTGCGCTTTAAAATCGTCTCTTGCGCCGCCCCATGATAAATGGAAAAAGAGCACGCGCTCCGCCGAACGTAATTCCTCGGTGTCCACGTACTCATGAATCTTGTCGTAGTCTTGCATGTCCAAATATACTTTGCATAGCAAAGAAACTTTTTCAATAGGAGGTTGCACCTCGCTTTGCTCTGTGCAACACGTTCGAACCTGGCTCGAAAGGACCTCGCCCGGTTCTCTCAGCAGCCTGTTATTGTGAGCAGATCCTTCCCTGCAGACCGCATAAACTTTATATCCGTTTTTTATAAGATTTTCCGTCAGGCTCGCGCCCGCAAATCCGAACGCGCCCGTGACGATTGCAATCTTATTTCCTGTACTCATAATCTTTCCTCAAATCGCGCACCCGTGCAGAGCTCGCGCATCACGCGCCCTTGCATGCCTCTTTTATCACCTTGATCATGAAATCGATCTTGGAATCTGAAAGTCCCGGATACACTCCGATCCAGAACGCATTGTTCATAACGCTGTCAGTGACTGTAAGGTCGCCGACCACTCTGTAATCCTTGCCTTCCTCAAATTCATTGAAGCAAGGGTGCTTTATTACATTTCCGCTAAAGAGAAGTCTTGTCTGAATATTATTATCTTCAAGAGCCTTGGTTATCGCATTTCTTGTAAGGTCGTTGCCCTTACCGTCCTTCGCACCCTCTTTTACGATCATGATAAATCCAAACCATGAAGGGTTGCTGTTTTCGGAAGGCTCGGGAAGAACAAGAACATCACTGAGTTCGGAAAGACCGTCGTGAAGTTTCTTCCAGTTGCTTCTTCTTGCATCAGCAAAAGGAACCATCTTATCAAGCTGCGCACATCCTACTGCCGCCTGCATATCGGTTGCCTTTAAGTTGTAGCCGAGATGGCTGTATACATATTTATGGTCATATCCGACAGGTAACTGACCGAATTTGCCGTCAAATCTGTGGCCGCAGAAATTATCTTTTCCGGGAGGACAGATACAGTCTCTTCCCCAGTCGCGGTAGCTGCGAATGAGTCTGTGAAGAAGCGGATTGTTGGTATAAACGCAGCCGCCCTCGCCCATCGTGATGTGATGAGGAGGATAGAAGCTGGAAGTTCCGATATCTCCCCAAGTTCCGGTAAATCTTGTCTCGCCGTCTATAGTATATTCAGATCCGAGCGCGTCGCAGTTATCCTCTACAAGCCAGAGCTCATGCTTATCACAGAACTCTTTTACCGCCTTAAGGTTAAACGGATTGCCAAGAGTATGCGCGATCATAACTGCCTTGGTCTTATCTGAAAGTGCCTTCTCAAGCATCTCTACATTGATGTTGTACTCGGGAACGGTAACGTCCACAAACACAGGAATTGCACCGTACTGCATGATAGGTGCGATCGTTGTGGGGAATCCGCAGGCAACCGTGATCACTTCGTCGCCTCTTTTTACTCTTCTCTCACCGAGCTCTGTTGCGGTAAGCGCCATGAATGCGATGAGATTGGCGGAAGATCCGCTGTTTACAAGGCTTGCGAACTTTACATTTAAAAGCTTTGCAAATCTGTCTTCAAACTCATCGGTATATCTACCGGCTGTAAGCCAGAAATCAAGCGAAGAATCAACGAGGTTCACAACCTCTTTTTCATCAAAAACTCTTCCCGAATAAGGGATCCTGTCTCCCTCACTAAACTTCTCTTTATCAGTCTTAAGAAAGCGCTCGTAGTAGTCCTTTACAAGCTCAAGTATCTGCTCTCTTGCCATCTGCTGTTCGTTACTCATTAAAAAAATCTCCTCAAAACTCTGTTTCTTTTATTACTGAAAATACTCTTTTATCTGCTTCTCCATGGAAGCTATTCCCTCGCCCGAAAAATAGGCATATGTCCACTCCGCGGTAGCTCTTACCGCATCGTCGATGTTCCATTTAGGCGACCACTTAAGTCTACTCTTTATCTTGGAACAGTCAAGTTTAAGGTAATTTGCTTCGTGCGGACCGCCGTCGGGACGAACCTCTATCTCAAGCTTATTGTTATATTTGCAGTTCTTTTCACCTGTAGCGATGAGCGCATTCCAAGCATCCGCATAGCTTCCCGCAAGCTTACCTGCCGTCACGGCGTCACCCTCATTGGGACCGACATTGTAATATCCCGCATAAGCTTTATCTTCGTACTGAAGCTGCGCAAGCAAAAGATATGCAGAAAGCGCCTCAAGCACGTGCTGAAAGGGTCTTGTTGAATCGGGGTTTCTAAGGATTATCTTTTCCCCTTTCATAGTTGCCCTTACACAATCCGGGATAAGTCTGTCGTTGGCAAAATCACCGCCTCCGATAACATTACCCGCTCTTGCCGTTGATGTCGCAATGCCCATTTCATTTAAAAATGAATTGATATAGGAATGTGTCACAAGCTCGGAGCATGACTTTGAGTTGGAATAAGGATCGAAGCCGTCGAGCTTTTCATCCTCGCGGTAGCCCCACTCCCACTCATTGTTCTGATAAACCTTGTCCGTAGTGACATTAAGAAAAGACTTAACGCTATCCGAAAGTCTGACGCACTCACAGATATTAACCGTGCCCATCACGTTGGTCTCATAGGTATAGCGTGGGTCCTTGTATGAATCTCTGACAATAGGCTGCGCCGCGAGATGAAACACAATCTCGGGCCTAACCTTATCAAAATACTCTTTTAACTCATCATAATTTCTTATATCGCCAAGATGCGAATCCATGATGTTCTCTATGTCCGCGATCTTGTATAAACTCTCGTTATCTTCAGGCTGTGGCAGCGCGTATCCGTGCACATCCGCTCCCGCCATAACAAGTATCTTGGAAAGCCAGCTCCCCTTAAATCCGGTATGACCGGTTATAAGAACTCTTTTCCCTTTGTAAAAATCCAGCATCATTCACCTTTCTCACACTCGGCCGCTTCTCTTTCGTAGTCCGCAGCCTGTTCCTCATTGCCCAGCGCTCTGTAGCACTTTGCAAGGGCAAGTCTCGGAAGTTCTTTACTCTTTTTTATATCAAGGATACTCTCGCACTCGTAAGCTCCGTTAAAGAACCATATAATAGCTTCGTCGTAATCCTTTTTACCGTAATAATATTCGCCGAGCTCGTAGCACATCTCGCTCGACATCTCAGTCGTCGCATCTTTCAATGAGTATTTTAAAAGAGCCGGTGCATCGTCCTCAAGCACAGCAACATGCGCAAGTACGCAGCTTGCCTCTTTGATCTCATCGACGCCTCTGTTGGTGTCGCATGCAGACTTTTCAAAAAACTCTTTTGCCTTTATAAAATCATCGTCGGTTCCGCCCATGAAAAGCTCGCGCGCGTACATGTTGTGAAGTCTCTTTGATAAGTATCTTCCGTCATCAACCGCTTTCCTGAATGAAGCGAGGTCTCTTCCCGCGTGATTCTCTCTGGGTCTGTGGATGATCTCGATGTCGCTGTTGCACACAACGGGCTCAAGCGAAACCTGCTCGTGGATCGGATCCTCCCAGACGAAATGTCTGACGCGCTTAAAAAGCTTGGGTCTAAGCTCTCTGTCATAGTTGTACACGGTTCTAAACGACAACTGATTGCAATAATACATCTGAACTATATCAATATCAAGTTCTTCAATGTCTTCTTTTAACTTAAGGAATCTCTGACGATTCTCCTCGTCCAGCTCCTCGTCTGCATCCGCAGCATATATATAGTCACAAGTTGCAAGTGAAAAAGAGTAATTTCTTGCTTCACTGAAGTCGCCCGTCCACTTAAAATCGTAGACCTTCGCGCCGCACTCCTTCGCGATCTCCTTGGTCTTGTCCGTTGATCCCGTATCGACAACGATCATCTCATCAACGATCCCCTGAAGGCTCTTAAGGCATCTTCCAAGGCACTCCTCTTCGTTTTTTACTATCATGCAAACACTTACTGTAACCATATCCCCTCCGCTTTTATATCCCCAACGTTGTTTATACTCACTACCTAATTTTACCTTAAAATGCCCAAACTTGCCACTTTTCAATAATTTTCCTATGAGTTACAATATCAATAAAACACCTGACGGGAATAATAAATGAAAGCGATAAGCAATTTCTTTTTTCATATAAAAAACAAATCTATTATCCGCACCGCAGTTTGTGTGGCACTTATACTGACATCGTCCGCCTGCCTGTTTGGGTGTTCCAAAAAAAAGGACCCCAAAATAGTCGATGGGCCAGTGATCATTGAAAAAGCTTCCCCCTATGACGGAAAAGAATATCTGGAAGAATCTGTTCTTACCGACGCGGGCGAGGACCTCGAAGCGGCAGCCGCAGAGTACGAGCCGATAAACAACTATGATACCGAGCTCAGCGTCCCCACATACATCACCAAGGTTGATGACACCTGGTTCATCGTTGACTGCTACCACAACAGAGTTATCTATTCAAAAGAGCTTGGTGCTCCGCTAAATTCTTGGCTTATCATGTCATCCGAAGCAACTCAGCCGCACACGATGGCAAGCGACGGCTCTGTATATATGATCGACGACACCGAGAACAACAGAGTTCTCATCTATGAAAAAAAGGATGATAAGTTTATTCTGACTCAGCGCTTTAATGATATCGGAACAAGGCCTCACTACACAGTCTACGACGAAGAAACAGATACCTTTTATGTATGGAGTTCGATAACGGGAGAGCTCTTTTGCTTTAGAAGAGAAGCTTCATCGAACCGCGTTTACATGACGGACAAGCGTGTTATCTCATGTCTTGACGACATATACGTAAGATCTTTTTCCATAATAGACGGAAAAATATACTTTGTTTCCGGAGTATCGGATTCGGCTCCCGATTCCAAGATCTTGAAATGCAATCTTGAAACTCTTGAGATAGAAAAAGAATATCCTGTCCCGGACGAGCTTGCGGGAATGGTTCAGCTTACCAAGGCAAACAAGGGCTTTCTTATCACTATCTCTACGGATAAGTCCGGTGCACAGGATAAAGCAACGATAGTGCAGACAGACTCTCTTGAAGCACTTACTAAGGGCAAGTACACGGATGTCTATGCGGATCACTTCATCGGCGGAGGAACACCATACTATATTTCCAATGTAAACGACACGTTCTTCCTCACCGAACACCGCGTCAAAGGCCACTCTATCTGGTCGTTTAAGTTTGACGGTAAGACAATTTCAGACGTAACGGCAGTATATTGATAACAACAGCCCTTCCTTGTATCGGGAAGGGTATTATTTTTTTCTTTATAATATTTATAAAATTTTTAGATTTCTCTTCCTAAATTACGTTATTGCTAGTAAAATAGGAATGGGAGATGAACAAAAATGAAAATAATTACGAACGCCAAATCGTTAATGACTTTATATAAGGATTATCGCACAATGACGTGTGAAGACCTTGAAGACTTCTATCAGTCAAAGTGCGATTACTATCAGGACTATGTCGGCATCAGTCTTATTGCCGGGGCTATAGTCTCTGTAACATACATTTTTTCCGATTATTTTTTGAACGGAAGCTTCCTTCCTACACTCATCCCCAGATTTTCCATTCTTGTCGTTCTGTTTCTTTTCCTGATCATAACCAACTTCTTTAAGAGCAGAGGCATCACCGTCTTTATAGATTACGTTCTCGGCCACGGTATGGTACTTGCGACCATCTGGTCAATCTACCACCTAAATATCAAGGTTCATGCAAGCGAAGGCTTCATCATCATGAATCTCATATTCATCACCTTAGGCTTCGTGTCGCGGCCACGTGAAATAGCGCTTTCATCGCTTATATTTATTTTGGAAATACTGATATCGAATCTGTTCAATCATTATGAAAACCTGGAGATCATCATCGCACTCCAGATTCCGTGCGCAATCGCGGTATTCTGTTCGCACTGTCTGCTTACTCTTGTGTACCTCGATCACTACAGAGTCCAGCAAAAGCTTGAACTTGCCATGGTAACAGATCCGCTTACACAGGTTTACAACAGACATTTACTTGAAAAGATAGTAACGAAAAATGCTCTTATAGATGCAAAAGAGCCTGTGACGATCGCGATGCTCGACATCGACTTCTTCAAACAGGTCAATGATGAGCACGGTCACTACACAGGCGATCTGACGCTCCTTTATATGGGACAGATGCTTTCGAAGCAGACACATGAAGATGACTACGTTATCCGCTTCGGCGGCGAAGAATTTATTATTATCTTAAAAGACTGCGACGTCAACAACGCCTGCGCCCGCATGGAGCAATTCCGTCGCGATATCGAGGTGTCAAAAGACACTCCTGTACCGTTCACTATTTCTGTCGGCATATCGAAGTACACGGGCGACTTTGCAAAGACAATCCAAAACGTCGACCACGCACTGTATAAGGCGAAAAACTCCGGCAGAAACTGCGTAGTAGTGGTGTAAGAATCCAGGCAATACTTAGAAGCAAAAATAATCCGGTCTCACTTCTGCTCGTTGTGATTTGTTAGAAACAAAAAACGATAAATGCCTCATTTCATGTCATTCATAGAAATCGGCATTTATCGTTTTTTTATTTCACAAATCATCGCCTCGTGCGAATGATTCGCCTGTCTTATCTTTTGCTCCTAAGTATTACTTGGATTCTTACTCCTCTGCAGCTTCTCCTACAGGCTTTCCGCCTGTGGCTAACCATTTAAGATATGCGTTGATGAAAGGATCAAGTTCGCCGTCAAGTACTCCGTCGGCGTTTGATGCTTTGAAGCCTGTACGTGTATCGTTAACCATAGTGTAAGGCTGAAGTACATAAGAACGGATCTGGCTGCCCCACGCATTGTCTTTTACCTCACCACGGATACCGTCGAGCTTAGCCTGATTCTCTTCCTGCTTCATGATGAAGAGCTTAGCCTTAAGCATCTGCATAGCCTTGTCCTTGTTCTGGAACTGTGAACGCTCATTCTGACAAGCAACAACTACGCCGGTAGGAATATGTGTGATACGAACAGCGGATGAAGTCTTGTTGATGTGCTGTCCGCCGGCACCACTTGAACGATATGTATCGATTCTGAGGTCATCGGGATTGATCTCGATATCTACATCCTCTTCTATATCAGGCATAACGTCGCAGGATACGAAAGATGTCTGTCTCTTGGCCTGTGCGTTGAAAGGGCTGATACGAACAAGTCTGTGAACACCGTGCTCAGACTTAAGAAGTCCGTATGCGTTGGTTCCTGAAATCTGGAAAGTCACTGACTTGATACCTGCCTCGTCTCCGTCAAGAAGATCGAGAACTTCTGTTGTAAATCCCTTACGCTCTGCCCATCTTGTATACATACGATAGAGCATGCTCGCCCAGTCACAAGCCTCTGTTCCGCCTGCACCTGCGTTAAGTCTTAAGATTACATCATATTTATCATAAGGCTGGTTGAGAAGATTGCTGATACGGATGTTCTCAAGAGTATTCTCAAAATCATCAAGCTCAGCTCTGATCTCGGCTGCCATGTCTTCATCGTCTACACCCTCTGCGTTCTGCATGTCGATAAGATCGATGATATCTCCGTACTGATTATTGAGCTTCTCAATACCTGCAACAAGATCCTGCATGTTCTTGAGGTCTTTTGTTTTCTTGTTGGCCTTCTCCGCATTGTCCCAGAAGCCCGGCTCCTCCATCTCACGAGAGAGCTCTTCTATTATCTTTTTCTTGGAATTCAGATCAAGTGACGCAGTTACCTCGTCGAGAGTTCCGCGCAGATTCTGAATCTCAACCTTCATTTGATCAAGCACTACCATTATTACTACCTCTTACGCCCTTCCGCAGCAATTCTTATATTTTTTGCCGCTTCCGCAAGGACATGGATCGTTGGGATAAACCTTGGCTTCCACTCTCTTAACGGGGGTCTTCTGTGCAGAGTCGTCCTTATTGGTTCCTGTAACCTTGGCAACCTGCTCTCTTTCAACCTTCTCTTCGATGTGAACATGGAAAAGAAGTCTCACAGTATCTTCTCTGATGCTCTTGGTCATATCATCGAACATCTCATAGCCTGCAAGCTTGTACTCAAGCTTGGGATCTCTCTGAGCATAGGACTGAAGTCCGATACCCTGACGAAGCTGATCCATATCGTCGATATGATCCATCCACTTTCTGTCGATAACTTTCAAAAGAATTACACGCTCGATCTCACGGATCTGCTCAGGCTCAGGGAACTCAGCCTCTTTTGCCTCATAGAGCTTAACAGCTTCTTCCTTGAGCTGCTGGATAAGACCCGACTTGGTGAGATTATCTATACGTCCTCTGTTGATCTTCTTAAGAGGAACTGTGGGAAGAAGGATCTCATTGAGTTCCTTAAGATCCCAGTTATCGGGATCGTTCTCTTCACCTACTACAGTCTCAACGGAACCTTCTACAATATCAGTGATCATCTTGTAGATGGAATCACGCATAGAATCGCCGTTAAGTACTTTCTTACGCTCGTTGTATATGATCTCTCTCTGCTCATTGTTAACCTGGTCGTACTCGAGAAGGTTCTTTCTGATCGCATAGTTGTTGGACTCGATCTTCTTCTGAGCAGTCTCGATAGCCTTGGAAAGAGATGAATGCTCAATCTCCTGTCCCTCGGGAATTCTAAGTGCATTGAACATAGCAATGAGTCTCTCTGAACCAAAGAGTCTCATGAGGTTATCCTCAAGTGAAAGATAGAACTTGGATTCACCGGGATCACCCTGACGTCCGGAACGTCCACGGAGCTGGTTATCGATACGTCTACTCTCGTGTCTCTCAGTACCTATGATCTTAAGTCCGCCTGCTGCTCTTGATTCCTCATCAAGCTTGATATCGGTACCACGGCCGGCCATGTTGGTCGCGATCGTAACAGCGCCGTGCTTACCTGCCTCGGCAACGATCTCAGCCTCCATCTCATGGAACTTGGCATTGAGGACCTGATGCTGGATGCCTCTCTTTCTGAGCATCTTGCTGAGTTCCTCCGAAGCCTCGATTGTAATTGTACCTACAAGTACAGGCTGTCCTTTTTCATGTGCAGCCTCTACGGCATCGCAAATTGCGTTAAGTTTCTCTTTTCTTGTCTTGTATACGGCATCCTGAAGATCCTTACGGATAACGGGCTCGTTGGTAGGAATCTCGATAACGTCCATTCCGTAGATATCACGGAACTCGCGCTCCTCTGTAAGAGCCGTACCTGTCATACCGCACTTTTTCTCAAATTTATTAAAGAAGTTCTGGAAAGTGATAGTCGCAAGGGTCTTGGACTCTCTCTTAACCTTCACATGCTCTTTTGCCTCAATAGCCTGGTGAAGTCCGTCTGAATAACGACGTCCGGGCATTACACGACCTGTAAACTCATCAACGATAAGAACTTCGTCATCCTTAACGATGTAGTCGTGATCTCTCTGCATGAGGTTGTTAGCACGAAGCGCAAGGATAATGTTGTGCTGGATTTCAAGGTTCTCAGGATCTGCGAGGTTCTCGATACGGAAGAATCTCTCAACCTTGGCAACACCCTGCTCTGTAAGGTTAACGATCTTATCCTTCTCATTAACGATGAAGTCTCCGGTCTCTTCTCTCTCTATACCCATGATGGCATCCATCTTGGAAAGCTCTTCCATATCCTCACCGCGAGTCATCTGCTTAGCAAGAATATCGCATGCCTCATAGAGTTTGGTTGACTTATCGGACTGACCTGAAATGATAAGAGGTGTACGCGCTTCGTCGATAAGGATTGAGTCTACCTCATCGATGATGGCATAGTTAAGTCCGCGAAGAACGCACTGCTCTTTGTAGATAGCCATGTTATCACGAAGATAATCGAAACCAAGTTCGTTGTTGGTTACATATGTGATGTCACAGTTATATGCGGCTCTTCTTTCTTCCGCATTCATGCTGTTAAGAACGACACCTACGGTAAGTCCCAAGAATTCATGAATCTTACCCATCCACTCGGCATCACGCTTAGCAAGGTAATCGTTAACTGTAACGACGTTAACACCCTGACCTGCAAGTGCATCAAGATATGAAGGAAGTGTAGCAACGAGTGTCTTACCTTCACCTGTTCTCATCTCGGCGATACGTCCCTGATGAAGGATGATACCACCTATAAGCTGAACTCTGAAGTGCTCCATTCCAAGCACACGCTTACCTGCTTCTCTTACAACCGCATAAGCTTCCGGCATAATATCGTCAAGAGTCTGTCCCTCTGAAAGTCTCTTCTTAAACTCATCTGTCTTAGCTCTGAGCTCTTCGTCCGAAAGAGCCTGCATCTGAGGCCTCATCGCCTCGATAGAATCAACGATAGGTCTGATCCTCTTAAGCTCTCTCTCACTGTGTGTTCCGATAATTTTGTCAATAATACTCATATTTAAATCTCCGTAAAAAAGGGTATAGTTTCCCTTTATTTTAGCAAAAGTCCGTTGTACATTGTAACAGATTTGCAAAAACTATTCAACTTCTCCCAATGAACTTATTCGAGATACTATTCTATTATTATCACCGAAGATTTTTAATCTTATCGATAAGCAGACGATGATTCCCTGCATACGCTTCATAAACAGGTTCCATTGCTTCCTGCCATTTAGATATATCATCAATTTTGGTTATTTTCACTTTTTCCTTGATCAGCTTATTATAAGCATTTGATTCCGCATCTTCTATCTCGGCTTTATTATATTCTTTGGCCATTTCCGCTGCGGTCAATAAAATGTTTTTATCCTCATCCGACAAATGCTTCCATGTGATCTCACTTATAAGAATGACGCTCGGTGAATGCGTGTGTGCATCAACCGTATAATAAGGTGCAACCTTATAAAACTGATTTGAATAATAGCTACATACCGGGTTCTCCGCTCCGTCCACCGCTCCCGACTGAAGTGCGGAATAAACATCGGCATAATCCATAACCACGGGTTCTGCACCTGTGGCTCTTATAACATCGCACAAAAGCTCGTCTTCCATGCTCCGTATCTTTAATCCCTTAAGATCCGAAATATCTTTTATCGGAGCATCTACCGTCATAATATTTCTTGCACCCTCATCCAAAAAACACAGTCCCACCATATTTGAACCTGATTCCTGTATATCGGCAAGGACTTCTTTTCCTATTTCTCCGTCGCATACTTTCCAAAAATGATCATTATCTCTGAAAAGATACGGCATAGCCATAACACCGACTTCCATATTGGATATTCCTTCAAGCGCAATGGCATTTCCCCTGTACATATCAAGGGCTCCTATCCGAAGTTGCTCATAATACTGGGCATCGTTTCCAAGTTTCCCCGCATCGTATATCTCAATCTCAATCCGGCCGTCACTCATCTCTTTTACACGATCGGCAAAATACTTACCGGTGCGGGTAATGATATGATCGGACGGATTAACTTCGGCATAGCGCAAAATAATCTCAGGCTCGGAACCTATACTCTGATCCAACACTATTCCCGAACATGCGGACAAAAGAGCTGTCGCCGCTCCCGTCAATACAGCACATACAATTTTCATCCTACGAAATGCCATATCCTGATACTCCTTGGTTCAAAAATCACCAAAAGGCGTACCGCCGGGCTCTGCTACCCGGCGTCTACGCCTTGACTACAACTATTATCAGTACAACAGATTAGGAAGGAACATACTCACCTGTGGAATAAAAGCTATTACCATTATAACAGCCAATATCGCAACATAAAACGGTATGGCTTCCTTTGCCGTCTCCTGAGGTTTACACTCCATTATCTCCGAAGTGGTATAAAGAGCTATTCCTACGGGAGGTGTCATGATTCCTCCTGTAACCACCGTCATCATGAGAACTCCGAAGTGAACCGGATCAATTCCGACACTCTGGACAACAGGGAGAAGGATTGGTGTCATCAAAAGAGCTACCACGGTAGTCTCAACAAACATTCCGGCAAAAGCAAGCAGGATTATGATAAGAGTCAGCATGATGAACTTGTTACTTGTCACTCCCACAAGGAGCTGCGCAAGCTTTCTCGGAACATTCTCGTATGTTATGCCGTATCCGAAGATATTGGAGATCATTACTATCAGCATGATAACGCCGATGTCTCTCACGCTTCTCTTAAGACATTCTACAAGTCTTTTGATATTAAGCTCTTTGTATACAAAAAATCCGATAAACAGAGCATATACCGCGGCAAAGGCTCCTGATTCGGCGGGAGTCATGATTCCCATTCTGATTCCAACGATAAGGATAACGGGAAACATAAGCGCCCACAAACTTTCAACAAATGCCTTTATGATCTCGCCAAATGAAGATCTCTTTTCCCTCGCGGGCTTATATCCTCTTTTCTTGGCAGATACGTGAACAGCCGTCATAAGTGCCGCGCACATAAGTATTCCCGGTATAAGGCCTGCCACAAATAACTTTCCGATAGATACATCACCGACAGAGCCGTATATGATAAGGCCCATGCTGGGCGGAATCGTTGCAACGATCAAAGATGAAACACCGTTTATCGCAGCACTCCAGCCTTTTGAATAACCGGACTTAACCATGTCGGCGCCCAAAACCCTGCATTCCATCGCAGCATCGGCATTTGCCGATCCCGAAACGCCGCCCATAAGAGTCGACAACACGCAGCTCACCTGTCCCAAATGGCCCGGAAGATGACCAACCAGAGTATTTGAAAGCTTTATAAGTCTCTTCGTGATACCTGTCTCATTCATAAGGTTACCCGCAAAGATAAACAGCGGTATCGACAACATATTAAGCGACTGGGTCGAAGAAACAACTTTCTGAACGGCAATACTGTACGGTACGCTTGGATTTATTATAAAAAACAAAACTCCGGCAATACCTATCGCAAATGCCACCGGCATTCCTATGGCTAGCAGCACAAGAAAAGTAATCATTACAATCAGCATACTTCGCTACCTCCTTGTACTCCGTAGGTTCCGTTCTCGGACTTTATCATCTTAAAAAGATTGATAACGGAAGTGATCAGCAAAAGGATGCTTCCTGCCGGAACACTGGCGCTCGCCCATGAATAACTCAGATTCATGTTGGAGAATTTCCTGGCAACGGAATCGATACAAAGCGGAATTCCGAAATATACAAATGATATCAAAAGAGCCATCGCCAAAACGTGACATGCTATCCTGATGATCTTCTGTACCTTCACAGGAAACTTTACCAAAAGCATGTCCACGTTAACCATACTCTTTTCTCTGATGGCCAGATCCGCTCCAAAAAAACAAGCCCATGTAAACAGTAAAAGAGAAGTATCACCGGCCCAGTTGAGAGGTAGTCCCGCCTTCCTAAGTACAGCCGACAAAAACATAAGGCCGACTATTCCGGCGAGAAGAAGACAAGCCACGACCTCTTCCGCTTTTACAAAACAGTTATAAAACTTCTTCATGGAATTACCTCCTAAGCCTTACTTCTTACCTATCTTTTCGTACAGCTCAGCTCTAAGCTCGGTAAATCCAAGTTCTTCATATGCTTTCTCAGATGCTTTTCTGAATGCTTCAATGTCAATTTCCTCGGGAGGAATGATAGTCATACCTGCTTCTGCCATCTTGGCTTCATTGTCTGCTGCCTGATCCTGAACAACCTTTGAAGCGTTCTGTGCTGCAACCGCGCACTCATCGATAATTATTTTCTGATACTCCTCGGGTATTGTCTCCCAATACTTTTCTCCGACAATGATACCGTTCATAAGGAGAATATGTCCTGTCTGATCCATGTAATCAAGAACTTCATAAAGAGCTGCGGGATAAGAAGCCGATGTCTGTCCCTCTGCACCGTCTATGGTCTTGGTCTGAACCGCATTGTAAACGTCTGCCCATCCTACTGTGGAAACAGGTGTTGCTCCCAAAGACTCTATTGACTTACTCCATACGTCGGCACCGGGAGTACGGATCAGAACACCCTTAAGATCGTCGGGCGAATAGATCGGTTTGTTGGTAAGGAAATGTCTGAAGCCGTCGCACCATCCAAAGTTCAGTATCTTAATTCCGTGCTGTGATTCAAGCTCATCTGTCCATCCCTTAAAAGTATCGGTTTCCATGAATTTCTGCATCTCTTCATAGTTGTCCGCAAAGTATGCAGCATTAAGGATTCCCATTTCTTTTACATAATTACCCATTCTTCCGCAGTCGGTAAGAACAGCTACATTAGCTCCCTGAAGAGCCTGCTCTATAACATCCTCATCACTTCCGAGAGCTGCGGAAGGATAAACCTCGATAGTAACATGTCCGTCTGTCTTTTCCTTAACGGCATCAGCCCATGCGTAAAAACCGTCAACAAAAGGTGATCCCTCGCTAAGCTGAGTCGACATCTTGATGGTGTAATCCCCACCTGCTGCCGCCTTATCGCTTGCAGGAGCAGCTTCTGCGGAATCAGCGCCGGAATTTGTTCCGGTTGTTCCCGCGGAGCCGCAAGCAACCACTAGCATAGAAACCGCCATTAACATAGCACCTATAACCTTCTTTTTCATACAAACACCTCCATAAAAATTTGTTCCGTTACACCGTAATTGTATGAAGGAACAAATAGTTCATAAAGGTAATAAAATATTAAAAAGAGTAAAAAATGGTTGCTATTATTTTCTCGTCTGTCCCGACTCCAGGATCAGCATTGCACAGTATTCTTTGGGCGTGATACCTTCATTCTTTTTAAAGCTCTTCCCAAAATAATTGGAATCGGAAAAACCAACTTCATAAGCAATCTCCTGAATGCTCATGTTTCCTTTTCTCATAAGCTCTTTTGCCTCATTGAGCCTGACGCTTGTAAGATATTCGGAGAAGCCCTTTTTCTCTATATTCTTAAAGCACTTGCTAAGATGACCGGCGCTTACCCCGTTGGCATCCGCAACGATCTGCAGATTGATCTGCTCCTCATAATGTTCATGAATATAGTCCTTAGCCCGTCGCACAACAATAACATTATGATTGATCATAACGTCGGGAGAGCGCTCTATAAGCTCATCCACAACCCGAGCCATGATCTTGTCTATATCGCAGCCCTCTTTTTCAAACTCGGCGACAAGTCTGTCCACGTCCTCATTTGTGATCCTTATTCCAAGCTTCCTGTTGAGTCCTCGCAAGATTACCATCAGTTGCTGTAGATACGGATCTGACAGCTCTTTTTCGGAATATTCAGCCATCAGACTCATCCTAAGTTTGGAAAGCCACAAAAGAGCCTGCTCCCTGTTCCTGCTGGCTATGGCAAAACTCGCTTTGTCCGTGATCTCAAGAACATTTCTTATATGGGCTATATCTTTTTCAAGACCGTTTTGAACCTCTCTGTCTCCGTAGGTTTTTATAAATCCCGAAGCCTCTTCAAATCCTTTGGCAGCTTCGGCGCTTTTGTATATTCCGCTAACTCCGCAGTATACCGTGCCTCTCCCCAGATCTTTCATGTAATTTCTGGTCTTTCCGATGCACTGGTTAAGCTCGATAAAAGAGTCCTCATCCTCCGCAAACACATATACGACCATGAGATCAAAGAGTCTGCTTAGAAGTGTCTGCGTCCCGCCGATATGAAAGATTCCTTTTACGATATCGCAGCCTTTTTCGTCGATTCTTTTTATTCCGTCATAATAGAAAACAACGCACTTACACTGCGCTTCGCCGATCCCCCACAAAGACAGATCCTTGGCTATCTCCGTCTCATCTTTTTGCTTGAGAGCCAGCTCCCAAACTATATCCCTGTCTATATCTGCGGTTACCGCATCGATTATCTTGTCGGCAGATGATTTCTTATTGAATCCACCGATAGTCGCTATTATATTGTCGATCGTCTGGAACAGTTCTTTGTCCAGATAAGGCTTTACCAAAAAGTCTTTTACCCCAAGTCGCATAGCCTGCTTGGCATAGGAAAAATCGTCATAGGCAGAGACAATCACCACCTGAACATCAGGATTTGTCTCCACAAGCTGCTCCGTAACCTCTAGCCCATCGAGCCTTGGCATACGTATGTCAAAAAGACAGATCTCCGGCTTTAGCTCTTTTGCCTTTTCAAGAGCCTCCGCACCATCTGCCGCAGCATACACCACCTCAAGGACGCCTTCATAATTCTCTGAAAGCGTCTTTCTCAGATAGTCTCTCTCATATTCTTCATCATCCGCGATAATAACTCTAATAGCCACTACTCAACCTCTTTATACAAATAAAGTGTGATCAGGGTTCCTTCAGGGCTGCTCTCTATCTTCATGCAGTCATCTCTGTGGTAAAAAAAGCAGAGCCTCTCATATACGTTACTAAGACCGATCCTTTTCATCGGTACATGTCCCATGATATTGTTCACAACCTCTTCCGGAACTCCGCAGCCGTTGTCCTGCACCTGCACCCGGATCATATCAGCCTTTTCTTCAATGAATACATTGACCTGTCCGTCCGACGTAGTGTCTTTAAGCCCGTGCTGTATGGCATTCTCAACAAGAGGCTGAATGATAAGCGGCGGGATTCTTATCTCCTCATCCATGTATGACTTTCTGACATCAAGTTTGATGCTGATCCTGCCCTTGCAATGTATCTTTTGAATAAAAAGATATTTCTCAAGAAGTTCCAGTTCCTCATCCATGGTGATAGTATCATTGCCTACCGCAATGGATCTCCTAAGTAGCTGAGACGTAGCCTTAACAAGCCTTATGGCCGTGTCTCCCTCTCCCATCTGTATATTCCTGATGACAAGACTTAATGTGTTAAAAAGAAAATGCGGATTCATCTGCATCTGAAGTTCATGCATCTTTGCTTCTGCGATGTGGCGCTTCTGCATTTCGTTTTCAAGTCTGGTCCTCATGAAATCTCTGTATATGTTGGTATTTAGCATGAATGCAATTACAGTAATGACCACAAGGAAAATGTTTCCGACAATAAGTACTCTCTTTATATTTGCAGCATACTGCGAGAATCTCACACTAACATAATCGATATAATACGTTGTCAGGAGATTTAAGTTTCTTTCTATCTGGAAATTTAGTTCTTCGATTTCACTTATACTTACCCTGCCGTAGCTGACATATTCCTGCATAAGCTCCTGTCTGTGCTCAAGCATCTGATAAACTATCCTGTACATCATGATGCAGTTTCTGTCTGCCTTCATACTGTCCTTGGCGTTATCAAGCTCGCTGAATATACTTGCATTGGCATTCTGGAATTCCGTAAGATCATCTTCACTACGGGATCGTGAATAGGTTAAGAACGCGGCCTTAGAATCATCGTAAGAGCCGACGATATTGTTGATAGACTTATAATCCTGCAGATAATCACTGTATCTGTTTATAAATCCGGCTGTTAAAAGAACATTGAATCCAACCAAAAAACACAGGCACAATGAAAAAAAGAAATAACTGAGACTGTATTTCTCCTTAACCTGTTTGTCGGATGCTTTCGCTATTTTTTTCTCCCTTGGTCCAACAATTTTTTTCAGAACTATTTTCATATCCCCACCAAGTGATGCATTTTGGGTTGATCATCACACAATCCAATTACGGATTAAAGTATCTATATTTTATCACAATTACAGATTTTTCCTAATCGAGTAGGAGGGAGTGATTAGCTCCCGTCCTCTCACAGCACCGTACGAACCGTTCGGTATACGGCGCTTTCAATAGTTGACGTGCATAGACTGATAGGCTGTGGCTAAATCATAAAAGCCACTGTTTATCAGTCTTTCTTTTGATAAGGCACGGTTAACCGCGCCCATACCAGACACAAACCAATAGCCTCTACGGCTGTTGGCTGTAATATGTGCATAGTATTCGGGTATCCCCAGTTTAATAAGATTTCTCTTCTTTGTCTTGGGAAGTTTCCACTGTTTCCATATGCACATGCGTATTCTGTGATAGAGCCACTTATTAATGTCATCTATGTTGTT
>NZ_FPCC01000013.1 GCF_900116875.1 Butyrivibrio sp. INlla21
CACTTATGAATAAATGCTCAGGAGTTGCATCGTATTGTCAAGGCTTTATGAGTTTGATAGGAAATATTGCGACAGTGCCACAAAACATAGTGGAAGATATCATCGTCGGTGGATTTGGTGAGATAGGCGCGACAATGGTAGATAACACATTTGGTACAGATCTGTCATCTGACGTAAGGAATTTAAGAGAACAGATGCAGAATAGTATCAGTCAGCAGGAAGCTGATCTGAAGCTTGCTAAGCAAAATGCGAGGACACAGCATCCTGATGCATTCATGGCAGGCGATACTACGTTTAAGGCGATAATGTATTTTGCTACTGAAGGATTGTTTTCAGCGGCAGCGGAAGGTCTGGAGATAAGTAAGTTTGCAGCTGTTCAGATTGCAGAAAACGCGCAAGACCTGATGCTAGATACCACGAGCGTGTATAATGAACTTATTGAAGATGGCAATTTATCCGGTTCCGATTGGGCGGCTTTAGGGTCTAATGTCTTACTGAACGCCATGAACAATTTGGCATTCTCACAGCTTAACGAACTAGTGGATATATGCAAGGCAAAATATGCTGTGGATCCTGTTGTTATCAAGAAGGCCGGCAATGTGGCGGAAGAAGCAAGTGATGCGACTAAAATTGCTGATGAAGCAATTGATATAGGAAAAGATGACCTTGATTTACTACGAAAGAAATTAGGGGTACCTGAGACTAACACGATAGCTGTTGGAAAAACAAATGTAAAAGGATTGGAAAATATTACATTTGAAGGGGCATCTCCTAAAGTGAGACAACAAGCTGGAATAGGAGATTTGGATGATGTGTATCCAAATAGAAAAATTGTTTCGCCAGGTAAAATTGCAAGTACAACAAGACATGCCGAAGAAGGAGTTGCAAATGAATTTGTAGACGCAGTAGAGAATGCAAGACTAAAACCCGAGGAAGTCGTGGGGACATTAAAGATTCATCAGTCTAATCCTAAAGGTGTTTGTCCTACTTGCTTGAGTGGATTAGGTAATCCTAATAAACCTGCGGGTGTTATAAAACAGTTAAGTGAGAAATATCCTAATCTTACTATTGAAGTGACATCGGAGAGTGTTGATGGTGTCAAAGCTAACGGAAGGCTTAATTTCACAGTAAAGAACGGAGCTTATATAGAAAAATAGGAGTAAAGATAACAAAATGGAATGGATGAATGAGATTAGTGAAAACGGCAAAGTATTATATTTTCTTAGTTTAATTGAGTTAATCGTAGATAAAATAAAAGATTCGGATGCATACGATATTGCAAAGAACGCAATAGAGAAGTCATGGGAATGGATATCAAAAAAGAATGTATCTGCCGATGAACTATATTCATTCTTAGAAAACATAGATGAAAACGATATATTATCATACTTGCAGATGGAAAAAGACGACTACAAAGAAAGTGTACTTATGTGCATAGCTGATGCATTGGCATGTATATCTTATGAAGCGTATACATATGAAAAAGCAGATTATCTTCCTGAAACAATTGAAGCTGTAGATGAAGATACGATAGATGAATTTAATAATTCATTTATTAAAGCGTATGGGCCAAATCAAATTATGAATGATATCAAAGATTATCTGATGGCGCATCATTCTAAGCATGATAATGATGAAATAGAAAGAGAATCTATCAATAATTTTATTCATGAGAAATTAAGTAAATAAAGCAAAAAGTAGGGTTGTGAAAACAGGTGATTGGAATGAGCCTACAGAGTATAACCATAGTTTTATGGGGAACGCCAAAGAAAACCGGTGATTGGATAGATTGGTATGAGAGAATAAAAGAATTAAGCAATAAAATAGGTCATCCTATTACCCATCTGGGAATAAAAAGTGAAAGCAACACTTCAAGTAAGATTGTTACTGTTTCCAGAAAAGAAAAGCAGTTGATTGAAACGATTAAAAGTGGTGAAAAAATAGATAGTCTTTCTTGCCTCTCACTTCCAAAGGATTATCAAATAGCGTCTTTTGATTTTGATGTGTTTTTTGTTCGTAATGCTTCATATGTTGCAGTAACAATTAAAGATGAATACTATACTTCCACTATTGAAGCGGATATTATTTCGACAATAAGTGATTATGTTGAAAACTATGAGGGTGAAATCTTTAGTACATCAATTAAAGAAGTGCCACTTATTTATGTGGCGACAAAAGAAAAAAGCAACCTTAGCACATATAATTTGATAAAATCAATTGAGGGGAAATAAAATTATGGATAAATGGTTTGCCAAAACGATAATAAAGACGGGAATCGAAGGATTGATTGGAGAAAGTGGAGTTGTCAGGGAAGTTGATGGAATTAAAGCAGCTAAAATTCATGGAGATCTATATTCTTTTGCAGAATCGGTTCCTTTTGAGGATGGAACACCATTTGTGGTAAAAGGCGTAGATGGTGGAACTATTATTCCGGAATTCAAAAATCAGAATAACTAAAAATAATAAAGCCCTGTAAATGCTTAGTTTCAATATAAAAATGAAAGAAAGCATATATAGGGCTTTTAATAATTAAAGATAATACTAACTAAGTTTTCTGTTATCATCAACTTTCTTCTGCGCGGTTGAAAGCATAAGCTTGATACGATTAAGCTGATTTACCTCGGATGCTCCGGGATCGTAGTCAATTGCCACGATATTGCAACCGGGGTACATGTGACGCATCTTCTTTATAACGCCTTTGCCTACAACGTGGTTGGGAAGGCATCCGAAAGGCTGTGTACATACGATGTTTGAAGCACCTTCCTTGATGAGCTCAACCATTTCTCCTGTAAGGAACCATCCTTCACCGGTCTGATTACCGATATCTACAATAGGAGCGGCATAATCAACCAGTTTGTATATAGGCTCGGGCGGAGTGAAGTGAACACTCTTTTTGTAAGCATTGGTTGCACCGCTTCTAAGCCTTTCTAGTATCCAAATACCAAGCTTACAAAATGTTGCGGTTACAGGGCTTGTTCCGAGCTCTTTTGCCTTATAGATCTGATTGTAGAAGCAGTAGAGCATAAATCCGATAAGCTCGGGAACAACAGCCTCGGCACCTTCTGCTTCGAGTAGCTCTACGAGGTGATTGTTTGCAGCCGGAGCGTATTTAACAAGGATCTCGCCAACTACGCCGACTCTTGGCTTAACTTCATCCGTGATCGGTATCTTATCAAAGTCTTCGACAATCTGTCTGCATAGTTTTTCAAACTTAAAGACATTGTTGTGTTTTGCTGTTAAGAAATCAACGCACACTTTTAGCCATTTCTGATGGCAGGCATCAACAGAACCGGGAACCTGTTCATAAGGTCTCATTCTGTATACGCACTTCATAAATATATCGCCGAAAATAGCTGCATAAGCGGCTTTTACGAACATCTTCTTATCAATCTTAAAGCCGGGATTGGCTTCGAGCTTGGAGAGATTAAGCGATACTACCGGAATCTGCTCCATACCGGCTTTTTTAAGAGCTCTTCTTATAAATCCGATATAATTGGTCGCTCTGCATCCACCGCCTGTCTGAGACATGATTACGGCAACCTTATTAAGATCATATTTGCCGCTGATAAGCTCGTCCATAATCTGACCGACAACCCAAAGAGAAGGGTAGCAGGCATCGTTATTAACGTACTTAAGTCCCATATCGATCGCGTGCCTGTTATCATTTTGCATTACAACAAAGTTATATCCGCAGGATGAGAACGCCGGCTCTAACAGATCAAAGTGTATAGGCGACATCTGAGGGCAGAGAATAGTGTATCTGTTTCTCATTTCTTCCGTGAAAATAACTCTCTTATTGGCCGTTGATCTGATATCTCTGATTTTATTCTTTTGTTTTCTTACACGTATAGCGGCAAGAAGTGAACGAACACGGATTCTTGCACTTCCGAGGTTGTTTACTTCATCAATCTTAAGGCAGGTATAGATCTTGTCTGAACCAGAAAGGATGTCGTTGACCTGATCGGTAGTAACGGCGTCAAGTCCGCATCCGAAGGAGTTGAGCTGGATAAGATCCAGATCTTCTCTTGTTCTTACAAATGAAGCCGCAGCATACAGTCTTGAGTGGTACATCCACTGATCGGATACGATAAGTGGTCTGTCGGGTGTTCCCAAATGTGAAACACTGTCTTCTGTTAGAACCGCAACACCGTAAGAACAGATCATATCAGGGATACCGTGATTAATCTCGGGATCGATATGATAAGGACGACCTGCAAGAACAATACCGTGCTTATTGTTTTCTTTCATCCAACGAAGAGTTTCCTCGCCTTTATGAGCAATATCTTTTCTCATATTGTCCATTTCATCCCATGCAAGCTTAGAAGCTTTTATAATTTCTTCTGCAGGGATCTCGGAAAACTCTTTGACAAGAGACTTCGTGGCTACTTCAAGATTGGTGAAAGCCATGAAGGGGTTTCTAAGCTTAACTTCGCCGTCGGTTATCGCCTCAACGTTATTCTTGATGTTCTCGGAATAAGAAGTGACGATAGGACAGTTATAGTGATTGGTAGCACCCGGAACTTCTTCTCTTTCATAGAAAAGACCGGGATAGAAGATGAAATCAACCTTCTGCTTGATAAGCCACTCGATATGTCCGTGTGAGAGCTTGGCAGGGTAGCATTCTGATTCACTTGGAATTGATTCGATACCAAGTTCATAGATCTGATGAGTCGATCTTGGTGAAAGAACAACTCTGTATCCAAGCTCTGTAAAGAATGTGAACCAGAAAGGATAGTTCTCATAGAAATTAAGAACTCTGGGTATACCAACCGTACCTCTTTTTGCCTTATCGGGAGTAAGAGGCTCATATCTGAACATTCTTTTATATTTGTATTCAAAGAGATTAGGGATACCGTCGGCATTCTTGACCTTACCGATTCCTCTTTCACATCTATTTCCTGAAATATGCTGACGACCACCTTTGAACTTATTGATGGTAAGTCTGCAGTGGTTGGTGCATCCCTGACATGTTGTCATGCTGGTCTTGTATTCAAGATTGTTTATCTGATCGATAGAGAGCATAGTTGTCTTGTAGCTTCTATCCTCATTAAATCTGTCTCTTGCGATAAGAGCAGCACCGAAAGCACCCATGATTCCCGCGATATCGGGACGAATGGCCTCAGCGCCGGAAATGATCTCAAAAGCTCTGAGCACAGCGTCATTATAGAAGGTTCCGCCCTGAACGACGATATGGCTTCCGAGGTCCTTGGCATCGGATACTTTGATAACCTTAAACAGTGCATTCTTAATTACGGAATAAGCAAGACCCGATGAAATATCGGCAACATCGGCACCTTCCTTTTGGGCCTGTTTAACTCTGGAATTCATAAATACGGTACATCTTGTTCCGAGGTCAACGGGAGACTTGGCGTAGAGTGCAACCTTGGCAAAATCCTGAACACTGTAGGAGAGTGATTTTGCAAAAGTCTCGATAAATGAACCGCATCCCGATGAACAAGCTTCGTTAAGCTGAACCGAGTCAACGGACTGATTCTTGATATGAATGCATTTCATGTCCTGGCCGCCGATATCAAGGATACAGTCAACTTCCGGGTCAAAGAAAGCGGCAGCATTGTAGTGAGCGATTGTTTCAACTTCGCCGTCATCAAGTAAAAGCGCAGACTTAAGAAGCGCTTCACCGTAACCTGTTGAGCAAGCTCTGGTAATATGAACATCTTCAGGCTTAAGCTTATAAATTTCCTGAATAGAAGAAATAGCAGTCTTTAGCGGACTTCCGTTATTGCTTGAATAGAACGAATACAGAAGATCACCGTCTTCGCTGATAAGAGCACACTTTGTCGTTGTGCTTCCTGCATCGATTCCAAGGAATGCATTTCCTTTATAATCATCAAGCTTTTTGGTCTTAACCTTGTACTGATCCTGGCGGTTTCTGAATGACTTATACTCATCTTCGTTATTAAATAACGGATCAAGTCTTGCAACTTCGGCATCCATAACGATCTTGTGAGATAACTTGGATACCATATCATCCATTGTATAGAAAGTGTCTTCTTTAGCATTAAGAGCAGAACCGATAGCGGCAAAAAGATGCGAATTATCGGTATTTATAGTATGTTCTTCATCAAGTTTAAGTGTTCTGATAAAAGCTTCTTTTAACTGGTCAAGGAAATGTAGGGGACCACCCAAAAATGCAACGTGTCCTCTGATGGGCTTACCACAGGCAAGTCCGGAGATAGTCTGATTGACAACAGCCTGGAAAATAGAAGCCGAAAGGTCTTCTTTGGTAGCACCTTCATTGATAAGAGGCTGAATGTCAGACTTGGCAAATACACCGCATCTTGCGGCGATAGTATATAGAGAATGGTAATCTTTGGCATATTCATTAAGACCGGAAGCATCTGTCTGCAAAAGAGATGCCATCTGGTCGATAAAAGAACCTGTACCGCCGGCACAGATACCATTCATACGCTGTTCAACGTTTCCACCCTCGAAATATATGATCTTGGCATCTTCACCGCCGAGCTCGATAGCTACATCAGTCTTGGGCGCAAGCTCTTTAAGCGAAGTGGAAACAGCAATAACTTCCTGAACAAAAGGAACTTCAAGGTGTTTAGCGAGTGTAAGTCCGCCGGAACCTGTGATCACGGGATGAAGAGTAACATTTCCCGCAGTTTCTTTTGCTTCGACAAGAAGCTCTGCCAGTGTTTCCTGGATATTGGCAAAATGTCTTTTATAATCGGAAAAAATAATATTTTTTTCGCAGTCAAGAAGAGCAACTTTGACCGTGGTTGAGCCAATATCAATGCCTAATGTGTAATCCTTAGAAATCATAAAAAACCTCACTTATATAATAAGTAGACAAGCTTAATAATTATAATGCACGGATACTCAAAAATCAAATTAGTAAAGAGGTGTAAAAAGGGCTTTGGCTCATACAAGAATGCCATGTTTACAATAACTTCGGGCGATGATAAAATCAAATGATCAGCTTAGTTTAGGAATCGAGGATATTTATGAATAATTTAATAGATAAGATGGAAAGAAAAATCGGAAGGTACGCAATAGTTAACCTTACCAAATATATAATCGGACTTTATATTGTAGGCTACATACTTCAGTTTGCACCCGTAAGTGCGAACATCACGAGATTTTTATCTCTTGATCCGTATCTTGTCTTGAAAGGACAGATATGGAGACTTGTCACATGGGTACTTATTCCGCCGAGAAGCTTTGATCTTTTGATCATCATTACTTTGTTGTTCTATTATTTTGTCGGAACGACTATGGAGAGGACTCTGGGAAGCTTTAGATATAATCTCTTTATCTTTACCGGAATGCTCCTTATGGTAGTAGCTTCTTTTGCGACACTGCTTGTTTACAGCAAAGTGTTCAGGCTTAATTCGGAGCAGCTCGCCGCGATAATGAATCTTTATTCACCTGCATTCAGTACATATTACATCCAGATGATGGTATTTTTGTCATTTGCCATTTGTTATCCGGATATGCAAGTTCTTTTTATGCTGTTTATTCCTCTTAAGGTAAAGTGGCTTGGAATCTTTTACGGACTGGTACTTGCTTACAACAGTTTCATGGCTGTTAAGGGCTCTAATTATTTCCTGTTCTTCGCGATTCTTTCGCAGGCGATCAATCTTTTGCTCTTTTACTTAAGCCTTGGTAAGCTCAATCATATGCGTCCCAAGGAAGTAAAGAGAAGAACAGAGTTTAAGAGAAATACTCAGATGAGACCCAAAGGGATAACAAGGCATAAATGCGCGGTCTGCGGCAGAACGGAAGAGGACGATCCGAATCTCGAGTTCAGATTTTGCTCCAAGTGTAACGGCAACTACGAATATTGCCAGGATCATCTTTTTACACATGAGCATGTTAAATAATGTCGATAAGGAGACATGATGGGAAACATAGATAATAAGGAAAAAGAATTTGCGGAGATACTTAAGAGTGTTACAAGAACAGCCCGCGAAAACAGAAATACAATATCAAAAGCTGAAGTAATAGAGGCTTTTTCCGAACTTGACCTTGATGATAAGCAGCTTACAATGGTGCTTGATTATCTTAAGAATCATAAGATCGGAGTCGATGAAGAAGCTGTATTTTCCGAGGAAGACCTTACCGAAGACGAATCCAATTATC
Organism: Butyrivibrio sp. INlla21; assembly: GCF_900116875.1. Classification (GTDB taxonomy): domain Bacteria; phylum Bacillota; class Clostridia; order Lachnospirales; family Lachnospiraceae; genus Butyrivibrio. The sequence goes on from NZ_FPCC01000013.1 coordinate 8,113, forward strand.
TGAATGATTATCTTGAGAGTCTTGAAGCTCTTCCTAAGGTTTCCGACGGTGAAAAAGAAGCTACGACAATTGCTGCACTTGCCGGAGATAAGGATGCTCAGAACAAGCTTATAGAGATATATCTTCCTCTTGTCGTTGATGTAGCCAAGATGTATGCGGATCAGGGCGTATTTATCGAGGACCTTATCGGAGAAGGAAATGTTGCTCTTACCAAAGGTGTGACCATGCTTGATGCTGTGGGAGAGCCTTCGGAAGTAGAAGGATTTCTTTATAATCTCATGCTTGATGCAATGGAAAACATCATTGAAGCCAACCTTGCGGAAGATGCAGGTGCACAGAAGGTTCTTAAGCTTGTTCAGGAGGTTGCCGATAAAGCCAAGGAACTTGCCGACGATCTTCGCAGAAAGGTTACTGTAAAAGAGCTTATGGATGAAACGGGCTGGGATGAAGAAAAGATCAGAACGGCCATTGAATTTAGCGCTGATAATATCGAAGATCTTGATAGCGGAGCAGAAAAGAAAAAGAAATGAACAATATAATAAATGAAGATGATTTCAAATATTATATGCAGGATATCGAAAGATACTACTTCGGAGCCCGCTATAATTACAATGAACTATTGCAGAACGAACTTGTTCCTTTTAAGTTTAAGACTGTTATAACCAAGTATATAAAAGATGATATCGATCTTTCTAACACGCTTGAAAGTCATATCTATTATCTTACAAGAGAGACGTACGATTATAAGGTTTTAAAGCAATTAAGGTGCAGAGTTCGCACCTCAATATATAAGAATCCCGATAAAAAAGATAAAGGATTCAAAGAAAAAATCTACAAAATAGAAGAGATTGCTAAAATCTCTACCGAGGACAAAGAAAAACTCGGAATGATAGTCAGAGAACTGATCATTTCAAAACTCGGTCTTTGGGGTTTTCAGGTCTGAAATTAGCAAAATGACGGTTCACACTAAGCGGGTGTTGCTCCTCATTTAGCATTCTAAACTGTGACGGCGGATAGCCGGTTGTTTTCTTAAATGCACGCGTAAACGCTGTACTGCTCGCAAAGCCTGCCTGATAGGAAATGTCAGTGATCGACAGTTCCGGGTTTGACAAAAGCGTTTGCGCATAATTTATGCGCATTTTCTGTAGGTATTGATAAAAGGTCATACCTGTATATTCCGTAAATATTCTTTCAAAATGATATTTGCTGAAGCCCGCAAAGGCAGCAACACTCTCAAGAGAAATATCCTCTGTAAAATTTTCCGAAAGATAAGTACATACATTGCTAAGAGATATACTATTCTTAAAAGCGGAAGAAGTGGCGATCGAATCAGAATCTTTGATAAGATTTATATTTTTTCCGCAAAGCGCGATAAACTGCATAAGAATGGAATAAATCTCAAGCTCACCATATGGCGCAAGCTCGGTATAAGCCATAAGGCTTTCGTCATAATCGTCGTAATGCATGTCGAGGGAAGGATCCGACCCGAAGTTTATGTTCATTATCTTGATCAGCCATTCACATAGCTGGTCATAGATATCCCTTGGACATGTTTTTTTCTTGATATGAAGAGCGGGAGACATAAGCCGAAAAGCCTTATCAATTTCTTTTAAGGCTGTAAATCTCGAAAAATCGGCTTGGATATATATTCGTGAACCCGGAGACAGCGAAAAGATCTCATGCAGAACGGAAGGGCAGATAAGCAAAATGTCGCCAACTTCAACGTCATATGTTTTACTTTCGCAGATTATCTTGTACGGAGCTTCCTTGGGCCAGATTATCTCTATATCAGTATGCCAGTGCGGCGGATAATCCGAATGCATTTTGTTGATATACATTCGAAGGCTTGTGTTTATCTTGTGTTGTACGGTTTCTTTAGCACTGGCGATCCTGCTTTTCATCCCCCAAAACTCCTTTTTTATAATAAGCAATTTTTTTATTTTAGATATAAGTATAAAATTGCTTTAAAAATAGTGGTTAATCATAAAGTATTTTAGATTTATCTTTAACTAATAGTAATTATAACATATACAAAATAAAATAATGCCCAAAAAAGCGACATATTGTATAGTAAAAATCACAAAAATTTATTTATCACAAAAAATCGCACTGATAAAATAGCAATTTTGGTATATTATATAGCAACTTTTTATAAGCAATAAATATCCTGTTCATTTATAGTAAGTCCTAAGTAGGAAACATTTATGTTTCAAAATATGGATGTTTTACGACGCTAAAATATCCGATCCATACAAAGGAGGACAGTGTATGAATAAAAAGGTATTGGCTAGTATTTTAGCTACAGTCTTAACTGTAACAACACTGGCAGGTTGTGGCAGTAGTTCATCAGCACCCGCAGCGGGCGGTTCTGATGCTAACGCACCTGCAGCTTCAGGTGACGCGGCACAGGCTTCAGATTCAGCAGGAAAGCAGACGGACGGAAAGAATCTTCCTACGCTTACAACTGAGCCTATGGAGATCACACTTTGGGATATTTCAACAGAGGATCCCGGAAAGACTAACGTTGAAGGCGCAGTTCAGAGATTCATGGCTGATTATCCTAACATCACAGTTAAGCAGACACACCAGCAGAATGATACTTACAAGCAGCAGCTCGTTGTTGCTATGAGTTCAGGTCAGTGTCCTAACATCTATTGTCACTGGGGTGGCGGCCCTATGGCTGAGTATTATAAGTCAGGATTTGCCAACGACATCACAGATATGTATGCAAAGTATGATCATCCTGAGTTTGTTGATGCAGCAGTAGCTCAGTCAACATATGATGGCAAGATGCTTGCTATTCCTTTCAGCGGACTTACAGGCTGTGATATTTTCTATAACAAGACAATATTCAAAGATCTTGGTCTTGAAGTTCCTAAGACATTAGATGAACTTGAGGCAGTTTGTGAGAAATTAAAAGAAAACAACATCATTCCTTTTTCACTTGCAAATGCTTCAAAGTGGACAGGATCAATGTACTATATGTACCTTGTTGCTCGTCATTCCGGAAATGCTGAATTTGATGCAGCATACACACAGGAGAACGGTGGTTCATTCACAAGCCCTGCATTCATCTTTGCTGGAGAGAAGATCCAGGATTGGGTAAAGAAGGGATATTTCCCCGATGGTGTTAACTCTCTTACAGCTGATGATAACCAGGATAGAGCACTCCTTTATGACGGATCCGCAGCAATGATGCTTCATGGCTCATGGCAGGTTTCCGGCATTAAGCAGGATAACGAAGAGTGGTACAACGAGAATATCGGCGTATTCCGTTTCCCCGAGGATTCAGAAGCTAAGGCTAAGGGTGTTCCTCAGGATGTTGAGATCGGAACAGCTATCGGAATGGGCTTGACATTCAACTGCTTCAAGGAAGATGGTTCTGTAGATCAGGATATGCTTGATGCTTGCTATGTTCTTGCTACACAGTACTTCAACGATGATACATACAACGAGGCTCAGTTCTCAACAGGAACTATTCCTTCAATCAAGGGCTTCAACGAGAATATCGAAGATCCTAACAACAAATATATCATCGATGAGTTCTTCAAGGCTTCTAACGTTCAGCTTTGGTATGATCAGTACCTTCCTGCATCAGTTACAGAAGTTCATAAGGACTGCATGACAGAGCTCTTTGGTCTTGAAAAGACACCAGAGCAGATCGGTCAGGAGCAGGATGAGGCAATGAAGAAAGCTCTTGCTGAGAAATAATAAAGATTTATAGCATATTTATGTATGCGAATAGTATTCAGTAATCCGCATATACGCTGCGGCTGATAAGATGAATTGGCTGCCTGCAGAGATTAAACTCCTGCGGGCAGCTTTTGAATAATCGCGGCGGGAAGGAGATAACGTGAAAAAAGATAATAATGTCAGCCTAGCTCGGGCTAAAGCGAGAAGTACTGCCAGAGCGGCAACGGTGTTTCTGATACCGGCGCTTTTACTAATTGCAATTTTTATTGTATATCCCGTTATTGATACTTTTGTTATCAGTGAATATAAGTGGAACGGTATTTCAGCAGACAGAATATTTATAGGAATGGACAACTGGCGTGCACTTATTCATGATGCAATGTTCTGGGAATCCTTTAAACACAACTTAATAGTGATGGTATTTTCTATCCTTTTGCAGATACCTCTTGGAATGTTACTTGCTACGTTCCTTGATGCAGGTGGAAAGAAGTTTAATATTTTCAAAATAATATGGTTCCTTCCTTATCTTATGAGTTCAGTTGCTATCGCATTCCTTTTTGTATATGCCCTTGCAACTAACGGTGGTATTGTATCATCACTCGCCACAATCATACAGGGTAAGAGAGCTACAGTTGATCTTTTGGGAACTTCGCCACAAGCTCTTTATACGGTTATTGGTGTTATGGCTTGGCAGTTCACACCTTTTTACATGGTTTATTTTATTGCAGGTTACGGCAATATCGATACTTCTGTCTATGAGGCAGCTATCATCGATGGCGCTACAAGATGGCAATATATCAAGCATATTGCGATACCTCTCCTTGGACCTATATTTAAGACGGCATGCACAATGTCTCTTATAGGTTCACTTAAATACTTTGATATGATCTGGAACATGACTCAGGGTGGCCCTGCAGGATCTACAGAGCTTATGGCTACTTATATGTATAAGCTTTCGTTCCAGCAGTTCAACATGGGTTACGGATCTACGGTGGCAGCCGGAATGTTTATTCTAATCACTGCTATAGCCCTGATCTTTAACAAGCTATTTAAGGTTAAGGAGGACTATTGATATGGCAAAAGACAATACGAAAGAAACGGATTATCGTAAGTCAAAAATAAAATCAATAATAGCTTGGACCATAGCAATTATTTTTGCTTGTGTTCAGTTAGTGCTGACGCTTACTCCGTTCTTCTTTATGATAATGAACTCATTCCGTAAGCAGTTTGATATGCTGCAGCAGGGTGTATTCCATTTACCGGATCCATGGTTTACAGAGAACTATGTAACGGTTGTGACACACGACTTCTTTGGATATTTCTTTAGAAGTGTCATTGTTGTGTCTATATCCCTTGTGCTTATGCTTATTATTTCTTCATTTGCTGCTTATCCACTTGCCAGAATGAAGTTTAAATTAAATCCATTTATATATGCAGCAATCGTTGCAATGATGTCAGTACCGATGCATGTAACTCTTATACCTATTTTTAAGATGACAACAATGATCGGTTTTAATGACACTCTTAAGTCACTTATAGGACCCTATGTTGCATTTGCTCTTCCTATGTCTGTCTTCATCCTGACAGCATTTATGAAGACTATTCCAAAGGAGATAGAAGAGTCTGCTGAAATTGACGGATGTAATAAGTATAAGAACTTTTTCCTTATGATCTTACCTCTGTCCAAATCAGGTCTTTCAACCCTTGCTATCTATAATGGCGTTGGAATGTGGAATGAATTTGCTTTTGCAAATACTCTTATTCTTAGCCCTGAGAAAAAGACACTTCCTCTTGCGCTTGGACAGTTTAAGGGAGAACACTCACTTAATATTCCTATCAATATGGCGGTTCTTACTTTATCAGTACTTCCTATGATCGTATTGTTTATCATTTTCCAGGATAAACTTGTAAAAGGTATGATGGCAGGCGCTGTTAAGGGTTAATAACAGAAAGAGGGGCTTTCTTATGGTTATTTATGTAGATGTAAATGCTTTACACGATGGAAACGGCAGCAAGAATCTTCCGTTTAAAAGAATTAATGAAGCTGCCAAGATTGCTAAACCGGGGGATGAGATACTTGTTGCTCCCGGAGTATACAGAGAATATGTCAATCCAATAAACGCGGGAACGGAAGAGGAGCGCATAGTTTATAAGAGCAGTGAGCCGCTCGGTGCAATTATCACAGGAGCGGAAAAGTTGACGGATTGGACCAAATGTAAGGGTGATGTTTGGGTAGCCAAAGTTAAGAACAGCATCTTTGGAGAATATAATCCATATACTACGCTTGTTTATGGAGATTGGTATTTCGCTACTCCGAATAAACACACAGGTTGTGTTTGGTTAAATGATGAAGCACTTTATGAAGCTTTGAGTATCGATGAATGTCTTGAAGCCAAAGTATATGAATGCTCATGGGATCCAGAGAACTCAAAGAGAAAATGGTATGCAGAGCAGGATTCCAATACCGATGAAACCTTTTTCTATGCTAATTTCGGCGGCGCAGATCCCAACAAAGAAAATGTTGAGATCACGGTCAGACGTGAATGCTTTATGCCAAGCAAAGAAAGAATCGGATATATCACCGTTAGCGGCTTTAATATCAATAAGGCCGCAACAACATGGGCACCGCCCGCAGCATATCAGGACGGTATGATCAGCCCTCATTGGAGCAGAGGCTGGATTATTGAAGATTGTGAGATATGGGGAAGTAAATGCGCCGGAATCTGTCTTGGACGCTATTATGATCCTGAAAACAGCAATTTCTATACAACCAAGCATGTAAAGAGTCCCACTCAGATGGAGAGAGATTCTGTTTGCCGTGGTCAATTCTATGGTTGGATCAAAGGAAAGATAGGCGGACATATTATCAGGAGAAACAACATTCATCACTGTGAGCAGGGCGGTATTATCGGTCGTATGGGTGGTGTTTTCAGTACCATTGAAGATAATCACATTCATCATATCAACAACATGATGGAGCTTGGCGGAGCAGAGATTGCCGGCATTAAGATGCATGCAGCCATCGATGTTACAATGAGAAGAAATCATATTCATCACTGCACAATGGGAATCTGGTGTGACTGGGAAGCACAGGGTACAAGAATTACGCAGAATCTTTTACATGATAATGAGCGTCCTTCATTTGCTACACAACTTGAGGGCGGAATGACATGTCAGGATATATTTGTAGAAGTAAGCCATGGACCGACGCTTATAGATAACAATATTCTTTTATCCGATGTATCACTTCGAATTGCCACTCAAGGCGTTGCGATGGTGCATAATCTTTGTGCAGGTTCTTTTACCTTTGTGGGAGACGGAACAACATGGAGATATACTCCATATCATATGCCTCATAGAACGGAAGTTATGGGCTTCATGACCATTCTTCACGGAGACGACCGCTTCTATAATAATATCTTCATACAGAAATGGCCTTCGGAAGACTGGGTTGTAGGAAACGATTCAAGGCCTGAGGATAAGTATACAGAAAACAGAAAGGTCGGAACATATTGTTTTGATGAGTATCCGACTTTCGATGAGTGGATCCCGCAGTTTGATATGGAAGAAGAGTATCCCAATATGAGAAAGCATGAATCCGCTCATTTTGGTCACTTACCTGTATGGATTGACGGAAATGCTTATTTTGAGGGTGCTACCGGTTATAAAAAAGAAAAGAATGCATTTACCGATAACTCCGGAAATGTTCATGTGGATGTTATTGAAAAGGACGGAAAGTACTTCCTTGATACCAATATCTATGATGTTCTTAAGGGCTTTAAGGTAGACATGATATCAACAGAAACTTTAGGTGAAGCGTTTGAACCTTCGCAAAAGTTTGAAAATCCCGATGGAACACCGATCATATTTGACAGTGATTATCTCGGAGAACATCGCAGGGCAAAAGTGATACCCGGGCCTTTTGCAACAGCGGAAGATGCTAAGAAAGAGCTTTACGGAAAGCTTTCAATCGAGTAAAGCCTGCTGAATAAAAAGATTATAGAGCAAAAAAATAGAGCGGTGAGTAAATCACCGCTCTTTAAATTCATGTTTATAAGAGATTAAGCTCTCTCAACTTTGTTTGATCTAAGGCAAGCTGCACATACATGCATTCTCTTTGTTCCGCCGTTTACCTTAACTGCAACGTGCTGAACGTTAGACTTCCAAACTCTGTTAGATCTTCTATGAGAATGGCTTACGTTGTTACCGAAATGAACGCCCTTGCCACAAATATCACATTTAGCCAATTTTGACACCTCCTTATAAGCCATGTAATCAAATTCTATAGCAATATTGTGCTGCTTTGTTCGCAACATTGATATATTAGCAGAAACATATACAGAATGCAAGTGAAATATGCAAAATTTGTAGTTTATTTTTTGGAGAACTGCTATTATAATACTATATGTATGCGAAAACGGTGGTCCTATGGGCTATCGCATTAAGGAGGAATAATATGAAGGCTTCTTCTATGAACACTCACATGGGTAGTATATCAATCGATAACGAGGTTATAGCTCAGTACGCAGGTGCTGTTGCAATGGAATGCTTTGGTATCGTAGGTATGGCCAATGTCAATGTCAAGGACGGACTTGTCAGCCTTTTAAAGATCGATTCTATGACAAGGGGTATCAACGTATCTCTTGATTCCAATAATAAGCTTATACTTGACTTTCATGTCATTGTTGCTTATGGTGTTAGTATTTCGGCAGTGTCTGATAACCTTATAGACAATGTTAAATATAAAGTAGAAGAATTTACTGGACTTGAGATCGAGAAGATTAACATCTATATCGAGGGTGTCCGCGTAATTGATTAATTCTATCGACTGCAAGTTCTAGGAGGATTTTTGTTTTGAGTAATAATGTAATTGACGCTAAGATGTTGTCAAAAATGTTCTTGACCGGTGCCAAGAATCTCGAAGCTAAGAAGGAATGGATCAATGAACTCAATGTTTTCCCCGTTCCCGACGGCGATACCGGTACCAACATGACAATGACCATCATGTCAGCAGCCAAAGAGGTTGGATCTCTTGGCGACAACGCAGATATGTCTGCAATATGCAAAGCGATTTCTTCAGGATCTCTTCGCGGAGCAAGAGGTAACTCCGGAGTTATCCTTTCTCAGTTGCTTAGAGGTTTCACAAAGGTTGTAAAAGAGCACGACGAAGTAAATGTAAGTATTCTTGCCGAAGCTTTTGATAAAGCTGTAGAGACTGCTTACAAGGCTGTTATGAAGCCCAAGGAAGGTACAATTCTTACCGTTGCCAAGGGTGCAAGCGAGAAAGCACATGAGCTTGCTGTAGAAGGTACTGAAGATATCGAGTTCTTCTGCAGTGAAGTCATTAAATACGCAGAAGAAGTTCTTGCCAAGACTCCCGATATGCTTCCTGTTCTTAAACAGGCAGGTGTTGTGGATTCCGGCGGACAGGGTCTTGTACAGGTTCTTAAGGGTGCTCTTGACGGATATCTCGGTAAAGAGATCGATCTTACCATTACAGAAGAGCAGGTTACTCCCGGTGCCAAGACAATGGGAGAGCCCAAGGAAGAGGATATCAAATTCGGTTATTGTACCGAGTTTATCGTTCTTCTTTCAAAGCCTCTTAATATTAAGCAGGAGATTGATTTCAAGAACTTCCTTGAATCCATCGGTGATTCAATCGTTATGGTAGCCGATGATGAGATCTGTAAAGTGCATGTGCACTCTAACGATCCCGGACTTGCGATCCAGAGAGCTCTCATGTACGGCCAGCTTTCAAATATGAAAATTGACAACATGAGAATGGAGCACAGAGAGAAGCTTTTCCATGAGAACAACGACGGATCATGGGCTGAGATAGAGACAGAGATTAACGGTGCTGCAGAGCTTACACCCACATATCTTCCGGGTGATGATATTCCGATAGGAAAGAAGGTTGAAACAGAAGCTCCCAAGGCTGCTGAGCCTGAAATGCCTCACAAGGAAGTCGGCTTTGTAACCGTATGCGCAGGTTCCGGACTTGCCGATATCTTCAGAGGACTTGGCGTAGATTACGTTATTGAGGGCGGTCAGACAATGAACCCTTCTACAGCCGATATTCTCGATGCTGTTGATAAGGTCAATGCCGATACCGTTATTGTACTTCCTAATAATAAGAATATTATTCTTGCGGCAAATCAGGCAGCTATCATGTCGGAAGACAATGATTCTGAGAAGAAGATTGTTGTAGTTCCTTCAAAGACTGTACCTCAGGGTATCACAGCGATCATCAACTATGTGCCCGATACTCCTGTCGAGGACAATGTTGCGGCTATGACAGAGGCTCTCGGAACAGTTAATACAGGTGAAGTTACTTACGCCGTAAGAGATACGGTTATAGATGATGTTCAGATCAAGCAGGGTGACTACATGGGTATCGGAGATTCCGGTATTCTTGCTGTCGGTGGCGAGATAGCCGATGTTACATTCGATATGCTCGATAAGATGATGAACGATGATCTTGAGCTTATCAGTGTATATTACGGTGATGAAGTTGACGAGAAGGATGCAGAGGCGCTCAGAGAGAGAATTTCCGAGAAATTCCCTTCATGTGACGTTGAGCTTCAGTTTGGCGGACAGCCTATTTACTACTACATTGTTTCTGCAGAATAAGGTATAATTTAAATATCGATTTTCTTATAAGCCGGGTTTATTTTTACCCGGCTTATATTTTAATAAGTAATCAGCAGATGAGGTTTTGTTATGGGAGAAAGAGAACTTTCCGAGCTTATAACCGACCTTAAAGGAGTCGGCGACAAGACAGGTAAGCTTTTTAATAAGTGCGGCATTTATACATGTGGAGATCTTTTGACCTATTTTCCGAGAGATTATGACTATTTCGGTGATGTCATAAATGCTTGCGATGCCTCGGAAGGACAGATGTGCGCAATGAAGCTCACCATTGTCGGTTCTGTTTCAAAAAGACGTGTTCGTAATCTTTCAATTCTTTCTTTTGAAGCCGCGGATCAAACCGGCAAGATTAAGATGACATATTTTAACGCGCCTTATCTTATTAATAGTCTTAAATCCGGAACTACGCATGTTTTCAGAGGAATCACCCGTAAAAAAGGTAATTTCTTTTACATGGATCAGCCTAAAATGTATAAGATTGAGGAATATGCCGCTTTATCCGGCAGTATGAGGCCTAAATATTCGTTGGTTAAAGGACTTACCAATAATGCAGTTACCAAGGCTGTTGAGCAGACCTTTATAAACGCCGGCAAGCTTGAAGAATATCTTCCGGAAGATTTGATAAATAAGCTTAATCTTGTATCTTATTCAGAAGCTGCATACGGAATCCATTTCCCAAAGAATTCAAAAGAACTTGAGGATTCCCGAAGAAGGCTTGCTTATGATGAATTTCTTTTATTTATTTTAAAGCTTCGACTTTTAAAGCTGTCGCAAAAAGAGATTCTTAACTCTTTTCCCATGATAGAAGTATCTGATGTAAACAGATTATTGGAACAGCTTCCTTATGATCTGACCGGCGCGCAGAAAAAAGCGTGGAATGATATATTAAACGACCTTTCGGGTAAGCATGTGATGAACAGGCTTATTCAGGGCGATGTTGGTTCAGGTAAGACTATCATTTCGTTTATGGCTCTTTTGACAGCTGCGGCAAACGGATATCAAGGCGCTATAATGGCACCGACGGAAGTACTTGCAGCGCAGCATTTTGAGAATTTCAAAAAGATGATAGATAAATACAAGATTACTGCGCTTAAACCGATTCTTTTGACAGGATCTCTTTCCGCAAAAGATAAGAGAAACGCACAAGAGCTTATCGCAAACGGTGAAGTTAATTGTATCATCGGAACCAATGCGCTTATTCAGGAAAAAGTCAGTTACAAGAACCTGGCTCTTGTCGTTACCGATGAGCAGCACAGATTCGGCGTAAGACAAAGAGAATCTCTTGCCGGAAAAGGTGAGAACGTGCATGTTCTTGCAATGAGCGCGACTCCGATTCCACGTACTCTTGCGATCATCTTATACGGAGATCTGAGTATTTCTGTTATCGATGAGCTTCCGAAAGGACGACTTCCGATCAAGAACTGCGTTGTAGGAACCGATTACAGAGATACCGCCTATAAATTTATCAATAAACAGGTGGAAGAGGGGCACCAGGCTTATGTCATCTGCCCGATGATCGAAGAGGGCGAGCTTAACGGTGCGGAAAATGTCATGGATTATGCGGAAAAACTTCGCTCCGCACTTCCTTCAAACATACAGGTGGGAATACTTCACGGTAAGATGAAACCCGCTGTAAAAGATGAGATAATGGAGTCCTTTGCAAGGAAGGACATCGATGTTTTGGTTTCAACAACGGTTATCGAAGTCGGAATCGATGTTCCCAACGCTACTGTAATAATGATCGAAAATGCCGAAAGATTCGGCCTATCTCAGCTACATCAGCTAAGGGGAAGAGTCGGAAGAGGAGATGCGCAATCATATTGTATCTTTATCAATACTTCCGAATCGGATGAGACCAAGAAAAGACTGGATATCATGAACAGATCTAATGACGGTTTTGAGATTGCAAGGGAGGATCTGGAGCAGCGCGGTCCCGGAGATCTTTTCGGCGTAAGACAGAGCGGTGAACTGTGTTTTAGAGTTGGCGAGATCTATCATGACAGCGATCTTGTAAAAGAAGCTGCGATGGATGCGGACAGAATTTTGGCAAGCGATCCGGAATTGTCTCTTCCACAACATAGTGTGTTAAAGAATAAGATAAGCACAAAATCTGCAAATTTTATTGACTTTACAACGCTATAAAAGTAAACTTATTTTATTAAACAGGATGAAAATAGGAGGATTATCGGCATTTTTGTCGAAATTGCTAGAATGGCTAAAGTTGCGATAGTTACGGACAGTAACAGTGGAATTACACAATCACAGGCTAAGGAACTTGGCATATATGTTGTTCCGATGCCCTTTATGATAAATAACGAAGAGTTTTTCGAAGATATCAATCTTACTCAGGAACAGTTTTATGAGAAACTTACGGGTAACGCTGAGGTTTCGACCAGTCAGCCCACACCCGATTCTCTTATGACACTTTGGGATGAGCTTCTCAAAGAATACGATGAGATAGTTTATATCCCTATGAGCAGCGGACTTTCAGGTTCTTGTCAGAGTGCATTTATGCTTGCCGGCGAGGAATATGAAGGTAAGGTCTTTGTTGTTGATAATCAGAGAATATCCGTGACACAGAGACAGTCCGCAATAGATGCCAAGGCTATGGCTGATGCCGGCTTTTCCGCGGGAGAGATTTCCAAAAAGCTTTTTGATACCAAATTTGAGTCCAGCATTTATATTATGCTCGATACTCTTTATTATCTTAAAAAGGGCGGAAGGATCACACCCGCAGCGGCTGCGCTCGGAACGCTTTTAAGACTTAAGCCCGTTCTGCAGATCCAGGGTGAGAAACTCGATGCTTTTGCCAAAGCTCGTACAACTTCTCAAGGTAAGAACATTATGCTTACAGCCGTTAAGAACGATATTGAGAACAGATTCGGCGGTATGGAGGCAGGCGACTTCTGGATAGAAATAGCATATTCTCATGACACCGAGGCTGCCAATGAATGGAAAAAAGAGGTAGAGGCTGCATTCCCCGCTCACGAGGTTCATATGGATCCTTTATCTTTATCTGTTTCGTGTCATATAGGACCCGGAGCGCTCGCTCTTGCGGTCACAAGAAAACTGCATTTTTGATGCGGTAATAGATTATTTTGATATTAAAGTTTTGCAAAGGGGTTTACACAAATGGCTTCATACGAACAATATGATGCTTCCAGTATCACTGTCTTAGAAGGTCTTGAAGCGGTCAGAAAGCGTCCGGGTATGTACATCGGAAGCGTGACCACAAGAGGCCTTAATCACCTTGTTTACGAGATTGTAGACAATGCGGTAGATGAACATCTTGCAGGTTTCTGCACACAGATCCATGTAACATTGGAAGCCGACGGCTCAGCCACGGTAGAAGATAACGGACGAGGAATTCCCGTCGGAATGCACGCTAAGGGCATAACAGCAGAGCGTGTTGTTCTTACCATGCTCCATGCCGGCGGTAAGTTTGATAATAATGCATATAAAACAAGCGGCGGTCTTCACGGTGTAGGTTCATCCGTAGTTAACGCTCTTTCTACGAGAATGAGTGTCAGGATCAAAAAAGACGGATTTATCTATGAAGACAGCTATGAGAGAGGAATTCCCACAACCAAACTTAATAAGGGACTTCTCGATCCTGTCGGAACAACAAAAGAAACGGGAACAACCATCAACTTCCTTCCCGATGACACTATTTTTGAAAAGACAAGATTCAAAGAAGATGATATAAAATCAAGGCTTCACGAGACTTCTTATCTAAATCCTTCACTTACAATCATTTTCGAGGATAAAAGACCCGGTGTCGAGGAATATATTGAATTCCATGAACCCGACGGAATCACAGGCTTTATCAAGGATATGAACAAATCAAAAGAAGCCGTGTGTGACGTTGTTTCTTTTAGCGGAGAGAGCGAAGGCGTAGAAGTCGAAGTAGCGTTCCAGTATGTCAATGAATTCCACGAGGATGTACTCGGATTTTGTAATAACATCTATAATGCCGAAGGCGGTACACACCTTACCGGCTTTAAGACGATGTTTACCAATATCATCAATCAGTACGCAAGAGAGCTTAATATATTAAAAGATAAGGATGCCAACTTTACGGGTACCGATGTTAGAAACGGTATGACGGCGGTTATTTCGATCAAGCATCCCGATCCAAGATTTGAAGGTCAGACCAAGACCAAGCTTGATAACCAGGATGCTGCCAAGATCGTATCCAAGATTACCAATGATGAGGTCACAAGATTCTTTGACCGTAATTTGGAGTGCCTTAAGTCTATCATCGGCTGCGCAGAAAAGGCAGCAAAGATCAGAAAGACTGAAGAAAAGGCCAAGACCAATATGCTTACCAAGCAAAAGTATTCTTTTGATTCAAACGGTAAGCTTGCAAACTGCATAAGTAAAGATGCTTCCAAGTGCGAGATCTTCATTGTAGAGGGAGATTCCGCGGGTGGTAGCGCCAAGATGGCAAGAGATCGTAATTATCAGGCGATCCTTCCCATCAGAGGTAAGATTCTTAACGTCGAGAAAGCAAGTATCGACAAGGTTCTTGCTAATGCCGAGATCAAAACCATGATCAATGCATTCGGATGCGGTTTTTCCGAAGGATATGGTAATGACTTTGATATTAACAAGCTAAGATATGACAAGATCATCATCATGGCCGATGCCGACGTCGACGGTGAACATATCGCGACACTTCTTTTGACCTTATTCTACAGATTTATGCCCGAACTTATCTATCAGGGACATGTTTATATCGCCATGCCGCCTCTATACAAGGCTATGCCTTCAAAAGGCAAGGAAGAGTATCTGTATGACGACAATGCACTTGCCAAGTACAGAAATACTCATAAAGGCAGCTTTACACTTCAGCGCTACAAGGGTCTTGGTGAAATGGATCCCGCTCAGCTGTGGGAGACAACACTCGATCCCGAAAGACGACTTCTCAAAGCCGTTGAGATTGAAGATGCCAAGATGGCTTCTCATATGACAGAGCTTTTGATGGGCGTTGACGTTCCACCCAGAAGAGAGTTTATTCATCAGCATGCGACAGACGCAGAGCTTGATATTTAAGATTTTTGACCAATAATTTGGAGTGATTTATGGAAGACAGAATTATCAGAACCGAATATTCGGACATAATGCAAAAGTCATTCATAGACTATGCGATGAGCGTTATCGTTGCGCGTGCGCTTCCCGATATCAGAGACGGTCTTAAGCCCGTTCAGAGAAGAACTCTCTACGATATGTATGAGCTCGGAATAAGATATGACAGGCCTTACAGAAAGAGTGCCAGAATCGTCGGTGATACGATGGGTAAATATCATCCTCACGGCGACAGCTCAATCTATGACTGTCTTGTTGTAATGACGCAGGATTTCAAGAAGATCGTTCCTCTTGTCGACGGTCACGGTAACTTCGGTAACATCGAGGGTGACGGCGCTGCCGCAATGCGTTATACAGAGGCCAGACTTTCCAAGATAACACAAGAAAACTTCCTTGAAGATCTGGATAAAAACGTAGTTGATTTTCTTCCCAACTTTGATGAGACCGAGAAAGAACCTGCGGTTCTTCCCGTTAAGATACCGAATTTCCTTATAAACGGATCGGAAGGTATCGCCGTTGGTATGGCTACAAGCACGCCGCCTCACAATCTTGCGGAAGTTATCGATGCCGAGATTGCATATATTCAGGATGATACACTTACAACCGCCGACCTTATGAAATATATAAAAGGTCCCGATTTTCCCACCGGTGGTATCGTAATAAACAAAGACGAGCTTAAAGATATCTACGAGACAGGTACAGGTAAGATCAGAGTTCGCGGTAAGGTTGAAACAGAGAAGGGTAAGAACGGTCATATAAATCTTGTTATTACGGAGATTCCTTATACAATGATCGGTGCCGGAATCGGTAAGTTTATGGCAGATGTTGCCGAGCTGGCCGAGAAGAAGATCACCAATGACATTATCGATATTTCCAACCAGTCTTCCAAAGAAGGTATCAGAATAGTTATCGAACTTAAGAAGGACACCGATGTTGAGAACTTCACCAATCTTCTTTACAAGAAGACCAAGCTTGAGGATACCTTCGGTGTAAACATGCTCGCTATCGACAACGGAAGGCCGGAAACAATGTCTCTTAGAGATATCATGCGTGCATGCGCTGATTTCCAGTTTGAAGTTGCGACCAGGAAATATACGACTCTTTTAAAGAAAGAGCAGGAGAAAAAAGAGATACAGGAAGGCCTTATCAAGGCTTGCAATGTAATCGACCTTGTTATAGAGATACTAAGAGGCTCCAAAGACAGAGCAATGGCTAAGAACTGTCTTGTTAACGGTGTTACGGACGGAATAAACTTTAAGTCAAGAGAATCCAAAGCAATGGCTGCACAGCTTCTTTTTACCGAGCCGCAGGCTGATGCAATTCTCGAGATGAGATTATATAAGCTCATCGGACTTGAGCTTGATGCTCTTATCAAAGACCACGAGCAGACAGTTGCCAATATCTACAGATACGAGGATATTCTGGACAGCCACGAATCAATGTCCATGGTTATCCAGAATGATCTTAACAGGATCAAAAAAGAGTATAAGGCAGATCGTAAGACACTTATCGAGAATCGTGAGACTGCCGTATACGAAGAAAAGCCAATCGAAGAAATGGATGTTGCGTTTATTATGGATAAGTTTGGATATGCCAAGACTATCGACGCAACAACATATGAAAAGAATAAAGAGACTATCGAAGCGGAATTCAAGTTCTCATTTATCATGAAGAATACAGGTAAGGTATGCTTCTTTACCAATACAGGTAATCTGCATACGGTAAAGGCTACAGATCTTCCTCAGGGCAAGATGAGAGACAAGGGTGTGCCGATTGACAACGTAAGCAATTTCGATACATCCAAAGAGACTATCGTTCTTGCATCAAGTCAGTCAGACCTTAATCTTTACAGAGTTCTTTTCACAACCAAAACTGCAATGATGAAGGTTGTAGACGGCGGTGAATTCGATGTTTCTAAGAGAACGGTCGCTGCGACCAAATTAAATGATAATGATGAAGTTGTAAGTGTAGAGATACTACATGAGCAAAAAACTGTTATACTTAAATCAAACGAAGGTTTCTTCCTTAGATTTTATGTTGAGACTATACCTGAGAAAAAGAAGGCTGCTGTCGGCGTAAGAGGAATGAGACTTGGAAAGAATGACTTTATCAGAGATGTCTATTATTTAAATGACATGGAAGAGAAGCAGGTTGAGCATAACGATAAAAAGGTTGAGCTTAGCCATCTTAAGATCACAAGCAGAGATACAAAAGGCACGAAGGTGAGATTATGAGAGTAATTGCAGGTTCGGCAAGAAGACTTAAGCTTGTCACTCCTGAAGGTAACGATACAAGACCTACACAAGACAGGATAAAAGAGACATTATTTAATATGATACAGAATCAGGTTCCGGGATCGGTATTTATTGATCTGTTTTCCGGAAGCGGAGGTATCGGTATAGAGGCTTTATCGAGAGGCGCAACAAGAGCATATTTTGTCGAGAATGCCGCAGCGCCGTACAAATGCATCCTTGCCAATCTTAAGACAACGCACTTCGAGGAAGATGCCACTGTTTTTAAGCAGGACGTGGTTATAGCTCTTCGAAATATACACGAAAAAGAAGTTGATATCATCTTTATGGATCCTCCGTATCACGGAGATCTATATGAAAGAACTCTCGCTCAGTTACAGGCAATGAGTTATGTGACGGAAAATACTATGATCATTGCAGAGAGCCCCGTTGACCTCGATTTTTCTTTTGCCGAGGATTACGGATTTGAAGTCAGAAGAGAGAAGGAATACAAGAATAATAAGCATGTATTTCTGTACAGAAAGGACAAAGCATGAAGGTAGCGGTTTATCCCGGAAGTTTTGACCCTGTAACTTACGGTCATCTCGATATAATAAAGCGTGCGTCTACAATGTTTGATAAAGTAATAGTGGCTGTGATGTGTAATTCTGCCAAAACTCCATTGTTTACGCTGGACGAACGTGTTAAAATGTTAAAAGAGTCTTTAAAGGGCGTTAATAATGCTGTTATTGAGTCTTTTGACGGACTACTTATAGATTATTGCAAAAAAGAAGATATCCATATTGTCATTAGAGGCCTTCGAGCTATCACTGATTTTGAGTACGAACTTCAGATTGCTCAGACCAACAAGGAACTTTCTCACAATGAGGTTGATACCGTTTTCCTTACAACGAACCTTAAGTATTCATACCTTAGCAGTTCTGTTGTAAGAGAGGTTGCAAGCTACGGCGGAGACGTTTCTCCTTGTGTTCCCGAGCATGTAGAGCAGGCACTTAAAGACAAGTATGGAAATAGATAAAGTTAGGGGGATCCTACTATGACCAGCAGAATTGAACAGCTGATTGACGAGATCGAGACTTACATTGACAACTGTAAACCCCAGCCTCTTTCTCAGACCAAGATTGTCGTTAACAAAGAAGAGATTGACGAACTTCTCAGGGAACTTAGATCCAAGACTCCCGAGGAGATCAAGAAATATCAGAAGATCATAAGCAATAAAGAGGCTATTTTAAATGATGCTCGTAAGAAGGCCGAGGATATAGTAAATCAGGCTACCATCAAGACTCACGAGCTTATTAACGAGCACGAGATCATGCAGCAGGCTTATGCGCAGGCCAATGAAGTTGTTTCACAGGCAGCTATGCAGGCAAAAGAGATCCTGGATAACGCTACTTTGGAAGCAAACAACATGAAGGCCGCTGCAGTTCAGTATACCGACCAGCTTCTTGCAGGAGTTGAGGATATCATCACTCAGTCTATCGATGCGACTACAAAGAGTAATGACGAGATCATCGAGAGCATCAAGCAGAGCAGTGTCAATATGGTCAAGGATATCACAGCAAGCACAGACAGTGTACTTTCAGCATTTGCTCAGTACAGTGAAGTCATTAAATCCAACAGAGCTGATTTAAGACCGCCTGAGGTTGCTCCGATTCCTGTAGACGGACAGGCACCTGTTGCCGAAGGTGGACTTACGCAGCAGGAAGCACTCAACCTTGATATGATCTGATTAACCGACAAACGGAATAAAAGCTGCCGCGACTGCGACAGCTTTTTATACGTATATCAAATATAAACATCAATTATCATGCATTATTCGCATTATAAAAGGAGTTTTTCATGAAAAAGAAGATTTTTGCTTTGATACTTACAATTGCATTAGCCGTGTCAGGAATTATCCCTGTTAACGGAAGCGAGGTTATCGCTGCCGAAAAGCAGCATGTTATCGTTATCGATCCGGGTCACGGCGGATTCGGCGACAGAAATCTCGGAGCACAGTATAACGGATTATCTGAAAAAGCTCTTACTTTGCAGGTTGCCAATGTAATGAAGACAGAGCTTGAAAAATATGAAAACGTGACTGTTTATCTTACAAGAACAGACGACAGATTTATATCACTTGAAGACAGAGCCGCTTTTGCTCAGAGCGTTAACGCAGAATTTGTTTTCAGTATTCATTTCAACGCTTCGGCAGAGCATCTTTTCTATGGTTCAGAAATTTGGACATCTGCTTTTGATAAATATTACCAGGCCGGCACCAACTTCGGTAATATTGAATCTAATGAGCTTGCTGCTCTCGGTCTTTATCAAAAGGGCGTTAAGACCAAACTCGGATCATCTGGCAAGGATTACTACGGAATAATCAGAGCAAGTGTTGCCAGGAATATGCCTTGCGTTATCATTGAGCATGCATATCTTGACCACGGATATGATCTTCCCATGGTTAAGAACTCAGATTTCATTAATAAGCTTGGCGTAGTTGATGCAACTTCCGTTGCCAAGTACTTCGGACTTAAGTCAACCACATTGGGAGTTGATTATTCGGGAATAAAGAATCCTTCGGTTGCTATACCTAAAGGAGCTGTAGGTCAGGACAATACAGACCCTGAAGTATGCTCAATAAGTGTTCTTGGTACCGATAAGGCAAGCGGTAACGTACTTGTTGAAATGACAGCCAAGGATAGCAACAGTCCCATTATCTATTTCTCTTACAGCTATGATGGCGGTAAGACCTACAGCTATCTTCAGATGTGGGACAGATCCAAGGAAACACAGTCATTTAATGTTACTGTTCCAAAGAGCTGCAAAAATCCCGTTATTGTATGCAAAGCATATAACAACTATGAGCTCTTTAAAGAAAGTAATCAGGTAGCGGTTACAGGCTTAGAGTAATTGATGAGACTTGATAAATTTTTAGGTGACCACAATATAGGCACCAGAAAACAGATAAAAGAATATGTCAAAAACGGCAGATGCTCTGTAAACGGCAATCCCGTTCTTAAAGCAGACATACATATTGATGAAAACTCGGATGAGATTTCTTTTGACGGAAAGGTCTTATCTTACAGCAAGAATCATTATTATATGCTTAATAAACCTGTTGGAGTTGTTTCCGCGACTTTCGACAAAAAGCAGGAGACCGTTATCGATATTTTAAAAGATGAGAATGTAAAGGGCTTAAATCCTTGCGGAAGACTTGATATTGATACGGAAGGACTTCTTCTTTTAACTGATGACGGAGAGCTTATTCACAGGCTGTTATCACCCAAAAAGCACGTTGATAAGACTTATGAGGTTCATATAAGTCATGAGCTTTCGGATGATGATATAAAGCTCTTGGAAGAGGGCGTCGATATCGGCGATAAGAATGACGACGGTTCAAAAAAGCTTACGCTTCCTTCAAAGATTTCTTTCAAAGAGGGTTCGGAACGCGACGAGACCGGTAATCCCGTTATTTTGCTTACGATTCACGAGGGTAGATTCCATCAGGTAAAACGTATGCTCGAAGCTGTCGGTAACGAAGTACTGTTTTTAAAGAGGCTTTCTATGGGAAGTCTTTTGCTTGATCCGGAGCTTAAACCCGGTGAATACAGAGAGCTTACGGCAGAAGAGAAACGTGCTCTTAATATAAAATAAAAGTTTTAATTCAGAGGTTTTATAATGCTTGGAAAAGTAAGTAAGGGTGAATACGGATATATTTCATACAGAAAGAAGCTGACTCTTTTAATAACGATTATCAGCCTGGCTATAACTGTAGGAATTTACCTTACCGGAATTATTATGTATAAAAGCCCTAAGTCGGCATTTAGCATCATAGCTGCGCTCGGCTGCCTTCCGACAGGTTGGTGTGCCGTTAATCTGATCATGTTTATCAGAGCAAAAGCATGCGGCCCGGATGATCATAAAAGAATTGAAAACTGTCGCGGCGGTCTTCTTATAAGATATGACCATGTGATCACTTCATATGATAAAAACTATTATGTGAATGCATCTACAGTTCTTGATAAAAACATATGCTGTTATTCGGCCGATGAAGACATTGATGTTTCGGATTGCGAAGCTCACATCAAGAAAATGATGGCACAGGGCGGTTATTCAAGTTACAGTATCAAGATATTTACGGATATCGATAAGTTCTGCGACAGACTGATTCAGCTCGATAAGCTTAGAAGCGATAAAAGTATCGACCCTCAGGCTATCGAAGATGCCTGGATACCCGGAACGGCGCAGACTCCTGCGAGCATTCTTTTATCAATTTCACTTTAAGGAATAATATGAAAGAAATTATTGTCGGCGTAAATGAAGAGGGCAAGAGACTTGACGGCTTTTTAAAGTCATATCTTCCCAATGCCTCAAAGGGCTTCATTTATAAGATGCTTAGGAAAAAGAATATCACGCTGAATGACAAAAAAGCTGATGGGCTTGAAAAACTAGCCAATGAAGATTCCATCAAGATCTTCTTTTCCGATGAGACGCTAATGAAATTCAAAGGCGAATCCGCAGCTAACGGTAGAGCGGACAATCTTGATGCGGAGAAAATAGATCTTTCTAAATACGGCGATGTATCTGTTTTGTTTGAAAATGACCATGTTTTGTTTGCTTCAAAACCGGCAGGTCTTCTTTCTCAAAAAGCGGATGCGAATGATATGAGCATTAACGACTTTCTTATCGATTATCTTCTAAAGAATAAAAAGATAACGCCGGAAAGTCTTGATACATACAGACCTTCTATATGCAACAGACTCGACAGGAACACAAGCGGAATGGTAATCTGCGCCAAATCTCTTGTCGGAGCACGCTGCATGAATACGATGCTTTCGGACAGAACTTTGGATAAGTATTATATCGCCGTAGTTTCGGGTTTGATCGAAAAAGATTCGTTATTAAAAGGCTATCTGAAAAAAGATACAGATTTAAACAAGGTTGATATTCTTAAAGAAGATCCGAAGGATAGTAATTATTCTTATATAGAAACATATTTTACTCCCGTTAATTATAATTCAGATTCGGATACGACAGTTCTTTTAGTCAAGCTTATTACAGGAAAGCCTCATCAGATAAGAGCGCATCTGTCTAAGACGGGGCACCCTATTATAGGAGATTCAAAATACGGCGGAAGAAAAGTAAAAGGCATTGGCAGACAGTTACTGCACAGCTACAAGATTTCTTTTCCCGAAAATATGCCGGATACACTATGCGATCTAAGCGGAAAAGAATTTATAGCTCCGTTACCGGCTGAATTTGCTTTATTTTGTAGTGGAGGAGATTTATGCCTACATGGAAAACAAGGGGACTGAGAGGTTCTACGCTTGAGGAGCTCATTAACCGCTCAAACGAAAGGTACAGTGAGCTTGGACTTGCGCTTATTCAAAAGATCCCGACACCTATAACTCCGATAAACATCGATAAAGAAACCAGGCACATTACGCTTGCTTATTTCGATCAGAAGAGTACAGTCGATTACATCGGCGTAGTACAGGGGATTCCTGTATGCTTTGATGCAAAAGAATGTGCTTATGATACTTTTACTCTTGAAAACATTCATCCACACCAGGTCGCGTTCATGGACAGTTTTGAAAAACAGGACGGACTTGCATTCTTTTTGATCTACTATACAGCCAGAAACGAGTTTTATTATCTCCCTTACAGGAAATTAAAAGAGTTTTGGGACAGAGCCGAAAACGGAGGCAGAAAGAGCTTTAGACATGATGAGCTCGACCTTTCTTTTATAATTCCTTCTCCGGGAGAGCAGGGAATACTTATTCCTTATCTCGATGCAATTCAGAAAGACCTAGAACAAAGATAAACACGGTTAATACTTGTAAAGGCTTTTTGCTTGACAATGTAATTAAATGAATGTTAAACTCTCTAATATAGTAACGAATTATTAGAGTAGCACTGTACCATGCTAAAGTAGAATAAATGAGGTAATTATGAATAAAGTACTGTTACATACACCTGACGGCGTGCGCGATATATACGGCGCTGAATGCAGCGACAGATTGATCCTCGCCGGTAAAATCCATGAAGTAATGAAGAGTTACGGATATCTTGATATAGATACTCCGACTTTTGAGTTTTTTGATGTATTTGCTGAAGAAATAAATGCAAGCGACGCAAGAGAGCTCTTTAAATTCTTTGATAAGGAAGGCAATACGCTTGTTCTTCGTCCCGACTTTACTCCTTCCATCGCAAGATGCGCATCAAAGGTAATGCTCGAAGATAAAGAGCCTGTGAGAGTTTGCTATGAGGGCAAGACTTTCCTTAATACATCCAATCTTCAGGGTAAGCTCAAAGAGAACTCCAATATCGGTGTGGAACTTATGAATGATTCATCTGTATACGCCGATGCCGAGGTGATAGCTCTTTTGGTAGAAGCGCTTAAATCAACGGGACTCAATGATTTCCAGATCAGCATAGGAGATGCCGATTTCTATAAAGGAATCTGTGAAGAAGCCGGAATCGATGAAGAGACGGAAGAGAAGATAAGAGGCTATATTACAGAGAAGAATTACTACGCTGCAGAGAATATATTGAATGAGAGCGGAGTTTCGCCCAAGCATTCCAAGCTTATTGTCAACGTTGCTGAGTTTATCGGTTCAGATGAAGCACTTGATATGGCTCAGAGCATGGTGACCAATAAGAGATCGCTTGATGCCGTTAAGAGACTTAAGGATCTATATAAGGTTCTTACTAATTACGGTGTTGAGAAATACATATCTTTTGACCTGGGTAATTTAAGTAAATTCAATTATTATACGGGTGTGATCTTCAGTGCATATACATACGGCGTCGGTGATGCCATTGCCAAGGGCGGAAGATACGACAATCTTACGGGTAAGTACGGTAAAAAAGCTCCCGCAATAGGCTTTTCTATTGTTATTGACGACTTGATGTCCGCATTATACAGACAAAATGCCGATGTAGAACACGAATCTGACATTGCTGTCGTAAATTATACATCTGATACATTTGAAGCTGCTCTTAAGCAGGCTAAGGAACTTCGTAAAAACGGCACGCATGTCGTTTTAAAAGCGAAATAATCGGAGGAATTATGAGATATCTTACTTTTGCGCTCGGAAAAGGCCGACTTGTTAACTCTTGCATGGAACTTCTGAATAAATGCGGAATCGAATGCGAAGAGATTTTAGATAAAAAAACACGTAAGCTTATATTTACCAATGAAGAGCTTGGTCTTAAGTTCTTTTTGGCAAAGGGTCCGGATGTCCCGACTTACGTTGAATACGGCGCTGCAGACATCGGTATTGTCGGTGCCGATACAATTATGGAAGAAAACAGAAGAGTATATGAGGTTCTCGATCTGGGATTCGGCAAATGCAGAATGTGCGTCTGCGGCCCTCATGATGCCAAGGAACTTCTTGAGCATAGAGAGCTTATCAGAGTAGCCAGCAAATATCCCAATATTGCCAAAGACTACTTCTTTAACAAGAAGCATCAGACTGTCGATATCATTAAGCTTAACGGCTCTGTTGAGCTCGGTCCTATCGTTAATCTGTCGGATGTGATCGTTGATATTGTAGAAACAGGCTCTACTCTTAAAGAGAACGGTCTCGAAGTTTTGGAAGAGATCTGTCCATTATCTGCCAGAATGATCGTAAATCAGGTCAGCATGCAGATGGAGACTGAAAGGATCAGAAAGCTGATCACAGCTATGAAGGAGAATTTATAAATGCAGACGTTAAAGCTTACAGCAGAAACAAAAGAACAGCTTCTCGGAAACCTTCTTAACAGAAATCCCGGTAGCTATACGGAATACGAAACAATCGTAAATGACATTATTGAGAATGTAAAAAAGAACGGCGATAAGGCTCTTTTCGAGTATACTGCCAAGTTCGATAAATGCGATATTGACTCATCTTGCGTTAAAGTCACAAAAGAAGAGATTGAAAAAGCATATTCACTTCTTGACGCAAAGTTTGTTGAAGTCATGAAGAAGAGCGCTGAGAACATCAGAAAATTCCATGAAAAGCAAAAGAGAAACACATGGATAGATACCAAGGAAGACGGAAGCATTCTCGGTCAGAGAATCCTCCCCATTGAGATCTCCGGTGTATATGTTCCCGGCGGAAAAGCAGCGTATCCTTCCAGTGTTCTTATGAATGTTGTTCCCGCCAAAGTGGCAGGTGTAGAGCGCATCGTTATGTGCACTCCTCCCGGAAAGGACGGAAATGTCAATCCCGGAACTCTTGTAGCTGCCGATATTGCAGGTGTTACAGAGGTATACAAGGTTGGCGGAGCTCAGGCTATCGCAGCTATGGCATTCGGAACAGAAAGTATTCCCAAGGTTGATAAGATCACAGGTCCCGGCAATATCTTCGTAGCCCTTGCCAAGAAAGCTTGCTTTGGACATGTATCAATTGACTCTATAGCAGGTCCCAGTGAGATACTTGTTCTTGCAGATGAGACAGCCAATCCAAGATATGTTGCTGCAGATCTTTTATCTCAGGCAGAGCACGATGAGATGGCAAGTGCCATTCTTATCACAACATCTCAGGAACTTGCCGATAACGTAGCAAAAGAGATCGACGGCTTTTTAAAAGAGCTTTCAAGAGCTGATATTATCAAGAAATCACTTGATAATTACGGCTATATGTTTGTGGCAGAAAATATGGAAGATGCAATAGATGCTGCCAATGCAGTAGCTTCCGAGCACCTTGAGATAATTACAAAGAATCCCTATGAGGTAATGACCAAGATTAAGAATGCGGGCGCCATTTTCCTTGGAGAGTATTCTTCAGAACCACTCGGAGATTATTTTGCAGGCCCCAACCACATTCTTCCCACAAACAGAACAGCAAGATTCTTCTCACCTCTTAATGTTGATGATTTCATGAAAAAGACAAGCATCATCGCATATTCCAGAGATGCTCTTGCTAAGGTTCACGAAGACATCGAGCTTTTTGCCAAGGAAGAGGGACTTACGGCTCACGCCAATTCAATCGCTGTAAGATTTGAGTAAAAAGAAATGATCAGTTCGTATTGAATCGGAAATTAACATAAGATTTTGCAAGTTTTCTTTCCAAAAAGTCTATAAACTGCAAGTTTATCGGATTTTTATAGTTTTTTAACATAAAATAACACCATATATTGTTATCGACAATAAGGAGACACAAGTTATGGAAAATAGAATTGCAAGTGTTACGCGAAAGACTAAAGAGACTGATATCACTGTAACCATCAATATTGATGGAAAAGGAGCAGGTGATATTTCTACAGGAATAGGTTTCTTCGATCACATGCTTGAAGGATTTGCCAAACACGGTCTGTTTGATCTGACTGTAAAAGTGAAAGGCGATCTTAATGTCGACGGACACCACACAGTGGAAGATACAGCAATTGTGCTTGGTCAGGCTTTTCTTGAAGCTATCGGCGACAAGAAGGGGATCAAAAGATACGGAAACATGATTCTTCCTATGGACGAAACACTTGTGATGAGTGCCGTGGATTTTTGCGGAAGACCGTATTTTGTAATGGATGCAGGTTTTGAGTCACCCATGGTAGGTGATTTTGATACTCAGCTTGTAAGAGAGTTTTTCTATTCATTCTCTTACGCGGCAATGATGAATCTACACCTTCGTGTTATTACAGGCTTCAACGATCACCACAAGATAGAAGCTATGTTTAAAGCTCTTTCCAAAGCTTTGGATGAAGCTACGACTTATGATCCCAGAATAACCGATGTTTTAAGCACAAAAGGAGCTCTTTGAGAATGAATTATAACAAGAAATTTATACCATGCATTTATCTATTTCAGGGAAAGGCATATTTGGATTTTAATAAGTCAAATGCTTTGTTTGACGATCCGGTAACGCTTGCTTCTCGTTATTCCGACTGCGGTGCCGATGAAATAATCATATTTGACCTTTCGACCGAAGGAAACGATAAGGAGCATGAAGAGGCTCTTGATATCATTAAGAAGATATGTAAGGTTGTCGATACCGATGTTATCGGTGCCGGAAACGTTAAGCGTATGGAAGATATCAAAAAGCTTCTCTATGCGGGATGCAAAAAGGCTTGTCTTAATTTCTCAAAACAGGGAAATGTTGAGATCATCAAGGAAGTATCCGATAAATTCGGCAAGGATAAGATCTGTGTTTGCTACAGCAACAACGGACAGATTTATGATAATAAAGAGCTTGTAAATACTTATGCGTGCGAGCTTATAAATATTGCAGATGAAGATCTTACAAATGTTACCTTTACAGAGCTCCCCATCATCGTGCTTAAAAAGGCCGCAGGCATTGAAGATGTTGAAAAGCTCTTTTCAGAAAGCAAAGTATCCGGTATTAGCGGAAATGCCGTTAATGATAACTGCGCCAAGATAGATGAATGGAAAGCAGTATGTAATTCCAAGAACATACCCATCTGCAAACTTGAAGCAAAGTTCTCATGGGCTAATCTTAAAAAGAATTCAGATGGCATGGTTCCCGTTATTGTTCAGGACTACAGAACCGATCAGGTGCTTATGCTTGCTTATATGAACGAAGAAGCATATAACAAGACTCTCGAGACCGGCAAGATGACATATTACAGCCGTAGCAGACAGAGCCTTTGGCTTAAGGGCGAGACAAGCTCTCACTTCCAGTATGTAAAGGCTTTGTACGCAGACTGTGATTATGATACAATTCTTGCAAAGGTAAAACAGATAGGAGCTGCTTGCCATACCGGAAACTATTCATGCTTCTTTAATGAAATTGCAAGCAAGGATTACAGTGAAAAGAACCCTCAGAAGGTTTTGGACAGTGTCTTTGACGTTATCAAAGACAGAAAAGTAAATCCGAGAGAAGGCTCTTATACCAATTATCTTTTTGATAAGGGAATAGATAAGATTCTTAAGAAGGTGGGAGAAGAGGCTACTGAGATCGTTATCGCAGCCAAGAATCCCAATGAGAACGAAATTGTTTACGAATTATCTGATTTCCTGTATCATATGATGGTCCTCATGGCAGAAAAGAATGTCAAGTGGGAGGACGTTACAGACGAACTGTCAAGAAGATAAGGAAATAATATGAATTATAATTTAGCCCTGCCGGATGAGATACTTCTAAGTATAGAGAAACCGGAGAGATACATAGGCAATGAGGTTAACAGCGTGACCAAGGATAAAGAGAGCGTTGATATCCGATTTGCCATGTGTTTCCCTGATGTTTACGAGATTGGAATGTCTCATTTGGGAATTCAAATACTTTACGGAATGTTCAATTCTTATGAAGACGTATGGTGCGAACGTGTCTATTCTCCTTGGACCGACATGGACGCAGTCTTAAGAAAAGAGAACATTCCTCTTTTTGCGTTAGAATCACAAGATCCCGTAAAAGACTTTGATTTTCTGGGATTCACACTCCAGTATGAGATGTGTTACACAAATATCCTTCAGATACTCGATCTTTCCAAGATAGCTCTTTTAGCAAAAGACAGAACATGGGATGATCCCATTGTCATAGGCGGAGGACCATGTACCTATAATCCCGAGCCCATAACGGATTTCTTTGACATATTCTATATTGGTGAAGGCGAGACTAAGTACAGAGAGATTTTTGATATTTATAAAAAAGCCAGAAAAGACGGAATGTCCAGGATTGACTTCTTACATGAATGTGCCAAGCTTCAAGGCATCTATGTTCCCGCTTTTTATGATGTAAAATACAAGGAAGACGGAACAATACTTTCCATGCTTCCTATCTATGATGACATTCCTAAAGTTATCTATAAAGAGATGTGCCTTGATCTCAATGAAACCTTTTATCCGACAAAGCCGGTGGTTCCCTATATAAAGATCACGCAGGACAGAGTCGTTTTGGAGATCATGCGAGGCTGTATCAGAGGCTGCAGATTCTGCCAGGCGGGTCAGCTTTATAAACCTCTCAGAGAAAAAGATGTTGAGCATCTTAAAGAGCTTGCCATAGAGGCTCTAAAGAACACAGGATATGAAGAAATATCATTAAGTTCGCTTAGCTCAAGCGATTACACCATGCTTCCCGAGCTTATTGATTTCCTGATAAAAAGCTGTAATGAGAAGAAGGTTAATATTTCGCTTCCTTCGCTTCGTATCGATGCATTTTCATTGGATGTTATGAGCAAGGTTCAAGATGTCAAAAAAAGCAGTCTTACATTTGCTCCCGAAGCAGGAACACAGAGGATGCGCGATGTTATAAACAAAGGCCTTACGGAAGAAGATATCTTAAGAGGATCTCATGAAGCATTTTTAGGCGGATGGAATAAGGTTAAGCTTTACTTTATGCTGGGTCTACCCACAGAAACAGATGATGATATTCTCGGTATCGGTGATATCGCCAATAAAGTTGCCGTTGAATATTTTGAGACGGTACCAAAGGAAAAGAGAAACGGTCGTACGATAGATATTGTTGCAAGTACATCTTTCTTTGTTCCCAAGCCATTCACTCCTTTCCAGTGGGCTCCCATGAACACGAAAGAGCAGTTCCTTGATAAGGCGGATAAAACACGAAAAGGCATTATGGCTCAGCTCAATCAAAAGCACATCAAATACAACTGGCACGAAGCTGATGCCAGTATGATGGAAGGCGTTCTTGCAAGAGGCGACAGAAGACTTAATGAGGTCATTCTGAAAGCATATAAAAAAGGCTGCATATTTGATGCCTGGGGAGAATACTTTAAGTTTGACGTTTGGATGGACGTATTTAAGAAATGCGGCGTCGATCCGTTCTTCTATACGACAAGAGTAAGAGAAGATGACGAAATATTCCCTTGGGACATCATCAATCCCGGCGTGACCAAGGCATTCCTCTTAAGAGAGTGGAAGACAGCCCTTTCAGGTAAAAAATCAAGTAACTGCAGACAACAATGTCTTGGTTGCGGAGCTGCATCGTACGGTGTTGGTGTTTGCTTTAAGGAGCGTACATAATGAATAAATTACGCTTGAAATTTTCAAAAAACGGCCCGATTAAATTCATAGGACACCTTGATGTAATGCGCTATTTCCAGAAGGCAATAAGAAGAGCGGAGATAGACATCAAATACTCCGAAGGCTTCAGTCCGCATCAGGTAATTTCTTTTGCGCAGCCCCTTTCCGTAGGTGCTACCAGTGACGGCGAATATATGGATATGACCGTTAATTCAATGGTTAGCACATCAGATGTTATGAATAGACTTAACGCTGTAATGAACGAAGGAATCGAGATTCTTGCTATAAGAGAACTCGGTGAACGCGAAGAAAAGGCAATGACCGCAGCTTTCGCCGCAAAGTACAGAATAAAATTCAGAGATAGTCTAAAGCCTGATTTTAACTGGATAGAAGAATTTGAAAAATACCTTCAAAAAGACAGACTTCCTGCCATGAAAAAGACCAAGAGCGGCGAAAAAGAGATTGATATGAAGCCTCTTATTTTTGAATACTCTTTTGACAGAGAAAAAGAGAGTGTTACACTGCTTCTTAGCATGAGCAGCGCAGCTACTTTAAAACCGGCTCTTTTATTTGGTGCATTCTTTGCTTCGCTTAACAAAGAGCTTTCAACCAACGCTTTGGATGTACACAGAATAGATATTTACAAATATGCGGAAGATGGCGATGTTAAATACATCGAGCCATTCATTACAGATGATATCAATACGAGGTTCATACTAAATGGCTGAGATTATTGTTTCAAGCTACAAAGGAACTCCAGTTGTTACAGCGTTTATCGATAACAAGCTTGAGTTTTTATCCTTTGTAAGAGACAGTGAGATTCATAATATTTATGTAGGCCGTGTCGATCACATTGTGAAGAATATCGACGCAGCCTTTGTTAAGTATGCGGAAGATAGGGTTGGATATCTCCCCCTCAAAAACATAACAAGTGCTTGCGTTCTAAATAAGAAGTATTCTACGGGTGATAAGCTTTGTAACGGAGACATTGTTCTCGTCCAGGTTGAATCCGAAGCTGTAAAGACCAAGAAAACAAAACTTACAACCAATCTTTCCATTCCCGGTAAATATGCCGTTCTGACACTTGGTAAAACCGGAATAGGAGCCTCGGTCAAGCTTTCTGATTCTCTCAGAGATAAGTACACAGAACTTGTAAGAGATGATTATTTTGGTTTCCTTAATGGTATACGTGATTCATTATATGATTCCGATATCGGTCTTATTATAAGAACTGAAGTATCAGAGCTTGATGATAATGTCATAAAAGAAGAGGTTTTGGATAGTTGTAAGGAAACAGCTGATATACTATGTAATATTATAAAGTTATCAAGAAATCGCACCATATACTCATTGATGTACAAGGCCGATAACAACGATCTGGACGCCCATATTAAAAAAGCAACTGCTTTCATTAAAAACCGTGGGATCTCAGATATCAATCTTATAGAAGACTCATGTATATACGGTATTCCTTCCAAGATTGAAGAACTATGCAGAAACAAAGTATGGCTCAAGAGCGGCGCTTTTATTATCATCGAACAGTTGGAAAGCTTTAACGCCATTGATGTTAATACCGGTAAAGCCATCAAAGGCAAGGATATTGGTGAAGCTGTTAATAATGAAGCGGCTGTAGAAATAATGCGACAGATACGACTTCGCAATCTTACAGGCATGATACTTATCGATTTTATAAATATGAATGATGAAGAACAAAAGCAAAAACTTATCGATAAAGTGAAAAAATTATGCAAGCAAGATCCGATACATACGTCATTTATTGATATTACGGGCCTTGGCATCATGGAACTCATAAGAAATAAAAACGATAAATCATTAAAAGAAATATTAAAGGATGTAGAAAAAGCTGTTGACAACAGTAAACATCAATGTTAATATATCTTGGTATGCCGCATAACTAGGCTTAAGTGGATTTATCCCGCCAAAGTTAGCGAGTTTTTTTGAAGAAGGAGGTAACTTATGTACGCAATTATTGTAACTGGTGGTAAGCAGTACAAAGTTTCCGAGGGCGACGAGATCAGAGTTGAGAAGCTCGACGTAGAGCCCGGAAAAAAGGTAACATTTGATAATGTTATCGCAGTAAACGATGACAAGGAACTTAAGGTTGCTGACGATGTTAGCAAGGCTAAGGTTAGCGCTACTGTTGTTGAGCAGGGACGTGCTAAGAAGGTTGTTGTTTACAAGTACAAGAGAAAGACTGGCTATCACAAGAAGAATGGCCACAGACAGCCTTTCACAACTGTAAAGATCGAAAAGATCACATTGTAATTGATTTATAAGCCAAAGCAAT
The DNA here is from genome assembly GCF_900116875.1 of Butyrivibrio sp. INlla21. Classification (GTDB taxonomy): domain Bacteria; phylum Bacillota; class Clostridia; order Lachnospirales; family Lachnospiraceae; genus Butyrivibrio. The sequence goes on from NZ_FPCC01000013.1 coordinate 41,006, forward strand.
GACAACTATTACGATTACAAAATCATCCAATGATTCATATAAGAGTATCGAATGTCTCGGACATGCAGGTTTTGCCGATTACGGCAATGACATTGTTTGTTCTGCGATATCTGTACTTACCATCAATCTTATAAATTCGATTGATAAGCTGACAGATGATAAGATTTCTGTCGATCAGGATGAAGAACAAGGTTTGATAAGACTTTCATTTGAAGGTGATCCTTCCAAGGAAGCAGATATTCTACTTCAGTCTTACGAACTCGGAATAGACAGCATTTCTAGGCAGTACGGTAAGAAATTTTTGAACATTAAATTTAGGAGGGAATAAGTCATGTTGAATATGAACCTTCAATTTTTTGCTCATAAGAAGGGTGTTGGATCAACCAAGAACGGTAGAGATTCAGAATCCAAGAGACTTGGAGCAAAAAGAGCTGACGGACAATTCGTAAAGGCCGGTAATATTTTATACAGACAGCGCGGAACACACATTCATCCCGGTGTTAATGTAGGAATCGGTAAAGATGATACATTGTTTGCACTTGTTGATGGTGTTCTTAGATTTGAGCGCAAGGGCAGAGATAAAAAGCAGGCCAGCGTTCATCCTGTAGAGAATAAGTAATTATTTAATCGGGCTTCAAACTTAGTGTTTGGAGCCCATTTTTTCACAGCGCATATATTCGCAGATTTTATTATAAGAAAGGTAAAAAGATGCCTGTATTTGTAGATAAAGCCAAGATCTTTATACAAAGTGGAAAAGGCGGCGACGGTCATGTTTCTTTCAGAAGAGAAAAATATGTGCCGAACGGCGGCCCTGATGGCGGTGACGGCGGAAAAGGCGGCGATGTTATCTTCGTTGTCGATGAAGGCCTTAATACGCTTGCCGATTTTCACTACGGCGGAAAGTATAAAGCAGAGAACGGTCAGGATGGAAATAAGAGACGTTGCCATGGTAAAAATGGCGAGGATCTTTATATAAAGGTTCCGGAAGGAACTGTCGTTAAAGAAGCGGTTACAGGCAAGGTAATTGCCGATATGAGCGGCGATAACAGAGAAGCTGTAATACTTAAAGGCGGACGCGGAGGTAACGGTAATATGCACTACGCAACCTCAACAATGCAGGCCCCTAAGTATGCACAGCCCGGCCAGCCCGCAATAACTCTTGAAGTTCTTTTGGAACTTAAAGTAATTGCAGACGTAGGTCTTGTTGGATTCCCTAATGTCGGAAAATCTACATTCCTTTCAAAAGTATCAAATGCCAAGCCCAAGATCGCCAATTATCATTTCACAACACTTTCTCCAATGCTTGGAGTTGTCGATCTTAACGACGCTCCCGGATTTGTAGTTGCCGATATTCCCGGTCTTATTGAGGGTGCGGCTGACGGAGCAGGCCTCGGTCATGAGTTTTTGCGTCATATTGAGCGAACACGCATGATGATTCATGTCGTAGATGCAGCATCAACTGAAGGACGTGATCCTATAGAAGATATCGAAGCGATCAACGCTGAGCTGGCTAAATATAACGCAGATATCTCAAAGAGAACTCAGGTTATTGCAGCCAACAAGATCGATATGTTGCCTGACGGTGAGGATGCGGAGATCATTCGTAAAATCCGTGAAAAGTACGAACCCATGGGTGTTAAAGTGTTTGCGACCTCAACCCTAACTGGAAAAGGTATTAAAGAATTGTTATACTATGTAAGTAAGACGATATCTGAGATGCCTAAGGAGAAAATTGTATTCGAGCAGGAATTCTTCCCCGAGACTATGGCTCGTGAGCAGGATGAAGCATTTACAGTCGAATATGATTCGGATGCCGGCGAATACGTTATTGAAGGACCTAAGATTGAGAAGATGCTTGGTTATACCAACCTGGATTCCGAGAAAGGTTTCGCATTCTTCCAGAAATTCCTTGCCGATAACGGTATTTTGGACGAGCTTGAAAAGCTTCATATAAACGAAGGCGATACCGTAAGAATGTACGGATATAGCTTTGAATATTACAGAAATGCCGACACACAGCCGGTAGATGATGATATTGATAACGAAGAGGATGATATTTAAATGAACCTTACAAGTAAACAACGCGCTTATCTTAAGAGTCTTGCTTCAGAGCTTGAACCTGTATTCCAGATCGGTAAAGCTACTGTTACTCCCGAAATTACAGATGCCATTGCCGAGACTTTTAATACACACGAGCTCGTTAAGATAACTGTTCTTAAGAATTGCATAGAAGATGTAACCAATGTAGCGATCATGATCTCGGAAAGAACACGTTCCGAGCTTATCCAGGTAATCGGAAGAAAGATCGTTTTATACAAACCCTTTAAGGATGAGCCTAAGATCATTCTTCCAAAGGCCAAAAAGGCTAATGCTTAATCAGGGTATTCTTATCTTTATTTAGTTCTATCAAATCAATACCATATGGAGGCATATTTATGGAATGCAGAAAAATTGGTATACTTGGCGGAACATTCGATCCTATTCATAACGGACACCTTTTACTGGGAGAAGCTGCCAGAGAGCAGTTTTCTTTGGATAGAGTAATATATATCCCGGGTAATCTGGCGCATATGCCAAACAGAACAGAGGTGTCAGACGGTGATACCAGGTATCAGATGGTCAAAATGGCTATCAATGACAACCCGTATTTTACTTGTTCCAGAATAGAAATAGATAAGGAAAACGGAACCTATACATACAATACGATCGAAGAACTAAAGCTCATGTACCCCGGAGATGAGCTATATCTTATCCTCGGTGGTGATTCAGTAATAGGAATAGAATCCTGGTATAAGTTCAAAGACCTATTACAATCATGCATTATACTTGCAGCGGTCAGAGAAGAAGACGATCTTCCCGCCCTTGATAAAAAGAGAAGAGAACTTGCCAAGATATATGGTGCGGATATAAGACTCCTTGCATTTAACAGAGTTGATATCTCCGCTACCGATATCAGACAAAAGATAAGAATGGGAAGATCTGTAAGATACATGCTTCCGGATGAGTGTATTGAATATATCTGCATAAAAGGACTTTATAAATGAAGACTTTAGATAATGATACAGTGCAAAAGATAAGAAAAACACTGGAGGGAGAACTTAAACCCGAAAGATTCACCCATACACTCGGTGTTGCATATACCGCAACAAGTATGGCAATGGTCTTCGGTGCTGATATTGATAAAGCTCTTATTGCCGGACTTCTTCATGATTGTGCCAAATGCATGTCACATGAAGATCAGATCAAGCTCTGCAAAAAGAATAATATCGAACTTTCGGAAACCGAAAAAAAGAATCATTCGCTGCTACACGCAAAAGCAGGAGTATATTTGGCCAGAACCAAATACGATGTATATGATACAGAGATACTTAATGCCATAAGATGGCATACTACCGGAAAAGAAGATATGTCTTTACTGGAAAAGATCATATATATTGCTGATTTTATAGAACCTTCACGTAAACCGCTCGAAGGAATGGATGAGATCAGGAAAGAAGCTTTTACAGATATTGATAAGTGTCTTGCTCATATACTTCATGATTCGGTGATATATTTACAGACTATCGGAAAAGAGATAGATAACTCCACCATGGATGCCTATCTTTTTTATAAAAAGTACTACAAGTAAAGAGGTGACTATGTCAGATATAGATATTTCTAAGAAGATGGCGGCACTTGCCATAGAAGCTCTCGAAGACAGAAAAGGAGAGGACGTTCATACAATTGATATCAGCAACATTTCAACAATTGCAGATTACTTTGTAATAGCAAGCGGAACCAACATCAACCAGGTACAGGCACTTGCAGACAATGTTCAGGATGTACTCGGAAGAGCCAGACATATGACTAAAAATGTCGAAGGCTATGACACAGGAAAGTGGATCCTTCTTGATTTCGGCGATATCATTGTTCATGTATTTGATAGCGAGAACCGTTTATTCTACGATCTTGAGAGAATCTGGAGAGACGGAAAGCTGATCGAAAAAGATGAATTAAGCAAATAAAATACATAGTAAATAAAACAAGCGTACAGATACATTTATCTGTACGCTTTTATATTCCATAAGCAAGTATTTGGGATAGTTATAATCAATAAAAACGCATTATACCGAAAACTTTACCCAAAATAGTGCAGTCACTGACAATAATGGGATCCATATTGTCATTCTCAGGCTGAAGTCTTATATGATCCTTCTCCTTGTAAAAGGTCTTGACCGTAGCGGAATCATCAATAAGCGCAACTACCTGATCGCCGTTTTTTGCAGTATTGCAAACCTGAACAAAAAGCTTGTCACCATTGAAAATACCTGCATTTATCATAGAATCGCCCTTAACGTTAAGAATAAAAGCATCGGCTCCCTTGGGGCACATACTGGCCGGAATGGGGATATAAGAATCTATATTTTCTTCCGCAAGAATGGGAGTGCCGGCAGCAACCTGACCTATAACCGGAATACTTACGATCTCGGTTCTGACCATATTGAAGCCGTCATCGCATATCTCAATAGCACGCGGTTTGGTGGGATCTCGTCTGATATATCCGTTCTTTTCCAAAGTCTCAAGATGTGCATGGACAGAAGAAGTAGATTTAAGATTAACCGCTGCACAAATATCTCTTACAGAAGGAGGAAATCCTCTGGATAATGTCTGTTCTTTGATGTAGTCAAGAATCTCCTGTTGTTTACGAGAAATATTGCCTTTTTCCATATAATCCTCCTTATCTTTTTTAACAGTATAACATATCCACATATAAAAAAGCAAATATTTGTTCGGAATATTTGTTCGATTTTTGTTGACAAACGAAAATATGTTCGGTATATTATTTTTAGAACAGTTGTTCGTAACATATGTTTGGATTTATGTGAGGTGCGTTATGAGTGAAGCGATGGCAATAGCAGCAAGTTTATACAACAATCCAAGATTCAACAGTGAGAGCGAGATCCGTATCAGGAACAATAAGCTCAGAAGACAGAAGATTGTGAGAAGACAGTATATGCTTATATCAGCAATTGTTTTTGTCGTTATGTTCGTTGCGGTTTTTAATATCTTTTCATTCAAGGCATCAGCTCAGTCGGATTCATATGTTCCGGAGTATAAGTATTATAAGACGATAACGATTCATTCCGGTGATTCACTATGGAAGCTTGCTTCAAGCGAATATAATGAAGATCATTACAAGAATATCGAATCATATATTTCAGAAATCTGTAAGATCAATTCAATTGATAGCGATACAATTTTATACGCCGGAGAATCACTCGTAATCCCTTATTATTCCTGCGATTATAAATAATTTCTTAATTCTCTTAATTATCGCTAAAACGTGTTTTTGTATATTCTATTTGCGCTATAATTATTTCATGAAGTGTATTTTCTTTTATGAGGAAAGGAGTGCATTAACGTGAAGAAGAATAGCGCAAAAGCAAAAACAGAAGGACTTAAGTTTTTCCAAAGAATCGGATTCCAAAATTTAGCGGTTAATATCGTTATGCTTGTTATGTTCATAATTGCTATATTCATTATGGACAGCAATATGAAAAACATTATTCATATTGCAAATAACGCAAGTATCGGAGAAATAGAGCTTTTAAGTAATGAAGCACAACTCCGTGAGGGTATTATAACAATAGATGGTAATATATCCGCACTATTGGGTGCGGTATCAATGGGTACCAACGATCCGGCTAATTACGAAGTATATTTTCAGAATATTGATGCTGTAGAAGGTAAGATTGATGGCCAATTACAATTCATGGAGGAAAGTATATTCGTAAGTGAAGCAGCAAACGGTCCCGAGCAGATGGCTGAAGTTCGAAGGTCAACGGAAGAATATCGTGCCGTCGTTGATGAAATGATCGTTGCACTTAGAGCTGCTGATGCCGCTAAATCAATGGATATATATATAAATAAATATCTAGCTGCTCAGGAAGCTACATATGCAGCATATGATGTTGCTGAAGAAACAATTTCACAATTGGCTGCTCAGCTTGAAATATATCTAAATGTACTATATCAGCAGGCATTCAGCAAGACAATTGTTCTTGTTGTTATATTCGTTATTATCATTATTATCAGCGTTATCCTTAGCGAAACAAGAATCAGTAAGAAGATCACAAGCATTGTCGGTGAACTTCAGAAGATCATTAAAGGAATCAATGATAATGAAGGTGATCTTACCTCCAGAGTTAAGACCAAGACAAGTACAGAACTTGGCTTCATTGTTAGCGGTATCAATAACTTCATTGAAACTCTTCAAGGAGTTATCAAGGAAGTTAAGGACGGATCCAATGTCCTTACATCTTCATCTGATTCCATGACTCTTAAGATTGAGAAAGCAAGTGATAATATCACCAATACATCGGCTGCTCTTGAAGAGTTGTCAGCAAGTATGGATACCGTTTCAACTACAGCAGATCAGATTTCCGGCAAGCTTGATGAAGTTAAGACAGCTACCGATGAGATCAGACAGGAAGCTGCAAACGGCGCAGATACTGCTGAGAACATCAAACGTGAAGCAGACGAAATTAAGAGCGAAGCACTCAAAAAGAAAGAAAATACAGGTGTCAAAGTCGAAGAACTCAGCGCTGTTCTTGAGAAATCCGTTAAAGATAGTGAGAAGGTTGCACAGATCAACGAACTTACCAAGGTTATCCTTGATATCGCATCACAGACCAACCTCCTTGCTCTTAATGCTTCAATCGAGGCTGCAAGAGCAGGTGAAGCAGGTAAGGGATTCGCGGTTGTTGCTGAGGAGATCAGTGCACTTGCTGAAAACAGTAGACAGACAGCCGGCAATATCCAGGTAATCAGTAATGAGGTTACAGAGGCTGTTAACTCACTTTCAACCAATGCTATGGATGTTATCGAGTTTATCAATAACGACGTACTCAACGATTACGATACATTCGTTGAGACAAGTGATAAGTATGAGAATACAGCGGTTGTTATGGATGATATCCTTGAGAAGTTCAACATGAAGGCCGATAACCTCAACAATATCATGGATAAGATGGCTGAATCTGTTGTATCCATCACTGATTCCGTTAAGGAAAGTACTCAGGCTATCAACCTTTCAGCTGCCAATTCTTCAGAGATCGTCGGACAGATTCAGGGTATCAGTGAAGCAATGGGTGAAAACAACAAGGTTACCGAACAGCTTAGCGACAGTACCAAGAAATTCACGAACTTGTAATTTTTTCAAGTCTGTGGACGTAATTTTGTTATAGAATTTTAGTTATATAATTTTGTTGCTTTTCAATATTGAATACAACGGTCGATAGATGATACTATTGTACCGTTGTATTTTTTATATTAGGGTGGATTTTATATTGGGAAATTACAGAAAAGCACATTACAGAAAACGAAACGGAGAAAGATTATCCGCTTCTGAATATAAAGCGCGTCGCAAAAAAGAGATCATCTTACATTTTGTATTACTTATCGCAATTCTCTTGTTTTGTATAATCGGATTGGTTTTACTTATAAAAAAAGTCACACACAAAAAAGAAGAAGTTGTTCCTCCCGATAATTCTACGGAAGAACTGACTGTTGTTGATACTATCGTAAAAGAAGATGAGAAAAAAGAAGAAGAGAATCCTTTACTTAAGAAATCTGAAGATGCATCATCTTTTTTTGAAGGCTATGAAGTCTCAATAAATGATGATACCGCTTATATTTCAAGTGAAAACACGATCAGCACATACGCTCTTTTGCTTGATCTTGATAACGGTAAGGTTATTGCTTCCAAGGACGGAAATGTGAAGATCAATCCAGCTTCAATGACCAAGATTCTTACACTTCTTGTTGCCGTTGAGCATATCGATAATCTTGATGACACTTTTGTGATGACTCAGGAAATCGGAAATTATGTATATAGCAACGATTGCAGCTGTGTTGGCCTTAAAGTTGGAGATACGCTTACTATCAGGGATTTATTATACGGAACGATACTTCCTTCGGGCGCCGACGCGTCCATGTGTCTTGCCGAGTACGTCGCAGGTTCACAGGAAGAATTCGTTAAGCTTATGAATGAGAAGCTTGATGAGCTCGGCCTTTCAGATACCGCGCATTTTACCAATTGTATCGGTATCTATGACGAAGATCATTATTGTACTCTTATGGACATGGCAATGATCTTAAAGGCAGCGGAAGAGAACGAACTATGTCATGAGATTCTTAATACCAGGACCTATGTTACTTCTCCGACTTCAGAACATCCGGAAGGAATTACCATATCAAATTGGTTTTTAAGAAGAATAGAAGATAAGGACACCCACGGACAAGTAGCAGGTGCCAAGACAGGCTTTGTTAATCAGTCCGGCTGTTGTGGTGCAAGCTATCAGGTTTCTAATAGCGGCAATCACTATATTTGTGTCACAGCCGACAGTTATAGCCCTTGGAGATGTATTTACGATCATGTGGATATATATTCCAATTATACAAGTTAAAGACCTAGTCCGGTGATTACTTAATTACCTTAGTCCCTGCAAAAGAGATCTCGAATCCTTCATTGCCGTATCAGACGCTTTCGCATAGATATTGGTAGTCTGAATACTCTTATGATTCATCTTTTTCTTAAGTAATAATATGTTATTGTCGCTAGCTGCATAAAAGCTCATTGCAAAGCTTGAACGCAGCTTATGCGGCGATATTATCCTTGTTTTTTCCGGTAAACATACTGATACATACTTCTTTACAAGCATCTCAACAGCCCTTACTCCAAGCCTGTTACCCGTTGTTGTCGTAAACGCGGGAAACTTAAGAGAAGAGTTGGATAGACCGTATTTAGCTTTTTGAGAAGAGAAGTAGATATCAAGATAATCTCTGCATTCATCTGAATAATAAATAACCTGAGTATCACCACCTTTACGCGTCACAACAACGCTGCAATCCTCAAGATTATAATCAATAATATCCGTATCAAGCATCTCTGATACACGAAGTCCCGTATCAAGCAATAATATGAACATCGCGGAATCCCTGTCAGCATAGATATAATGGACTTTTGCAACAGAATCATGCAAATGAGTCCCGTGGCGAACAGTATCAAGCAAAATCCTTTGCTCATCGTTTGTTAAATAAATAACATCTTTTTCGGGGATTTTAATTGTCTTGGTAGCGGCTATAGGATTTCTTGATAATTTGCCTGTAGCAACAAAGAATCCGTACATACTTGAAAGCGAAGCACGTTTTCTTTTAACAGTGGTTTCTTTGTGATTACCGGCAAGTGTTGTAAGGAATCTGTTGATATCAAGGACCTCAATTTCGCCAAGATCCTTAAGAGTGATTTCTTTGATGGATTTATCGCAGTATTTTGGAAGAAAATTCGTGATAAATTCCAGATAGGTTTTTATGTCACGACAATATTCGAGCTTAGTCGCATAGTTTTCAACACGGCCAAAGTTATAGATAAAGTCGGATACAAAATCAGGCAACTGAGCAAGTAGCTCGTTTATCTTGTCGGAATAATTCATCTTAGAAGCAGGCATATGATTTAACCCCCAAACTAAAGTATTTATAGTAAAAAACCAATGAAAAAGCATATACTTACTACAATTGCATTATATCATATGTTCTCTTTTCGTAAAACTAGAATTTTGCGAAAAAGTATATCTACTCAAAAAAGGCATTCTCTCATAAGAGTAATATACAGTAATTCTCTCATATGATCTTTATTACATATAAGCAAAATGCCTTTTGAATCTATATTATTATCAAGCTTTTTTATCACTCATAACCTGCTCAAAATCTTCAACATATTGGATGATGAATTTAACAGTACCTTCGATACCGAGCTTACTTGAGTTGATGCAGAGGTCATAGCTGTCGGCTCTTCCCCATTTCTTGGAAGAATAGTAATTGTAATAGCTCTGACGCTGCTTATCTTTCTTATTCATCATATCTCTGGCTTTATCGTCGGATTTGATATCGTCAAAACGCTCTCTGATACGTCTTATCTTAGCATCCTCATCACCGTAGATAAAGAGATTTATCACATTATCAAACTCACTTAACGCGTAATCCGCACATCTTCCTACTATTACGCAAGGTCCTTCGGAAGCAATCTTTTTGATAGTATCAAATTGTGCAAGAAAAACCTTGTGGCTGATCGGCATATCAACAAAGCTTGAAGAATTATAGCCGAATGAATAAGTGTCCATTACAAGATTATATAAAAAAGAATTTGTGGGACGTTCGTCGTGATTCTGGATCATCTCCTCACAAAAGCCGCTCTCTTTTGCTGCTCTTGAAAGAAGCTCCTTGTCATAACACTTAATCCCAAAATGGTCAGCAACCATCTCTCCTATTTCTCTTCCGCCCGAACCAAACTGTCTTCCGATAGTGATCACTGTATTCATATTGCTCACCCCTTTTTTCCGCATAATATAAGCACTTCTCTGTATTTTTATTTTACATTATTTAAGAACATCAAGCAAATGGCTAAAATACTCAGGTAGAGGTGCATCGGTCTCGATATACTCTCCTGTTGTGGGATGTTTAAAGCCCAGTATCTTGGCATGCAAGCACTGTCCCTGCGTATTGAACTTGCTTTTCCTGGAAGGCGCATAAATATCGTCTCCCAAAAGAGGATGCCCGATATGAGCCATATGGACCCTAATTTGATGTGTTCGACCTGTTTTGAGCTTACACTCGATATAGGTATAATTATCGCCATCAAAGCGCTTTAAAACACGATAATGAGTAGATGCAAACTTACCACCCGATGTGACTACAGCCATCTTTTTTCTGTCAGAAGGACTTCTCCCTATAAGAGTCTCAATATCGCCCTCATCTTCTTTTATGATCCCATAGCAAATTGCGTGATATACACGATTTACGGTGTGATCCTTAAGCTGATCCGCAATTTTCTGATGTGCATTGTCATTTTTACAGATTATAACGGAGCCCGTGGTATCTTTATCTATTCTGTGAACAATTCCGGGTCTCATAACGCCGTTTATACCCGATAATTTATCCTTACAGTGATACATAACGGCATTTACAAGCGTATCCTTATAATGACCCGCAGCAGGATGAACAACCATCCCCTTAGGCTTATTTACAACCAGTACGTCATCGTCTTCATACAAAATATCAAGCGGAATATCCTGCGGTAATATGTCCGGAACCTCTATCGGAGGTATTTCCATAACAATATGGTCACCCTCACTTACAACGAAACTCGCTTTTACCGTCTTGTCATTGCAAACAACCTTTTTATCATCTATCAGTTTCTTTATGTATGAACGCGAAAAGGAGTCAATAAGCTCACTTATAAGCTTATCGACTCTCATACCTTCATACTCATCGGTTACAACATACTCAAAACTATTATTTTCTTCCATGTTCATTATTTGAATTCCTTAAACTTCTTTTGCTGTCTGAAGCTCAAAAAGCTAAAGTCATTTTCCTTATAATAAAAAAGAAGCAGAATTGCAAAAAGAAATGTAGCAACCGTCACATATATATCGGCTACATTGAAAATCGGGAAATTGATAAGAACAAAATAGAAAAAGTCCACAACATAGTCGTATCTTATTCTGTCTATCATATTTCCGGCCGCTCCGCTGGCAATAAGCACCAGCAAAATGTGCATGATATTATACTTCTTATCATCAGGCATTCTGAAAAGAACGTATGAAATGATTATAAGTATCATAAGTGCGATCAGAATAAAGAAAACCTTCTGATTTTGCAATACACCGAAAGCCGCTCCGCTGTTCTTTAAAAAATTAAGCTCAAAAACACCGTCAATAATCTTAAACGACGGCTTATCCTGAAGATGTTTAACAGCAAGGTGCTTGGTAAACTGGTCCAAAAATACAAAGAACGCGATCATAAGATAATCAGCCAAAAGAAATATCTTTTTCTTTTTAGACATTTTAGTATTCATACATCAACCTCTTTAATCATTATTTTCAACATAAAGGATCTCGTTAAGAGCTGCCTTCATCTCATCATCCGTCACAGTGGTATCTGTAACTGCTTTACCCACCTTTTTAAGAAGGATGAACCTGATCTTATCAGAATCAGCCTTCTTATCGGATTTAGTGAGCTTTATAACCTCATCTACGTCAATATCCTCAACAGAGATTGGAAGACCGAACGGAACAAACATATCCCTGATCTCGTAATACTCCTCCATCGAGATCATGTCCTTCTTCCAGGAAATATAAGCTGCAGCTACAGAACCCAGAGCAACACATTCACCGTGCATAAGCTCAAAGTTCTTGGCTTTCTCGATGGCATGTCCCAGAGTATGTCCGAAGTTAAGGAGTGCTCTGTCACCCTTTTCCGTTGGATCCTTCTCCACTACTCTTCTCTTTATATCACAGCTTCTGGGAACCATATCTGAAAGAACATCAATATCTCTTTCGCAGATCTCATAGAGATTATCGATAAGCCATGTGTAAAACTCAGCATCCTTAATAAGTCCGTGCTTCATAACCTCAGCAAAGCCTGATATATACTGACGCTCATCAAGACTTTTCAAAGTAGAAAGATTCATATAAACAAGCTTCGGCATATGGAAAGCGCCGATCATATTCTTATAGCCTTTAAAGTCTACACCTGTCTTACCGCCAATACTGCTGTCGGTCTGAGCAAGTAATGTAGTGGGAATCTGGATAAAAGAGATTCCTCTAAGGTAAGTCGCAGCCGCATAGCCTGCCATATCACCTACAACACCGCCTCCCAAAGCAATGATAAGGTCATGCCTGTCAAAATGCTCAAGGATAAGCTGTTCATATATTTTCTCGATCTCTGAGAGATTTTTGTTGTTCTCTCCGGCAGGGATCACACATTTTATAACTTTACCGGAGATTCCGGAAATGATATTCTCAACCTCTTTTGAGTAAAGCTTATCGACATTTGAATCTGTAACAATGGCAAATTTTCTGTTTTCAAAGCCAAGATTCTTTATCGCTTCCGAAAGGCCGTCAAAGCTACGATCAAAAATGATATCATAGCACGGCTTTTCCTGATAATTAACTGTAAGAGACTTCTCCATGATGTCTTACTCCTTCGTGTAAAAAATACAAAAAAGAGCTGTTGACTGAAATCATCCGTCAACAGCCTTGTCTTGACTTAATCAATCTGCTGTGGTCCTTCTGAAATGCCGCCACCGAATCCGCTAAGCAAATTCTGGAAATCACCTGAAATATCAACGGATGCCGGTGTGATGATAAAAATGTATCTTGAAATCTTCTGCAGATTTCCGGAAATGGCAAATGTGGAACCGGAAGTGAAATCGATGATTCTCTGCGCAATATCGACATCAAGACCTTCAAGATTAAGTACAACCGTACGATTTGCCAAAAGAGTCTCTGTAATCTCTCTTGCATCCTCTACGCTTGTAGGCTTGATAACGCAAACTTCCATTCCTGCGCCGCTTAAATTCTTTCTCTTGGAAGGTACAACCTTAGGAGCGACCTTTTTTACCTTCTCTTCCGAGATCTCTATGCTCGGATCGTCCTTCCCTATCGGAGCTGAATTACTTAAAGATTCAATTTTCGAACCGCCATCATAGTAGCCGTCGTCCGAATCGTAATATCCGCTTTCATCATCCCCAGTAAGCTGAATTGCTTTTAAAAACTTGTCCATTACGTTCATAATATCAAACTCCTAACTCTTATTATTCCCAACAAAATCCCATCTAATATTAACGTAGTTTTACATAAAATGTCAAATTCTTATTGTGTTTTTTCGTTGGTTTTTTCAGCCGAAGCCTTGTTTTCTGTTGAAGAAGCCGACGATGAAGAATCATCTTCAGATTCTCCGGATTTACTTGTTGAAGCTTCATCCTTGGAAGAAGCTTCGGAACTATCCAAGGAAGCTTCTTCGGATTTTTCTTCCGCAGCCTCATCGGAAGAATCGCCTGAATCCGCTTCGGAGCTTACCGCAGTCGAATCTTCTTCGCTTGAAGCTTCTTTAGAATCGGATTTATCCGATTCATCGCCCTTTCCGGTCTTACCGTTCTTATCAACGGTAGCAGAATCAAGAACAATATAGTCATAAGCATTAAGTCCATACATAGTATTGGACTTAACTATCGAATATTCATCATTTTGATATAAGATCTTGATCTGTCTGAAATCGGGATAACCTTTATTTATATTATAAACTCCGATCAGACTATCTGTCTTGCTAATTGTATATCTATCATTGGAATCGGGTTTTATCAAAATATCACCGGCTCTCAGAACCTCATTATCAATATAATACTCCGATGTAGTCTCATTATAGATTGATATATTCACAAGTTCAGATGTTTCATTTCCTTGTTCATCATACTTATCTTTAAGCACATCAAAGTTACCGTCATTATGCTTGATCACATAGTCTTTCGGAACAATGAAAAAGCTCTTATTTACTATAGATGAATTGGGAATCTTAAGGCCCTTCTCATCCTCTGTTATAAGCTCGATATTCAGGAATCTGTCACGGCAAAAGGTGATCATCGAATTGGTGAAGGTCAACATAACGAAATTATCACCGTCAGAATTGGTAAATGTGGAGACCTTACCGTAGGATTCGTCCTGATTCTTAATAAATCTGACCTTTATATATCCGCTCTCTTCTTCCTTCTTTTTGATCTCTTCAAACTTATCCTGATCCTTAACCTGAATTATAACCGACCAATCTTCCGAAGTGCAGATCTTATATACGGGATCTCCCGCTTTAACAAGATTGTTATTGATCAGCTGCTTCTTTTCATACTGAGTCTGATCAAACTTATCGGCTGTCATCGCATCAAGTCTAAGATCCTCGTAACCGTCAACGGAATAAACAACAATACCTGTATCTTGAGAATTCTTATAATTGATCGATTTAATTGAACCGCTGCCTTCATTGAGAGACTGGATGTTCTCAAGAATACTTCCGTTTGCAAGCTTCTGAACCGTACCGTCAAGGCTTATCTTAAAATCATATACGGTATAAAAATCGTGAACATCGAAAGAAGAATCAAAGTTAACTATCTGTGATCTAAGCTCGGCCAGATCTTCATCACTTAACGAAACCTCTTCGGAACCCTGAGACTTAAGATACTCAAGAAGCTGCCCCGATTCATCAAGTGTATACACAAGATTTCCGACCGCAACTCTGCTTCCTTCAGTCTGGAAATAATTGACATAACCGGCTGCATCGGAAGCGATTATTTTTTCTTCTCTTATAGCTATAGCTTCATAAATGTTGTTGGTAGACAAAGCCCCTTCATTAACCTGATATCCGATAATATGGTCTTTTCGCATGTAGGTAATAACACTGATAATGATATAAAGAGCCATTACGGCAAAAAATATCATACCAATGTTGATGTTATTCAGATTTTTGGGATACCTTGTAATCTTACGGCTACCATTATCAGCCATCGTGCACAACCTTTACGAATAATTTTTAGCAATAAACAAATGTATAAGCCGCGGGGTATTCCGCGGCTTATATTCTAATACTTTAATTAAAGTGAAATAACTACTTTGGATTTGACACCTTCAGGAAGCTCAGACTCGTCCATTGAGAGGCTGAGAACAAAATCAATATTAAACTTCTCGCTGAGTTTTTCAAGCTTATCAACAGTAGCGCTGATGTCTTGACCTTCTAAACAGGAAATTTTGAGGAAGCTGTCAAAATACATTTGCTGGAGATCGTGGTCTTGAGATATGATACCACTTACGAAGCCAATAAATTCATCAGAATTAGAAATCATAAATTCCGGTACTACAATGAGGCGAATCTTGTTATTAAGCTCATACATGTGCTTGGTGTTCTTATCAAGAAAGGCTACTGAGCCGAGAACATTCTTAACCTCGGTATTAACCTTGTCCAATAAGCATTTGGTCTTTCCTTTACCCTTTTTCCCAACAATTAACTGAACCATCGGCATACCCTCCTGCAAGTAAGAATTTTATAGATGAATTAATTATAAAATATTACCCGTTAAAAGACAACCTTAACCTACTATTTCCTCGAGCAAACGAGCCATGTCAGTATAAAGAACTCCGGCGTCCTCATCGCGCATGATTACTGAGATGTAAGGGTCCCCATTAACGTCCCTTGCAAGTAAGATAAGGCAATGACCGGCCGCATTGGTCGTACCTGTTTTACCCCCTATAACGGTAACACCTTTCGGAGCGGATTTGGCTCCCGATAAGAAACCGTTGGTGTTCTTAACGGAAATATCCTTGGTGCCGCCCTTGCCATCCTGGTAAGTGGTTGTATACTCCGTCATATTTATTATCTCACTGAACGTATCGTACTGCATTGCAGCATTAAAAATCAGATACATATCATATGCAGTGACATAATGTTCATCTGAGGTAAGGCCATGTGGATTTTCAAAATGTGAATTGGTAGCTCCGATATTTTTAGCCTCTTGATTCATCAGAGTGACAAAGTCCTCTCCCGAAGGACCTGTGATATTTGAAGCTATAAGATTGGCTATGTCATTGGCTGAATAGATCAAAAGAAGATGCAGAGCCTGATCCAGGGTCATCTTATCTCCTTCTTTGACATTGACTTTCTGCGCACCGCTCTCATTGACATAGACATCGGAATTTGCGGTAAGAACATCATCGAGCGAACCATATTTAAGCGCAACATAAGCAGTCATAACCTTTGTTAAACTGGCAGGCATGACTCTTAGATTGATATTCTTGGCATATATGGTTTCTTTTCTTGTAAGGTCAAAAAGACCGGCACTTGCCTTATCGGATATCTCAAGCTTGGAATCCTCGGGCTTCTTATCCTCATCGGCTACACAAAGATCTGAAGCAAATGTAGGATAAACATTCTCATCTCTTTTACCCGATACCGATTCGTCAATAGAATACTTGGCTGAATAAGATACACCTTTACATCCCGTCAAAAGAACCGCAAGAACAAGTACACAACAAGAAATACGCTTACTTGTACATCTCACGCCACTCAAGATCTCCTCGGTCCAAAGATTTAATTAAAAGCTCCGCAGAAGCAAGATTGGTTGCTACAGGAATATTGTGCATATCACATAAAGTCATAACATTGTTGATATCCGGCTCATGGGACTTAACAGTGAGAGCATCTCTAAGGAAAATAACAAGATCGATCTCATTATGCTCTATTGCTGCACCAAGCTGCTGAGCACCACCTAAGTGTCCTGCAAGATATTTGTGAATGCTTAAGTTGGTAACCTCTTCGATAAGTCTGCCGGTTGTTCCGGTGGCATACAGATCGTTTTTACTGAGGATACCTCTGTAAGCAATGCAAAAGTTCTGCATTAGTTTTTTCTTAGCGTCATGCGCTATAAGTGCAATATTCATCTATTTACACCCTCCCCGATTAATACTTGTTACTTTGTAGTCTGATATTTAATACAAAGCCTATTCCCGCAAAAGTAGCAAGAAGTGAAGTCAGTCCTGAACTGACAAAAGGAAGCGGAATACCCGTATTAGGTAAAACGCCGGTAGCAACGCCGATATTAAGGAATCCCTGGAATCCTATCCATCCTCCTACGCCGGCTGCAATCAGCTCACCCGCTTTGTCTCTGGCTTTCATCGATATCATAAAGCATCTTATCGAAATAAGAAGTAAAGCTATGACAACAAAGCATGATCCAATAAAACCAAACTCTTCCCCTATAACCGTAAAGATAAAGTCGGTCTGCGATTCGGAAATAAATCCGCCGTTTAGAACCGAAGTAATCTCGTTAGTATTGTATCCTTTACCGTATAACTGTCCCGATCCGATAGCCATCATAGAATTAAGCGTCTGATACGCCTCCTGATTGGCATAATCTTCGGGATGAAGCCAGGCTAAGATACGATTCTGCTGATATTCACCAAGCAAAAAACCTGTACCCTGAATAGCATTGTATATAACAAACAACGCAGACGGGACCGTAATTCCCAAAACAGTCGCCACTATCTTCCAATCGATTCCCGCCACAAAAATAATTGTGCAAAAAATAAGCGATATCATAATACATGTGGATAAATCAGGCTGCTTAAAAATCATCAAAACAGGTGGTGCCAAAAGCATTAGACATACAATTATAAAGCCCAAAGATTTGACTTTATCTTTATATTTCATGATAAACTGCGCAAAAAATAAAATCAATAATATTTTAGCTGCTTCCGAGGGCTGAAATCTGATTCCCACCAGGTCTATCCATCGTCTTGAACCATTTATCCTTTTACCGAGCGGAGACCAAACAAGTGCCAAAAGGACTAAGGTTGCTCCGTAAAAAAGCGGATAAAGCTTGATAATAAAGCTATAATCAAGCAGTGATATGCCGATCATCAAGAAAACACCGAACATCAAGCCACCGATCTGCTTGGTAATAAAGGTGGAATCGGCAGAGCTGACAGCCATGGATCCAAAGATCGTAAGACCCACGACACACATGACAAGGAAAAAATCATATTCACTTATTTTATACTTCTTGAACATTCATATCTCCCTTCCATTAGTCAGCATTTGCCGCGCCATCCTGAAGTGTCTGAGCTGTTCCCGAAAGAATCTCTTCATCTTCCTTAAGATCAAAGTAATACTCGAGCACTCTTTTCGTGATCTCGGCAGCGTAACTGGATGTATAACCGTTAGCTACACGAGTGGCAACGGCTATCTGCGGAGTCTCGTAAGGTGCATAGCAAACAAATAATGAATGGTTGGGCTTACCTTCCTGCTGAGCGGTACCGGTCTTACCCGCAACATTAACACCGAAATTATCGTATATCTTCTTGGACTGAACAACCTGTCTCATTCCGAGATGTATTGCATCCCAATATGCAGAAGGCATATCTATCTCATTTCTGACATCTGCACTGTAATCCTCAAGTACATTGGCATTAGAATCTGTCGTTTTGTCTATTAAAGTCAGATTAAAACATTTACCGCTGTTGGCAACGGTTGTAACATATCTTGCAAGACTGACGGTCGTATAGTTGGCACTACCCTGACCGATTGCGGAACGAACAGAGTCCTTATCGGAAATCTGAGGTTCTGACTCAGTTATCTCAACACCCGATTTTTCATTGAGACCATAAAGACTCGCATACTTGGCAAGCTTCTGAAGACCAATATCCGATGAATAGGAATTGGTTCCGTCAACTATGCCCAGTCTGTAACCTACTTCATAGAAAAATACGTTACATGAATTCTTAATTCCGCCTGTCACATTGAGGTCTCCGTGGCTACCCGGATGTATCCAACATCTGGGCGGCTTGTTATCATCAAGCTTGGTAAATATACCGCCGCAATGGATAGTGGAACTCGTAGTAATAACATTCTCACTTAGTCCTGCCGTAGCGGAAACCATCTTAAAAGTAGATCCGGGCGCAGTTTTCTGCATAGTCGCATAATTAAACAAAGGATTGGATTTATCACTTCGAAGTTTAGCATAATATGCGGCATCAACGCCGTTAGCCATCTTGTTGTTGTCATATCCCGGATATGAAACAAGAGCACGAACTTCACCCGTATTGACATCGGTAATAACAATAGAACCTGTGCAAGGATAAAGAGCAAGCTGCGCAGGAGTGATATCAAGTTTTTCAATCCTGTTTCTCATAAAGGTATATGAAGACTCCCCTCCTCTTTCCCAGAGTCCGCGTTCCTCATCATCAAGAGAAACAGCCTCCTGCTCAAGTAAAAGATTGCAGACCTGTGTTCCGCTTATCCTATCTTCAAGCAAAAGATATTTATAAAGCCTTGCATCAAAATCAAGATCGGGATTAGATTCAACACCTTCACTTGTAACCTTTTCGCCGCCAAGTTCTTCGGCGATATAATCAACTATCTGTGCAAATACCTCTTCCGAAGAAGCATATTGATTATCAAGATTAAGTCTTGAAACATCGATCCAACCCTTGGCATATGTATATTTAAGGTATTCTGTAAGCGATATTTCCTCGGTAAGATGATAAGCCTTGTACATCTCATCTTCTTTGTCGATCTTATCGGAATTAAAAATCTCACTCTCAAGCATATCGGAGATATGCGTCATATACCATTTATATTCTTTTGAAAGATCTTTATAAGGTGTCTGCTTTTCATTAAGCTCAACCCTGATTCCGTTAATAACCTCTTCCTTCTTTGCAAGCCATGCCTGATACACTTTTTGCTCGGTGTCTTTTGCATCCTCATCATCAAAATGAGATATATCTACAATAGCATTGTCAAACACAGAAAAATAAACATCATAAATCGGAATAGGCGTATTACTGGAACCGAGATCCGCATTATCGGGATTAGCCTTGATGTTTTGGATTTTTCTTACAAGAATACCTGCAAGAGACTGCTCCAAAATCTTATAGCATGCTTCTGTAAGATCCTTGTCTATAGTAAGCCAAACGTCATTACCTCTTATAGAGTCAACAAAGCTGTTAACTTCAATAACTCGACCCGTATTATCAACCGAAAGTGTCTCCTTACCTTTTGTACCCTGAAGTACACTCTCCATAGATTCCTCAATACCCGACTGACCTACAATATCGTTGGAATCATAGTTTTTATTAACCTGTTTAAGCTCGGCAAGCTGCTCGGGAGTAACCTTACCGGTATATCCGAGAATATGTGAAAAATACTCGGAATCGGGATAATATCTGGCAGTACCGGGTTCTATATCTACACCGTCAAGAACACTGGCATTTTCCAAAACATCGGCAACCGTCTGCTCACAAACATCAGAAGCAACGGTTGTATCAATATATTTTTGATAATTGTTGTTGTACATCTTGTATCTTACGATAACAAGATTAAGAACTCTGTCCTTGGAATAACCTTTTCCGGCAATGAATTTGGCATTCATACCGGAGCCTTCTTTTTCACCGATCTCGAATTTCTTACACAGATCTTCTATTACTTCCTCGGCAGTCTTGATCTTCTCCTCGTATTTAAGCTCATCGGTCTTGGTATGACCGTATACATCTGCAAGAAAACGGATAAGTGCGGAACCGGTGACATTGTATTCATAGTTTCCGCTTCCGTTTATGATTATATTAAAGTCCTGATCAACGCTGTCGCCGTTCTCTTCGATAATATCGATAAGTCCGTTAAGAGTATCATTAATAGCTTTGTTCTTGCCTTTACCGGACTTGTAAACGTCCTCAATGGTAACAGAATTTGCGTCCTTGTTATAAGCAAGAAGATTGCCGTTAACATCATAGATATTACCTCTTGCAGGCTGAATGGTCTTAACTTTGGTGATCTTAAGCTGGAATGAATCAAGATAATAATCACCCTTAACTATTTGCAGCCAAAAAAGCCTGTATATCATAATACCGGCAAGACAAACAATTAAACCGCATACAATAACGGCTCTGGATGTTATGAACTTTATAAATCCATCCTTTATATTCTCAAACAAATTTCTTTGCGCTCCTTTGTTCTATCTCATCAATCTTATTGTTGGCCTTTAAGATGATAGGATAATAAATAATCGCTACAAGGGCTGTATAAACAACTTCAGGAATGATTATGTTCATCATATAAAACTTAATATCAAACCTGTTTCTAAACATAAATAAAAGAACATAACATATAAATCCGTAAACAAAATCAGCAATTGTGATAAAAGTGATCGGAATAGCTACGTTATTTGAAAAAAAGATCTCATGGAGCTTGCCGATAAGGAATCCCACATACATAAAGATAAGTGCATAGAATCCCAAATAAGCACCAAAAAACACATCATACAGAAGTCCGCAAAAAAAGCCGGCTAACAATCCGGCCTTGTCTCCTTTTATAAATCCCAATGATGCGGTGAATATCAATAGTAAATTAGGAGCAATACCGCCAAAATCCAGAGCCCGAAATACGGTCGACTGTAAGATAAAAGATGCCAATAAGAATATGAAGTTGACAATAACTCGTCTGATATTCATTAGCCTTACTTTAATTCGCTTTCTTTTTTAATTCTGTTATCACAAGTACTTCACTGAGATGTTCAAAGTCAACAACCGGTCTTATTGTGCCCGACTTGGTAATATTGTTTGAATCATCTTGTATATCTTCAATATATCCGATAAGAATTCCGGGAACGTAGTTGGAACTTATATTGGATGTTACAACCTTATTGGTGGTAGTTACTTCATCTCCGTCATCATGAAGATAAGAAAAACGAATAACACCGTCTTTGTACCTCTGAAGATCACCTTCAACAACAAGATTATCGCCTGTTGCAAGTACCATACCGCTGACAGCGGCTTTATCTTCGATAATGGTTTCGACGGTTGACCATGAAGGGCCAACTTCGATGATCCTTCCGACAAGTCCGCTTCCCGCGATAACGTTCATATCAACCGAAAGGCCGTCATCGGAGCCTTTATTGATAACAAAAGATTTATACCAGTTACCCGGATCACTGCCGATAACCGTTGCACCGACCATCGGATATTCAGCATACTCGTTTTTGAGTTCAAAAAGCTCGCGGAGATGCGCAAGCTCATATTTTTCCTGCCAAAGAAGTGTGTTTTCTTTGGTAAGATCATCAATCTGCGCTTTAAGCTTCTCGTTTTCATCAAGAAGCTTGGTTATTGATTCGAGTCTGTCCGTAGTATTTTTGATATGAGTTCCAACCTTTGTTATTCCTTTTTGGAAAGGCACAACAAAAACACCTGCAAACGAATTAAGCGGTCCGGAAAACAGGTTTGTATTAAATGTGATCAATATAAGTGCGGAACATAGCACTGTTAAAATAAAGAGGAGATATTTACTCGGAAGAGTAAATTCTTCTCCTCTTCTTTTGATTATGGGACTCATTATTACTTATCCTCTTCAATTCCGTAAGCAAGAACCTTGTATTGATCCTCCTTGATGATCTTGGCAAGACCAAGAGCAACAGATCCAACGGGATTCTCGGCAATATTAACATTAAGACCTACGCCGTTAGAAAGTCTCTGCGCAAGGTGGCATACCTGTGAAGCACCGCCGGTGAGATAAAGACCGTGCTTAAAGATATCGGCTGCAAGCTCCGGAGGAGTCTTCTCAAGTGTAGCCTTTACGTTATCAAGAATCTGGTTGAAGTTCTCAACAAGCGCGCTGTTAATAAGCTCTGTAGGAATCTGTCTCTCAACGGGAAGACCTGTAACGATATCTCTTCCGTAAACGACAGCATCCTTACCCTCTTTCTCAAAATCTTTGAGAGCAATCTTAACGTTCTCTGATGTCTTCTCTCCGATAAGAAGTCCGTACTCTTTACGAACGATATTTCTGATGGACTCATCAAACTTCTTGCCGCCTACTTTTATAAGTTTGCTGACAACGATACCTCTGAGCGAAAGAATTGAGATCTCTGTAGTGTCATAACCTACATTGACAACAAGTACACCCTGAGAATTCATAACGTCTATATTCATTCCGAGTCCGTCTGCAAGAGGCTTCTTGACCATCATGATCTTCTTTGCTTTAATTCCGGCATCATTGATAAGATCGTGGAAAGCACGTCTCTCAACTTCTGTTACATCCTTGGGAACCGCGATATAAACTTCGCAAGGCTTAACAGAACCTTTCATCTGATCTGTGATAAAGAGCTTGACCAAAGTCTCCATGTGCTCGATATCAGCGATAACACCACTGTTCAAAGGATAAGAGATCCTGATCTTATCGGGAGCCTTCTCATACATATCGTATGCGGAATTACCGTAAGCGAAAACATTAGTCTTATTCTCGATAGCTATCATATTCTTTTCAACTGTCAGACCATCCGCATCTCTGTTATAAATCTTGATGTTACTGGTTCCAAGGTCGATTCCAAAAATATTACTCAAAACTTCCTCCTTATTGCCACAACAGCCCTTTTTCTTCAAAGCTGTAAAATGACTTATCTCCTATTATTATGTGATCTCTGAGTGCGATATCAAGCATAATGCCCGATTCGCGGATCTTGTTGGTGATAGCAACATCCGCCCTGCTGGGGGTCGGATCGCCGCCCGGGTGATTATGAATAAGAATTATACCCGAAGCACCTGTTTTAAGAGCATGCATATATACATCTCTCGGTGATAAAGATGCTGAATTGACTGTTCCTATAGACAAAAGACATTCCTCAATAAGCCGCAGCTTATTGTTAAGGCATAATAATATAACCTTTTCTCTTTCCTCGTGTCTAAGCTTTTCCATATAGCTAAGCGCAACCTCGGAAGGTTTGGAACAATCAAGCGAAAGTGATGCGCTTCTCCTGGACATGCGCATAGCCATCTCGGCTATACACTTAAGCTTAACCGCCTTGACTTCCCCGATACCGTTTATACGCTTAAGCTCATCCAAAGAGACACCGTATAAACAATTAAGTCCCTTTTCCTTGCCTCTTCCAAGCGCCAAAACATTTCTTGCTATATCAATGGGAGAGCATGTATTACTCCCCGTCCTGATAATGATCGCAAGAAGTTCCGCATCGGTAAGCGACTGTGCACCGAATCGCATAAAACGTTCGTAAGGAAGCATGTCACAAGACGCGCTCGCACCTTTATTATCAAATGTATTTGTTTTCATAAGATTCCCTCCGATAAGATCGCTTCCGGGCGACAGGAAGGAATTCTTACACGGTTGTTACTTCATACAACCAAACTCATACAGATTATAGTTTAACACATCACAACGCCACTATCCACAAGATTTTGCAAACTCTTTAATATTCCAAGCTTTGCATGCGGCCATGTAAGGCCTCCCTGGAAGAAAACAGAGTAAGGTTCTTTTATCGGTCCGTCGGCCGAAAGCTCTATTGAAGAACCCGATACAAAAGCACCCGCAGCCATGATTACCTGTGAATCGTAACCCGGCATATCCCAAGGCTCGGGATCAACAAATGAGTCTACGGGAGCCGCAGCCTGAATTCCACGGCAAAAAGCAATCACACCTTCGGGCTTTCCGAAAGTAACCGCTTGAATAATATCATGTCTGTCCTCCGTAGCATTCGGAACAACATCAAAACCAAGCTTTTCATAAATATTTGCTGCAAATATGGCTCCTTTAAGAGCAGATGCAGTAACTGTAGGTGCCAGGAAAAATCCTTGATAGAACTGAGGCAGAATTCCAAGTGAAGCACCGACCTCTTTTCCGAGTCCCGGTGAAGTAAGTCTGTATGCCGCATTTTCAACACATTCTTTTTTACCTGCGATATATCCGCCGATAGGCGCAAGACCACCGCCGGGATTCTTTATAAGAGAGCCGACAACCATATCCGCTCCGAGATCCGTTGGCTCAATACGCTCAACAAACTCGCCGTAGCAGTTATCTACCATGCAGATAACATCCTTTTTAATTCCCTTGATAAAAGAGATCAGCTCTCCTATTCTCTCAACAGAAAGAGTGGGTCTGGTCTGATATCCCTTTGATCTTTGAATGGTAACAAGCTTGATATCATCATTATCCAAAAGAGTTTTCTTGATATTGTCATAATCAAAGCTTCCGTCAGGTAAAAGATCCACCTGGCTGTATTTTACGCCGTATTCCGCAAGAGATCCCTTGGAAGGTCTTATGCCGATAACTTCTTCCAAAGTATCATAAGGCTTGCCAACAGGTGAAAAGAGTCTGTCTCCGGGTCTTAAATTACTCATAAGAGCAAGCGCAAGCGCGTGAGTTCCGCATGTGATCTGAGGTCTTACAAGTGCATCCTCAGTATGAAAAACAGAAGCATAAACGGCTTCAAGCTTCTCTCTTCCCATATCGTTATAACCATAACCGGTTGTTCCTAGAAGACATGCTTCGCTAACCTTGCTATCCTGCATCGCTTTCAAAACCTTAAGCTGGTTATATTCTGCGGTTTCATCTATTTTCTTAAAACGCTCCTCAAGATCCTTTAAGATCTTTTCGCCAAAGTCATATACCTTTTCGGAAATCCCAAGAGCTTTGTACATTTCATTGTTTGCTGTATTATTCATCTTTGTATATCCTTATCATTTCTTCCAAGATTCGTTCATCGTCTCTGCCAAATTCTCTTTTGTCTATCCAACGAACATCTTTTTCTCTTCTAAACCAGGTAAGCTGCCTCTTTGCAAAGTGCCTCGTATTTCTCTTAATAAGATAAACGGCTCTTTCAAGATCGTATTCGCCGTCAAGATAGCCTAACATCTCTCTGTAGCCAAGCCCCTGCATTGAAGTCGCCGACCTGTCTATGTTCATTTCAAGAAGCTTTCTTACTTCCTCTTCAAGCCCCTCTTCTATCATCAAGTCAACACGTTTATCTATCCTCGAATAAAGAACCTCTCTGTCATCGGTAAGCACAAAATACTTAAAATCATAAGGCGAAGTTCTTTGATGCTGTTCCTCGTTGTGCTCTGAGATAGGTCTTCCTGTCTTTTTATAATACTCAAGAGCTCTTATAACCCTCTTTACATTATTGGCATGAATGATATCTGCCGACTTTGGATCTATTTCTTTCAGCTCATTAAAAAGAGCTTCCGTTTCGCCGTTCTTTGCCCTTTCCTCAAGCTCATTTCGTATCGACGTATCTTCATCGGTCTCGGTAAAATCGATATCATAAAGGACCGCCTGAATATAAAATCCGGTTCCTCCTACAATTATCGGAATCTTGCCTCTTCCGGAAATATCGCAGATAGCCTCTTTTACAAGCTTTTGGAATAAAAAGACATTAAAATTCTCGGAAGGATCCAGAATATCGATCAAATGATGCGGAACTCCTTCCATTTTTTCGGTCGAGATCTTATCGGTACCGATGTCCATATATTTATAGACCTGCATAGAATCAGCGGAGATGATCTCTCCGCCTATTCTCTTAGCAAGCTCTATTGATAATTTTGATTTTCCGACAGCCGTCGGACCTGTTAATACTATAAGCTTTTGTTTACTCATTCCACCACTCGTTTGAATTTCTTATCAATCTCATACTTCGTCATGGATATAATTGTCGGTCTTCCGTGTGGGCAATTATACGGATTCTCAAGTGTGAGAAGCTCATCCAAAAGAGCTTCCATCTCCTCTTTCGTCATCTGGGTATTACCCTTTACGGAAGCCTTGCAAGCCATACTTGCGATCTTGTAATTTATCACATCGGGTGTCCTGTCAAGATTGGTCTCATGAGACAGTTCGTCAAGTATCTGAACGAACATCTCTTTTTCATCCGAACATCCGAAAAGATCGATCGGAATGGCTCTCATGGCATATTCATGACCACCGAAGTTCTCAATGTTAAAACCAAGCTTTTCAAAATACTCTCTGTAATGCAAGAATATATCTTCCTCAGCCGATGAAAGACTTATGATCACAGGAGGATTTACCATCTGCGAAAGCATCTCTCCCGACTTATATCTTGCCAGCATTCTCTCATAATTAACCTTCTCATGGGCCGCATGCTGATCGACTAGGAACATCTTATCCTTAAAGCCGATGATCCAATATGTTCCGAAAATCTGTCCCAGGATCTCGTATTCCTTAACGTTGTCCTTGGTAAGAACCTTTTCTTCAAAAAGATCGAGCTGAACCGGCTTTTCGACAATAATCGCCTCATCTGATTTAATAATGGGTGAAGGCCTTTCGTTCTTCTCTGCAATGCTTCCGTCCGAATCCCCGAATATCCTCGTCCAAACAGCGGATTTATTGCTGTCCTGAATCCTTATGGGTTCTTCCTTGACACCTGTGGCATAAACAGGCGCATCCTCATTCACCTTGTTCTCTTCGAACCTAGACTTCTCAAAAGGTTCGGGAGCGTGCTGTTTATCATCCTTTTTATTTGAATCCGGATCAACTGAAGTCTCTTTTTTATTGTCAAAAGAGCTTTCTTCTTCCGTAGCTTCTACATCCGCAGCCTTCTTGGCATCCTTTAGATCGTCACCGAGAAGCGCATCAGGTATCATCTCATGATTACGAAGCGTCTCTTCAACATTCTTTCTTATGAACTCGTAAAGTGCCGTCTGATTGTTGAATCTGACCTCAAGCTTTGCAGGATGAACATTGACATCAACAAGTGACGGATCAAGTCTTAAATGCAAAATCGCAAACGGGAACTTATGCATCATAAGATACTGTTTATAGCCCTCTTCAAGTGCTTTTGAGATAACTTTATCCTTTACATATCTTCCGTTTACAAAGAAGATCTCAAAGTTTCTGTTGGACCTGTTTATCGAAGGCTCTCCGAGATATCCTTCAAGTGTGATCCCATTCTCTGTAACGTTAATCGGAACAAGACTTACGGAAATATCTCTTCCGTAAATTCTATAGATTATCTCTTTCAAATCTCCGTTTCCGGAAGTGTTGAACTTATCGTCCTTATTGTTGATATAGTGAAAAGAAACTGTGGGATTATCCAGAGCAAGATGCTCCATTACATCACCTATATAGCTTCCTTCCGTCTGCGGTGTCTTTAAGAATTTCTTTCTCGCGGGAGTATTGTAAAAGAGATTTCTCACAATAAGCGTCGTTCCATCGGGAGCTCCGATCTCTTCAAAAGCAGCTTCCTCTCCGCCATTAATGCAATATCTAATTCCCTCAAGAGAATCCTTGGTCTTGGTTATCATATCAACCTGAGCGACCGCAGAAATACTTGAAAGCGCCTCTCCTCTGAATCCAAGAGAATGTATTGAAAAAAGATCGTCTATGGTCTTAAGTTTACTTGTCGCATGTCTTTTAAAAGCTTTTCTTATTTCGCTTTTCTCGATTCCGGACCCGTTATCCGTAACACGGATCATATCGATGCCGCCGCCCTTTATCTCAACGGTAACGGCAGTCGCGCCGGAATCAATCGCATTTTCAACAAGTTCTTTTACGACACTCGCAGGTCTCTCAACCACTTCACCCGCAGCAATCTGATCAATAGTCTTTTTGTCCAGTTCATTTATGAAAGCCATTTAGTTTTTCCACCTGTTTTTCAAATCGCTCTGAAGCTTATAAAGTGTATTCAGAGCGTCCATCGGCGTAAGAGTCGTTATGTCGATTTCCTGTAGTCTCTTAAGCACATCTTCATCAGTTACGGTATCAAAAAGTGACATCTGATCAATATCGACATCGTCATAATGCGTTACTTTAACTTTTTTATCGCTCTTGTTTTCTCTGGCAATTGACTGAACCTTCTCGGTTATATCATTGTCCGTAAGCTCTGTAACAATCTCCTTTGCCCTGTCTATAACCATATCGGGCACACCTGCGAGCTTGGCAACCTGAATACCATAGCTCTTGTCCGCACCGCCCTTTATGATCTTTCGAAGAAAGACTATATCATCTCCGTTTTCCTTGACGGCAATGCAGTAGTTATTGACGTTATCCATCTTGCCTTCAAGCTCTGTGAGCTCATGATAATGCGTTGCAAAAAGCGTCTTGGCTCCGAGTATCTTACGGTTACTGATATGCTCGGTAACAGCCCACGCAATCGCAAGTCCGTCATAGGTAGAAGTTCCTCTTCCGATCTCATCAAGGATAAGAAGGGAGTTGGGCGTTGCATTTCTTAAAATATTGGCGACTTCGTTCATTTCAACCATGAAGGTGGACTGACCGCTGCCAAGGTCATCCGAAGCACCTACTCTTGTAAATATCCTGTCAACGACACACATGTCCGCTTTTTCAGCAGGGACAAAGCTTCCTATCTGCGCCATAAGAGTAATAAGCGCTGTCTGCCTCATATACGTTGACTTACCTGCCATGTTGGGACCGGTAATAATGGATATACAATGCTTTTTATTATCAAGATAAGTATCGTTTGAGATAAACATATCCGACGCATCAAGCATCAGCTCTACAACAGGATGTCTGCCGTTCTTAATGCTTATAACGCCTTTTTCATTTATTGTAGGCTTAACGTAATGATTCTTCTCTGCAACATACGCAAGTGAAGCATAAACATCAAGAAGTGCCAGGGCTTTAGCAGTCGTCTGTATCCTGTCTATCTCAAGAGAAATAGAATCTCTTATCTTGCAAAACATCTCATACTCAAGGTTATTAAGCTTATCCTGAGCATTAAGAATGGTATCCTCAAGTTCTTTAAGCTTGGGTGTAGTATATCTCTCGCAGTTTGTGAGAGTCTGTTTTCTTATAAAGTAGTCGGGAACCATATCCTTGTTGGAATTGGTAACTTCAAAAGAATAGCCGAATACATTGCTGTATTTTATTCTGAGGTTCTTTATTCCCGTCTTTTCTTTTTCTTCTTCCTCAAGCTCGGCAAGCCAGCTCTTTCCGTTTGATCCTGCTTCTCTGAAATGATCTATATCTTTATCAAAGCCCTCTTTTATTATTCCGCTCTCTTTTATCGTAAGTGGCGGCTCTTCAACGATCGCACTGTCGATAAGATCGTGAATATCTTTAAGAGGATCCAGCTTGTTCGTAAGCTCTTTTAACTCGTTATCATCCTGAACATCCAAAAGAGATGTGAGGATCGCGGGGATAATTGCGATTGAGTTTCTAAAAGCCAAAAGATCCCTTGGATTGGCGGTCTTAAATATGATCTTGGACATCAGTCTTTCAAGGTCATAAACAGGACCGAGATACTCTCTTATTTCTTCTCTCGTGACCACATTTTTTACAAGAGTCTCAACCGCACCTTGTCTTTTTATTATCTCTTCTTTATCGATAAGCGGCTGCTCAATAAAGGATCTGAGCGTTCTTGCGCCCATCGCGGTTTTGGTCTTATCAAGCACCCAAAGAAGCGTTCCTCTTTTTTGCTTATCTCTTAATGTCTCAACAAGCTCTAAGTTCCTTCTTGTAAAGCCGTCGAGAAGCATGTACTTACTTGTAAGGTACGGATAGATATGCGTGATATTAGTTATTTCCGCCTTCTGCATATCCGTAAGATACTGAAGAAGTGCTCCCGCCGCGATCACACCGCAGGGGAAATCGTCTATGCCGAGGCTGATAAGTGATGAGACTTTAAAATGCTTAAGAAGAAGCTTTTTGGACATATCATCGTCAAAATACCTTGATTCAAGCGAATTGACAAAGACATTCATCCTGTTTTTGATCTCATCCATATCGATACCGCTAAGATTAAAGGCATCATTACAGATAAGTTCCGTCGGCATATATTTACCGATCTCATCCATAACGCCGCGAAGCGTATCAACTTCAGTAAGGAAGTAATCGCCTGTTGTAACATCGGCAATGGAAATACCGGTAATATCGGATGAGTAAAAAATACTCATGATGTAATTGTTCTTGGTCTCTTCAAGAGACTGCATATTAAGATTGGTACCGGGAGTAACGATCCTGGTAACTTCTCTTTTTACGATGCCCTTGGCAAGCTTAGGGTCTTCGGTCTGCTCGCAAATAGCGACTTTATAACCTTTTGAAACAAGCTTGGTAAGATAAGTATCCACCGCATGAAACGGCACGCCGCACATCGGCGCTCTTTCTTCAAGTCCGCAAGCTTTACCCGTAAGCGTAAGCTCAAGCTCTCTTGAAGTTACTATTGCATCGTCAAAAAACAGTTCGTAAAAGTCACCCAGTCTGTAAAACAAGATACAATCCTTATTCTCAAGCTTAGTCTTAAGATAGTGCTGCATCATGGGTGATACTTTTTCTATATCAACATTATCGTAATTGTAGTTCGTGGTATTTTCCACGGCATAGTTCCCCTTACTGCATTAGATTTTTTCGCCAAAATAGTAGAACCCGTGACATTCGGTAAGCTTAACCTTCACAAAGCTTCCGATAAGTTCTTCTCCTCCCGGGAAATGCACCAAAGTATTATTGGACATTCTACCCGTCATAAGTGATGAATCGTGCTCGTTAACTCCCTCAACAAGTACATCTTCACATCTGCCTATAAGCTTTGCAGCCTGCTCCTTGGCCGTTTCCTGAACAACCTTAAGAAGTCTGTCAAAGTTCTCCTTAACTTCATTCTCCGGAACCTGATCCTCGAATTTAGCCGCAGGAGTGCCTGCTCTCTTTGAATATATAAAAGTAAAAGCGTTATCAAACTTTACTTTATTCACTACATCGATGGTGTCATCAACATCGGCTGCCGTTTCACCCGGGAAGCCGACGATGATATCCGTTGTGATCGCAACATCGGGAATACGCTCTCTTATCTTAGCTGCAAGAGTAAGGAACTCTTCCTTGGTATAGCTTCTGTTCATCCTCTTAAGTATCTTGGAGCTTCCAGACTGAAGAGGAAGATGTATATGCCTTGCGATCTTGGGATTATTTGCAATGACATCGATAACGTCATCCTTAAAATCCCTCGGATGAGGAGTCATAAATCTAACTCTCTCAATACCCTCAACCTTAGCTACTTCATCAAGAAGCTGAGCAAAAGACATTGCGTCTTTATCAACTTTCCTAAGGTCATTGGCATATGAATTGACATTCTGACCAAGAAGCATTATTTCCTTAACGCCGTCAGCCGCAAGCTTCTCGCACTCTCTTATTATATCCTTGGGATTACGACTTCTCTCACGCCCTCTTACATACGGAACGATACAGTAAGTGCAGAATTTATCACAGCCAAACATAATGTTTACGCCGGATTTATAAGCATACTTACGTACAACCGGAAGATCCTCGACGATCTTGTCCGTCTTCTCCCAAATATCTATGATCATCTTATCAGCGCAAAGTGTCTGATATAAAAGCTCGGCGAATTTATAGATATTATGTGTTCCGAAGATAAGGTCAACAAATCTGTAGCTCTTTTTGATCTTCTCAACAGCACCCGGCTCCTGCATCATGCAGCCGCATATCGCAATCTTCATGAAAGGATTCTTTTTCTTAAAATTGCTGCACTGGCCGAGCCTACCCAGAACCCTTTGGTCCGCATTGTCTCTGACTGTACAGGTATTGTAGATAACAAACTCTGCATCCTCTGAATCAGTCTCTTCATATCCGACAAGCTTAAGTGCGGCGAGAAGCTTTTCGGAATCTCTTGCGTTCATCTGACAACCAAATGTCACAACGCAGGCTCTTGGCTTTCTTCCAAGCTCTTTTTCAAATTTGGAGACAATGCTCCTTGCCTTATCGATATAATCAAGCTGCCTTATGCTTTCTTCGTCTGTAATCTCTTCCCTGCAAGAATTTAAAATATTTATCTTGTTCTTTTCTTTGTTTATTGCCATTATTAAAACTCTTTTCCGTATGCATCCACTATTCCGAGAAGGATGTCTACCACCTTTCTCATCTCCTGAACAGATGCATATTCATATTTGCCGTGATAATTATATCCGCCTGTGCACAGATTGGGACAAGGAAGCCCTTTATAAGAAAGAGCTGCGCCGTCCGTGCCTCCTCTGATCGGAGAATCTATCGGAATAATATCAAGATCTTCCATCACACGCTTAGCATTCTCAACAAGATGCATATGAGGTCTGATCTTCTCGATCATGTTGTAGTACTGATCCTTAACGCTCGCTTCAACCGTCCCTTCGCCGTATTTTTTATTAAGGAAATCGGCAGCGGCTACAAAGAGCTCTTTCTTTTCGTTAAATAGATGCTCATCATGATCTCTTATGATGTAAGTTGCCGTCGCACTCTCAGTGCTTCCTTCAACACCTATCAGATGGAAAAAGCCTTCTCTTTTTTCAGTATACATAGGATTTTGAAACTCAGGTAAAAGAGAATGGAACTCATAGCAGATAAGCGATGCGTTAACCATCTTATTCTTTGCATCACCGGGGTGAACGCTTCTGCCGTCAACCTTAATAATGCCTTCAGCTGCATTAAAGTTCTCATATTCAAGCTCCCCGATCTTACCGCCGTCAATGGTGTACGCATAATCGGCGCCGAATCTCTCAATGTCAAAGAATGCGGTTCCTTCACCGATCTCTTCATCGGGAGTAAATGCAATACTTATCTCACCGTGCTTTATATCGGGATTATTCAAAAGATATTCCGCCATCGTCATGATTTCGGAAACCCCCGCCTTATCATCGGCTCCGAGAAGTGTTGAACCGTCGGTAACTATGAGATCCTCTCCGATATGATTTAAAAGCTCCGGAAAATCCTTGGGCGACAGAACGATCTTTCCTTCTTTATCAAGAAGAATATCGGTTCCCTCATAGCCGTCAACAATCCTTGGCTTTACATCTTTTCCGCTGACTTCATCGGAAGTATCCATATGTGCAACGAAACCTATAACAGGTCTGTCCTTACCGTCATCAATATTTCCCGGTATCTTGGCATACACATAGCAATGCTCCGTATCATAATAAACATCGCTTGCGCCGATCTCTTCAAGCTCTGCTTTCAAGAGCTTGGCAAGGTCATGCTGTTTCATGGTTGACGGTGATGTACCTGAATCCGGGTCTGACTGTGTATCAACCTTCACGTATCGTAAAAATTTCTCAATAACATCAGGTTTATTCATTTCTTTTTTGCCTTTTTATTACCTTTCTTCTTGGCATTTTCATTAAAGCGGCTAATATAGATCCTTGCAGATCTGGAAGCCAAAGTATGCATAACCGCATCCATGGGCTGTTCCTTATTACTTGCCGCCGTATCTGATATAAGCTCCCATTCATAGCCGTCGGGAAGCTTTGGAAGCGCCAGCTCCGCATCAGTCCAGTGCATATTGTAGCAAGCATAGATAAACGGCTCTTTCTTATCCTTTTCATATAAGCCGCAGTAAAGCATTCCAAGTATATGTGAATGTCCCGAAAGATCGGGTCTCCAGGCTTCTCTTCCGTGGCACGAAAGATCGGGATAGCCGCAAGATATATAATCCATAAGCCTGAAAGCATCCTTACTGTGAAGAATATTATATTTCTTCCTTAAGGCTATCAGCGACTTAACATAATCGAACAATTCGGCGTTCTTGTCAAGAGCCTTCCAATCAACCCAGCCGATCTCATTATCCTGGCAATACGGGTTATTGTTACCGCTCTGAGAGTTCCCGAATTCATCTCCCGAAAAGATCATTGGTGTTCCCTGAGATAAAAGAAGCATTGTCATAATGTTCTTCATCTGCCTGGTCCTAAGCTCCAAAATACTGCGTTTCTTGGTCCTACCTTCGATTCCGCAGTTCCAGGAAAGATTATTGTCACTTCCGTCTTTGTTATTCTCACCGTTCTCCTCATTGTGTTTGTGCTCGAAAGCAACGAGATCGGCAAGTCTAAATCCTTCGTAGTCGCTTATATAATTAACGTTACCGTACTCCGGATTATTTAAAACCATAGCCTTTAAGAAATCACCGCAGCTATTGTCATCACCCTTTAAAAATCTTCTGGAAGCATATAAAAATGCGGTGTTGTAGCTTGCAAGATATTTCTCGGCTTTAGGTAAATCCGTATGGTAATCCTCGTAATCAAACCAGTCGTACCAGATCTTAACATCTGTAAAAAGAGGATCCTTAAAGATGAGCTTCTTAGGAATACTTGCTCCCTTAATATGAAAACCGTCTACATGATATGAGCATCTCCAGAACCTAAGAGCATCGATAATAAGACTCTCGCTCTCATCTTCTTCAAAATAAAACTGAAGAACTACTTCGATGCCGTTTTCATGCATGGTCTTAATAAAGCTCTTAACTTCATCTTCGGCTCCAGTAGGATCGGCACAATATGAAGTCCTGGGCGCAAAGTAATAACCCTTTTTAAAGCCCCAATAATTGAGCCTGTGCTTTATCATATTCTTCCCGACAATGCTTCCGTCCCTTGAATAAACAAGTTCTTTTGCATTGCCCGGAACTTCTTTATCACTTCCGCGTCCCTTGGATTTCTTAGGTTTTTCAAGCTCATCCATCTCATAACAAGGCATAAGCTCTATCGTTGTAATTCCGAGAGATTTAAGATAAGAAAGTTTCTCAAGGATTCCCTTAAACGTTCCACGAAGCGACGCAGAAACACCGCTTGATGGACTCTTTGTAAAACCTCTTACATGCATAAGATATATAAGACTCTCGTTATAAGGAATGCAGGGATTCTTGTCATCGCCCCAATCAAAGCAGTTAAATGAATTTCCGGAAACAGATTTATTCCTAAGAACCGCTCTGATATCGGAAGGATCAACATCCTTGCCAAAGCCTTCAAGTCCCAGGATATGCTCAGCGTATGGATCGCAGAAGCAATCATCATCGGAAAAGAAGTTATATGAAGTGTATTCATCTATATTGTCGATACCACTGATCCTGGCAGAATAGATATCACCTCTTTTTACATCCTTAGGGAGCTCTATCTTAAGAGTTTTGCTTTTCTTAGCTTTGGAGGACTTAAGCTTATCCTCACTGTAAAGCTTTAAACCGCATTTATCCGCATCCTCAAAGACTGCTCTGACAACAAGACTTTTATCATAATCTATATAACATCCGAGCGGATAAGGTTTTTCTTTGTGTATCACATAATTTAAAGACATACAGTCTTCCTTTCGTGACAGATTTTAAGAGCTGAAAATGCTTACTTTTTTGCATTACATAAGCCCTAATATTTTATCACATAATCAGTTTATATGCACTCGAAGTATGCTATAATCATGATATAGTCTAAAGATAAGTATTTCAGGAGGAACTTTGATGGAATTTTCCAAGATTGCTACAGATATGAATACCAAAATAGAAAACGATGAGCAGATGACTGTTGATATCGAACTTGATGACGGCAAAATTGTCACATGTGCCATCATTATCGTATTGACCGTCAATGCAAAGGATTATATCGTTCTTCTGCCTCTTGATAAAAACGGCCAGAACAACGACGGAAACGTTTGGTTCTATGAATTCATCTACAAAGGAAACGATAAGGAGCCTGAACTTGGCTACATTTATGATGATGCCGAGTACGAAGCTGTTTCCGAAGCATTTAACCTTTATCTCGACGATGTAGAATTTGATGAGCTTATTGAACTTCCCGAAGAAGATTCAGAGTCTTTATAATTCTTTGATATCCACAGATCTTTTATAGGTTTTAAAAACCGTGACGGAAGCATCTTATTATCGTCATCACCGGTAATATACGACATTATGAGCGCCTCTTTTGCTCGTGTCATCCCGACATACAGCATGCGGCGCTCTTCTTCTATCGATTCGTCCGAAACCGCACTTCTAGACGGAATTATTCCTTCATTTAAGCTGGGAAGCCACACATATCGAAACTCAAGACCTTTAGATGCGTGCATCGTATAGATCTTAATGCAGTTTGAATTGCTTTGCCGCGTTCTAGCCTCTTTTTCCGAAGTGTTATCTTCAAGTTTTCTCCTATAATCTTCAATAAACTTATGTGAATCCTCATAGTCGCACGCTTCTTTAGAAAAGATATCAAGAGCGCTCTGCGAACCCGGATAAAGCTTATCTATTCCGACCTGTTTCCTCAAATATCTGACACACAGCCCGGGTCTTAAGTGTGAGATCATGCGTATATGCCCAAACAATCTTTTTATCTCATTACATCTTTCTTTGTTTCCCTTGTAATACCTAAGAACCTCGGCTTCAGTGACCGTTTCATTTAATACGGCATCCCTTGATATATATCTGAGAGGCTTATTCATTATCTTAAGAAAATCGCTTCTCTTTTTACCAAGATAAGCAAACTCCATATATGAAAGACAAAGTAAGATCGCATCATCAATCCCTCTTCTTCCTATAAAATTCTCAAGATTAGTCGGTATTTTATAACTCTTTAGAATTTCGGCAATATTCAAGCATTCAGAATTAGTTCTGAATATGATCGCGATATCGGAAAGGTTTCCTTTGTAAGAAGAAATAAAAGATACTACTGCCAGATCCTGAAGCTTTTTATTATGATAAGCTCTTGCATAAACATGACCTCTCAAGCTTTTATCAGCGGCATAAACAGTCTTTTTAAACCTAAGCTTATTCTCATCTATAACAAGATTCGATGCCCCGATAATCTTATCTCCCGATCTGTAATTGGCTTCAAGCTTAATAAGAGCCAAACGATCATCCTTGTTTTCCTCATAAAAGAGCTTCATAAGACCGGGATCGGATCCTCGAAACCCGTATATAGACTGATCGTCATCACCGACAATAAAGAGATTTCCGTTATTTCCTTTAAGCAGATCAACGGCTCTTTTTTGCATAGGATTAATATCCTGATATTCATCGATGAGGATATGCTTGTATTTATTTAAATACGGATTTCCCGGCCTTGATAATTCATTGCAGCTTTCAACAATCATATCATCAAAGTCTATCTTCCCAAATTCTTTTAAGCGACGTTCATACTCATCTTGAATTTCCAGGAAATACTCAGGAAAAGGGATGTTGCTGTTGTTTGTATTATGGGCATTGTTTTCTTTGTTTTTAGAGCCCGTATTTTTAAGCCTTGAAATCTCAGAAAGAATGTCTTTAGATGCATCGACAATCTCAGGATCAGTGAGTTTTTCATTCTTTTGTTCACTGTAAATGCGGTTATTAACTCTGTGCAGAATATCGCACATTATCTTAAGTTTAAAGCTTTCGCTTGCAACTTCAAGCTTTGCCCTTTTTCCCGGCTTTGATCTAAGGTCTATAAGTATTTGATAAAAGATGGAATGAAAAGTGCCAAACGACACTTCGGGATAAGAACTATCCGTGATCTTCATAAATCTTTGCTGCATCTCATAGGCAGCTGATCTTGTAAATGTGATAACTAAAACAGATGACGGCATTACGCCAAGATTTTCAATTAAGAACTTGATCCTGTGAACTATAACGAAAGTCTTGCCGCTTCCCGGCCCCGCAAGGATCATTGCAGGGCCGTCTTTATGAGTTATCGCCTCATACTGCGCGGCATTTAATGTAACACTGCCATCCTTAAAATTAAGGATTTTATTTTTCAAGTAACTCGATTCCTTTTTTGATTCTCTTGATTGTCTCTTCTTTACCGATAACTTCCATGAG
The DNA here is from genome assembly GCF_900116875.1 of Butyrivibrio sp. INlla21. Classification (GTDB taxonomy): domain Bacteria; phylum Bacillota; class Clostridia; order Lachnospirales; family Lachnospiraceae; genus Butyrivibrio. Next base: position 79,686 of record NZ_FPCC01000013.1, read on the forward strand.
CTCCGTTGCTCCGCAAGGAGTCATTTCTTTACCGGAAACAGCGATTCTTACAGGCCAAAGAACATATCCGTTCTTATATTCTTTGTTCTTGATGTAATCCGAAAGAAGTGCATAAAGCGTATCGTTTACATAATCTTTCTCATCAAGACCCTCAAGCAAAGGAAGAACCTCTTTAAGAACCGCAAGTGAAGTCTCCTCATTGGTCTTCATCTTCTTGTGTGAGTAGATCGCTGTGTCGTACTCGGGAAGCTCAGCAAAGAACTTGACCATATCAGCGATATCGGGCCAGATCTCGATACGAGTCTTGACCATGTTTGATATCTGCTTAAGCTTGGCTTCATCGGCTGAAATAACACAGTCGCCCTCTTCCTTAAGTGCATCGACGATATAAGCCTTAGCTGTCTTAAAGAACTCATCTTCGTCCATCTTCTTGAGATACTCACCGTTCATCCACTTAAGCTTGGTGTAATCAAATACGGCGGGTGACTTATTGATACGTCTGTAATCAAACTTCTCGATAAGCTCCTGAAGGCTCATGATCTCGTTGTTATCTTCAGGTGACCATCCAAGGAGAGCAACAAAGTTAACAACCGCCTCGGGAAGGAAGCCCTGCTCGATAAGATCTTCAAATGAAGAATGTCCGCTTCTCTTAGAGAGCTTCTTGTGCTCCTCATCAGTGATAAGAGGGCAATGGATGTACTTGGGAATCTCCCATCCGAAAGCATCGTAAAGTCTGTTGTACTTAGGTGATGAAGAGATATACTCGTTACCTCTTACAACGTGTGTGATTCCCATGAGATGGTCGTCAACAACGTTGGCAAAGTTGTATGTAGGATAGCCGTCCGACTTAATAAGGATCATGTCATCAAGCTCTTTATTATCAACCGTTACATCTCCGTAAAGCTCGTCATGGAAGGTTGTTGTTCCTTCAGTAGGGTTGTTCTGTCTGATGACAAAAGGTTTACCCTCTGCAAGGTTCTTCTCAACTTCTTCTTTTGAAAGAGAAAGGCAATGCTTGTCGTAAACGCTTATCTCTTTTCCCTCAACGACCTGAACAAGAGAAGCAAGTCTCTCCTGGTCGCAGAAGCAATAATAAGCTTCACCTTTCTCCACAAGCTCTTTTGCATAGGTCATATAAATACCGGCCTTCTGTCTCTCACTCTGAACGTAAGGTCCGACATCTCCGCCTACATCGGGGCCTTCATCATGGATAAGTCCCGTATCCTTAAGTGTCTTGTATATGATCTCCGTAGCACCCTCAACATAGCGCTCCTGATCGGTATCTTCAATTCTGAGAATATAATCGCCGCCCTCATGCTTTGTTATAAGATAAGCATAAAGAGCTGTTCTTAAGTTTCCGACATGCATACGTCCCGTCGGGCTCGGCGCATATCTTGTACGAATTTTAGCCATTTTCAAACCTCTGTTTATTAAGTATTTTCTTTATTCAAACGATTTATAATTGTAGCACAGAATACTATTTTTTCAATACTTCGTATAGGTCAAAAGATACTTCATCAGTTCTTTCCTGTTGAACCAAAGCCGCCTCTGTCGGCACCTTCAAGGTGATCGCACTCGTCAAATACTATTGCAGGCTGATTCTCCATGATCCTAAACTGACAGATCCTGTCATTAAAACCAATGTGTGTATCTCTCATTGCGATAACAGGCATGAACCACTGATCGTTGTCTCCGCAATATGAATGATCGACAACACCCATGTGATTGGCCTGAATAACGCCGAAATTCTTGAATGTAGAACTTCTCGGAACAATATGTGCTTCATATCCTTCAGGGATCTCCATTGCTATTCCCAAAGGAATAAGCTTAAATTCTCCCTGCTTAAGGTCAATATCCTCAGCACTTCTAAGATCGATCCAGTCTGATTTTCCGTCAATATAAGTCAGCTTTTCAAGCTTATCGTTAAAGTATTTGATCTTGATCTTTTTTTCCATTTTCTCCTCCAATTTATGCTTTGTAATTTCTTGTCTTTACTTGAATCAGTAATATCTTTTTCCCCGATAGTAAGAGCATGTGCCGTAAAAAGAACTGAAGAAAAGCACATAATTATCGCAAATAGTAACGGGCTTATAAGTATTCCGAAGATAGCTTCCAAACATCCCGCTGCTATCGGAATCATTATTATATTATATATTAAGAACCACAAAAAACTATGACGAATATTTAAAAGTGTATTTTTTGAAAGCCTGAAAGCCGCAGCAAGCATGGACGCAGAGCCTTCGGGAATTATAAGTTCATCGTCGTTATTATCATCCAAAACAATCGCGCAACTGCCCTTTTCCATATAATCATCTGCAATTTTCCGCTCTTCTCCTGCTATGATTCCGGATACAACTTCAAGACCGCCCGCCTGCTCGGCGATTGTCTTTGCCGTCTTTTCATTATCTCCGGTTAACATCACCGGATTTATTCCCATGTTTTTGAGCTCAATAATACCTTTTTGAGTATTTTCTTTTATATTGTCAGAGACAGCAATTATCCCAAGAAGTTTATTGTCCTTGGAATAATAAATGGGAGTCTTACCAAGTGAAGAAAACATCTGGGCGCGCTCTTCTATCTCAGCCGGGATGATAGCATGATTACTTATAAAATCATGGTTTCCGCACCTGATAATATTTCCGTCAATCTTACCCTCAAGGCCTTTGCCTTCAAACTTGATAAAACCTGATACTTCGTTACTTTCAAATTCGCACCGGTTATATGCATATTCGGTAACGGCCTTTGCTATCGGATGCTTACTGTGTGATTCCATTATTCCCGCGAGTCTTATAAGCTCATCTTCCGAAGTATTGGCTTTCAGCGCACTGTAACCACTCTTAGTAAGTGAATCGGAAGAAAAGACCTCCGTCACAACAGGTTCACCCTTTGTTATGATACCTGTTTTATCAAATAGTAAAATGTCTGCATCAGCAGCATTTTCGATAATTGCATCGTCTTTAAAAAGAATCTCATTCTTTTCACTAAGTTTTCTAGCCGATTTAAAATAAAGAGAGGCTGAGATAAACAAAGCAGTCGGACAAGCACAAATAAGCACAGAGCTTGCTTTATCTAACGCCGTCCCAATTTGAGCCCCTGCGATCATCCATATTATAAAAGTAATAACGGATATTCCGATCACTATAAACACAAAGTACTCTGCCTGTTTTTTATAAGACAGAACAATAGGTGCGTATACTTTAAGCTCATCGCCATCGTATTCGCGGATCAAATAATCGATTATTAAATTAAAAATAGCGAATAAAGTTATGATGATCGCGGTCTTCAAAAACGATCTTAAAAAGATTCCCTGAATAAAAGAAGCGACGCTTCCAAGGGCCATAAGACTGTACCTGTTTGGTACTCTGTCCAAAAGCCCTTTGAAGCCGCTTATAAAGATTTTCCTATTTAATATTAAGACAGCGATGCACAGAAGCATCTGAAGGACTACTGCTACGGCATTCTTATCCATATCTCCATCCTTTATGTTCAATGCATACTTACATAAGTTTATAACTTATACATCATGACTGATTCTGTCGTTCTACAAGATGTGCTCCGCAGTATTTCTCACGAAGCTTGGGTTTATCGATCTTACCTGTGGGATTACGAAGGACCTTATCAAATATGATCTTTCTGGGTCTCTTGTATCTGGGAAGGTCAACGCAGAAGCGCTCAACTTCATCCTCTGTAAGAGTCATGCCCTCTTTAACCTGTATGATCGCAGCAGCGATCTCACCAAGTCTGTCATCCTGAAGTCCGATAACGGCAGCGTCGTGAATCTTGTCGTTCTTCATAAGGAAGCTCTCAATCTGTACGGGATAGAGATTCTCACCGCCGGAAATGATAACGTCTTTCTTACGATCAACAAGGAAGATAAATCCATCTTCGTCCTGACGTGCCATATCACCCGTAAAGAGCCAGCCGTCTTTTAAAATCTCGGCTGTTGCCTCGGGGTTCTTATAATATTCTACCATGACTCCGGGACCTTTTACACAAAGTTCTCCGATTTCGCCCTGTTTTACTATCTTACCTTCTTCATCAACGATCTTGGTCTTCCAGCCATAGCCGGGAATTCCGATAGCGCCGACCTTGCTTACATTCTCAACACCGAGATGTACGCAGCCGGGGCCTGTAGATTCTGAAAGTCCGTAGTTGGTATCGTACTTATGATTAGGGAAGTACTGAAGCCATCTCTTAATAAGACTCGGCGGAATAGGCTGAGCACCTATATGCATAAGTCTCCACTGTTTGAGATGATAATCCTCAATCTTGAGCTTACCTGAATCCAATGCTGCAAGAATATCCTGAGCCCACGGAACAAGAAGCCAAACTATAGTGCATCTTTCCTCGGAAACGGCTCTGAAAATTGCCTCAGGTGAGTTTCCTTTTAACAATACAGCTCTGCTACCTGTGTAGAGAGAACCGAACCAGTGCATCTTGGCGCCGGTATGATAAAGAGGCGGAATGCAAAGGAAATTGTCATCATGAGTTGTCTCATGATGCATTGCTTCCATCTTTGCAGACTGCATAAGCGCTGTGTGAATATGTAAAATAGCCTTTGGAAAACCTGTTGTTCCCGATGAAAAATAAATCGCAGCGTCATCCTTGTCCTCGATAAGAATTCTCGGAGCAACGGATGAACTGTTTGAAACCTGTCTGTAATAATCATCTGCGTAAGAAGGACACTGATCTCCTACAAAGAAAAGAAGTGTCTCTTTTTTGATCTTCTGGGCTATATCCTCGATACGGCCGATAAATTCAGGTCCGTAGAAAAGAACATCCGAATCGGAAGCATTAAGACAATAATCTATCTCTTCCGCATCAAATCTAAAATTAAGAGGTACTGCGATAGCTCCCGCTTTAAGAATTCCAAAATAAATAGGAAGCCATTCAAGACAATTCATAAGAAGGATCGCACATTTCTGACCTTTCTGAATTCCTCTTTCGATAAGCATATTGGCAACTCTGTTTGCCTTCTCATCAAAAACCGACCATGTGATCTGTCTTCTGTAATATGCTGTAGAAGTAGGCTGAATAAGCTCATATTCCTTCCATGTAACCCTCTGCTCTTCTCTGATCTCAGGATTGATCTCAACAAGAGCAACTTCGTCCCCATACAACTTGCTGTTGCGTTCCAGTAAATCTGTTATTGGCATAAAGAAATCCTCCACTTTAAAGTGATAAAGTAAAGTATAAACATATTTTATTTAAAGGTCAAATATGATATATTAGCTTTATCGCGTTAAATTGGTATATTTATTCTGTAGGAGGTTTTTTACCATGGATCAAACAAAGAACGGGCAGCTCATGCTGGGCAACAAGGCAGTTGCTCGCGGTCTTTACGAGGCCGGAGTCTGCTTTATATCCAGCTATCCCGGAACTCCGAGTACCGAAGTTACCGAAGAAGCTGCCAAGTATGATGAAATATATTGCGAATGGGCACCTAATGAGAAGGTTGCTATGGAGTCAGCTTTCGGCGCATCACTCGCAGGTCGCAGAGCATTCTGTGCTCAGAAGCACGTTGGACTTAACGTTGCCGCAGACCCTCTTTATACAATGTCTTACACAGGCGTTAACGCCGGTCTTGTAATCGTTGTGGCTGACGATGCAGGAATGCATTCATCTCAGAATGAGCAGGATTCCCGTCATCACGCTATCGCTGCCAAGGTTCCCATGATCGAGCCTTCAGATTCAAAAGAAGCTTTGGAATACACCAAGCTTGCTTATGAGATCTCAGAGAAATTCGACACTCCCGTACTTCTTAAGATGTGCACAAGAGTAGCTCACTCTCAGTCTATCGTTGAAACAGGCGAGCGTGTTGTTCCCGATAAGCCTTATGAAAAGAACATTGCCAAGTACGTTATGATGCCCGGTAATGCCAAGAAGCGTCACCCCATCGTTGAACAGCGTACTTTGGATCTTATTAAATTCGCAGAAGAAAATCCCATCAACAGAGTAGAAATGGGCGGTACTGAAATAGGTATCATCACATGCTCCACTTCTTATCAATATGTAAAGGAAGTATTCGGTGATTCCGTAAGCGTACTTAAGCTTGGTATGACCAATCCTCTTCCCTGCGATCTTATAAAGAACTTCGCAGCTAAAGTTGATAAGCTCTTTGTTGTTGAGGAGCTTGATCCCATTATCGAAAATCACGTTAAGGCTCTTGGAATCAAAGTTACAGGAAAAGAACTTCTTCCCGTTATCGACGAGTTCTCACAGAACCTTCTTGCAAAAGCCTTCGGCAAAGACGTAAATGACGGCTTTACCATTGATGAGCAGATTCCCGCAAGACCTCCTGTAATGTGTGCAGGCTGCCCTCACAGAGGACTCTTTTACACACTTAAAAAGAACAATTGCACCGTTCTTGGTGATATCGGATGCTATACACTCGGCGCCGTTCCTCCTCTCGGAGCAATTGAGATGACACTTTGCATGGGTGCTTCCATCGGTGCCGTTCACGGATTTAATAAGGTAAGAGGTGCTGAGAGCGAGAAAAAGACTGTTGCCGTTATCGGTGATTCAACATTCATGCACTCAGGTATGACAGGTCTTGCAAACGTTGCTTATAATCAGTCCAATTCAACTATCGTTATCGTAGATAACTCGATCACAGGAATGACAGGTCATCAGCAGAACCCCACTACAGGATATAACATCAAGGGTGACCCTGCAGGAAAGATTGATCTTGAAGCTCTTTGCAAAGCTATGGGCTTTGAGCGCGTAAGAGTCGTTGATCCATATAACTTAAAGCAGTGCGATGAGGTACTCAAGGAAGAGCTCAATGTTGAGGCTCCTTCAGTTATCATTTCAAGAAGACCTTGTGCACTTCTTAAATACGTTAAGCACAACAAACCTCTTAAGGTTAATACCGACAAGTGCGTTGGATGTAAGTCATGCATGAAGATCGGATGCCCTGCTATCTCAATGAAGAACGGCAAGGCCACAATAGATAACACATTATGCGTTGGATGCAATGTATGTTCACAGATGTGCCCTGTAGGTGCATTTGAAAGCACTGCGGAAAGTGAGGCCTGATAATGGAAACTAAGAATATTATGATCGTCGGCGTAGGCGGACAGGGTTCGCTTCTTGCCAGCAAATTATTGGGACATCTCCTTCTTTCACAGGGCTATGACGTTAAGGTGTCCGAAGTTCACGGAATGTCTCAGAGAGGCGGATCCGTTGTTACATATGTAAGATACGGTGATAAGGTTTACTCTCCCGTTATTGATAAGGGCGAGGCTGATTACATCGTTTCATTCGAAATCCTTGAGGCAGCCAGATGGCTTCCTTTCCTTAAAAAGGACGGTCAGATCGTTACCAATACTCAGCAGATCGATCCCATGCCTGTAATTACAGGTGCTGCAGAGTATCCCGAGGACCTAGTATCTAAATTAAAAGCTTCCGGAGCAAAGGTTGATGCTCTTGATTGTCTCTCACTTGCAGAGCAGGCAGGCTCAGCCAAGGCTGTTAACATCGTTCTTCTCGGAAGACTCTCTCACTACTTCGATCTTCCCGAAGATGCTTGGATGAAGTCTCTTGAAGCCAATGTACCCGCCAAGTTCCTTGAGATGAACAAAAAAGCTTTCGAGCTTGGTAAGAATCAGTAAGCATTACTCATATTAACAACAAAGGAGAAAGACATGGAGCGATATTATCAGAAAGAAATCGAATGCGCCCCTTATGAGGAAATTCGTAAGATCCAATCAGAAAAACTAGTTAAACAGGTTAAGCATGTATGGGATAATGTCCCCTACTACCGCAAAAAAATGGAAGAAAAAGGCGTTACACCTGATGATATCAAGTCAGTTGATGACCTCCATAAGCTTCCCTTCTTATCAAAGAAAGATTTAAGAGATGCATATCCTTACGGACTTCTCGGTAAGCCCTTAAAGGAATGTGTACGTATTCATTCAACATCAGGAACAACAGGTAAAAGAGTCGTTGCCTACTACACACAGCACGACCTTGATCTCTGGGAGGATTGCTGTGCGCGTGCCATCATGGCTGCCGGCGGAACGGATGAAGACGTTGTTCATGTTGCATACGGATACGGCCTCTTTACAGGTGGTGCCGGAATCCACGGCGGTTCACACAAAGTAGGCTCTCTTACTATTCCAATCAGTTCGGGAAATACAGACAGACAGATAATGTTCATCAACGATCTTGGTGCCACTATCCTCTGCTGTACTCCCAGCTATGCGGCATATTTGTCAGAGCGTTTTAAAGAGATGGGCTACGGCCCCGATGATATTCCGCTTAAGGCAGGAATCTTCGGCGCTGAGGCATGGAGTGAAGAAATGCGTGCCGATATCGAGAAAACTCTCGGAATAAAGGCTTACGACATTTACGGACTTACAGAGCTCTCAGGCCCCGGTGTTGCATTTGAGTGTTCAGAGCAGAACGGAATGCACATCAATGAGGACCACTTTATCGCTGAGATCATCGATCCCGATACAGAGGAAGTCCTTCCCGAAGGTTCACAGGGTGAGCTCGTATTTACAGCGGTAGATAAAGAAGCCTTCCCTATGATCAGATATCGTACAAGAGATATCTGCAAGCTCACAAGAGAAAAATGTTCTTGCGGAAGAACCCACGTGCGTATGGCTAAGCCTATGGGTCGTTCAGACGATATGCTTATCATCCGCGGTGTAAACGTATTCCCCAGCCAGATCGAAACTGTTCTTATGAACAACGGCTATGCAGCTAACTATCAGATCGTTGTAGACAGAGTCAACAACACGGATACTCTTGATGTACAGGTTGAGATGACTCCCGAGATGTTCACAGATAATGTCGGTGAGATTGAGGAACGTCAGAAGAAGCTTGTAGAAGGCCTTAAGTCCATGCTCGGCATTAAGGCAAAGGTTTCTCTCCTCGCTCCCAAGTCAATTGCACGAAGCGAAGGAAAAGCCGTAAGAGTTATCGATAACAGAAAGATCTGATACCGGTCATTTAACCGAGATTTTAACCGCAAAATCAGATATAATAATAGTATAAAATACAAACAAGGGGGATACAGCCATGAGCGTTATGCAGATTTCAGTATTTCTTGAGAATAAACCCGGAACCTTAAAGAAGATGACAGGTGTCCTTGCAGCCAATAAGATCGACATGCGTGCTACTTCTCTTGCAGAGACAAAGGACTTTGGTATCGCAAGGCTTGTAGTAGACGATGCTCTGTCAGCTGTTAACACTCTTAAGGAAAACAACTTCGTTGCAAGCCTCACTCCTGTCCTTGCAATCGAGATACCGGATGAAATGGGCGGACTTGATAAACTTCTTACAGTATTCGATGAAGCCAAGGTAAACATCGAGTACATGTACGCTTTCTCTGGCGGTTCCAACAAAGATCACGCTTACATGATCTTCAGAGTAAGCGATACCAAGAACGCCGAAGCTAAGCTTGCTGCTAATAAATCAATCAAGATGCTTACGCAGGAAGATCTTGAACAGATCTGATTTTTAGAAATAACATTTTATAAATAAATGATCCGAAAATGCGCAGTTATTGCATTTTCGGATTTATTTATTATTTATTTCTTGTAAGCTTAGAATTTCCGTTTAGCTCTTCATAAGGAATATCTACTTTATATTCACCGGAAGCATATGACCCCAGTTCATATACATTAAAGCAATAGGTCGCATGATCATCATAATAAGATATATTTGAAGAATCTATTGACGCACGTTCATAAGCTTCATTATACAGTTTCTCTTCACCGTTCTCCTCATCTACCGCATAATGATCCGGATTAATGTTTCTATCTTCCAAAATCTTACCGGCGATCAAAGTCTTGAATTCATCTTCCGTTCCCGGGTAGAAATTCTCCATTGATAGCTCTTCTCCCGTTTCAAGATCAAAGATATATTCATCTGTATAATAAGTGCCATGAGGTCCGCCTCCGTATGAAAATTCCGGCATTTCAACAGCAAGAAATTTATCGTTTAAAATTCTGACATCAGAAACTCTAAATTCTTCTTCATAACCGTAATATCCGTCATCATTATGATAATCACACTCCGTTTCATCCTCAGCATATGGCTTACTATTATCTACAAATTCTTCCATTTTGTCACTGAGCGCTTTATTTATTTTTGACGCCTGTTTAGAATACTCTTTATTTAAGCTAAACAGTTCATAATCCCCCCGCCATACATTGACGCCGCAGAAAGGACAATTACCCTCAAAGGATTTATGCTCCACTGATCCATATTTTAGACTGTTTATCGTTTTTATCGGACAATCTATATCTATAAGCTGCGCATCATCACTATAGCCATCTATTCTAAACCATTTTAGCTCGGCATCTTTGATATCACTAACAAATATATTACCGTTTTTAAACTGATAATATTCATTATATGGTAAACTCACACCCGCTTTTTCTTCATAGGAATAAACAAGCTTATCCGTTCTATCCTCAAGATCAAATTCATGTAAAGAATACTGATCTGTATAATACAGCTTATTATTATCTACATCAAATATATTTTTACTTGAGACATCAAGAATTTTATCTAGTTTGTTGTTCTTAAAGTCTAATGAATAAACATCTGTAGCATATTCAGCAGATCTGAAAGCTTCGGCAGCAAAAATAATTTTCTCCTTGTCATAATATATGACATTGCCTTTTTTATCATGTAAAAGATTTAATTCTTCCTTTTTACCATCCGGCTCTATCTTAAAATAACGCTGTACACCGTTATCGTAACCTGTTACAACCACATATCCGATTTCATCAAATGCTCTTTTCAGGGAAAAGACTTTTCTTGAATATAAATCCGAAAAATGATACGAAGATTTTTCAACATAATAATCATCTATACTTTGCAAAACCTCGTAATTATCCGACTCTTCAAGGTCAAAAACAAATCCGTCAGATATAGAAAACTCCTTCTCTATCTTGATATCATCCTTATCGTAAAAAAGTACATATAACTTATTATCATAGTACTCCATACAATCAATAAAATAAGTTCCAAATTCATATTGAGAAAAGACTTTTTGAATCCTATTATTTCTTATATCAATAGCAAATAATCCTTGTGGTTTTCCATCAAAATACAATTCGGTAAATAAAACACCAATATCAGAAGCATAATAGTCCGGACGTATCATGCCTTCAACGTTGATATTATTTTCCATAAGCAGATTGATCAGTCTATCAGTTAAATCCTCTTTTTTATCTCCATTTTTGTCAACAAGATATAATTTAGGATAGACACCATCCTCATCTCCATATCCTGAATAGGTTAAAAGATAATCATAATCATTTAAAAACCCATCCTTAGCATCTTCTGTACTTTCTGTCATTTCAAGACTTGATACATTCAAACTACTACTTTCGTCATTTGATGAGTTATCAGCTACATTATCATTTTCGTAATTAGGACCTATCTCCTTGCCACAACCGACGAAAAATAATGCAAGGATTGCAGTACATGTTATAAAAATCAGTTTCTTAATCATAAATCGTTTCCTTTTATTGCGTTCGTTCTAATTGAATTTAATTTTTATAATTTCATTTCCATTGTTGTCTTTTGTGGTTTCATTCCCATCTTCTCATAAAAAGCTCTGGCTCTGTCATTCAATGTCATTAAGTTAAGAGGGACTTTAAAAGATCTCTGCATCAAAAATGATGCAGGGGTCTTTTTTTCTGCAAAGAAGGGGTTGACAGCAACACCGAAAAGTGCGGCCGCTTTCGCTACTGATTGTTTTTAGAGGTAGCGAAAGCGGCCCTTGAAATTGTAAGCATATTTCTCAATTTCAAGGAGGTGCACATGAAACCACAAATAGTAAAGAATCTTTTGATGTCTCAGATCAAAACAATTGCTGCTAATGCCAAGTCTTTCTGTATCGATGCTGAGAGGAACTTCTCAAGAAAAAGAAAACTGACTATGGAAAAAATCATT
>NZ_FPCC01000064.1 GCF_900116875.1 Butyrivibrio sp. INlla21
TAGGGCGCAGGGCGGATGCCTTGGCACTAAGAGCCGAAGAAAGACGTGATAAGCTGCGAAAAGCTGCGGTGAGATGCAAATGATCTTTGACCCGCAGATATCTGAATGGGGCAACCCGGCAGAGAAGACCTCTGTCACTGCATACTGAATACATAGGTATGTAGAGGGAACCCGGTGAACTGAAACATCTAAGTAGCCGGAGGAAGAGAAAACAAAAGTGATTCCGTAAGTAGCGGCGAGCGAACGCGGAAGAGCCCAAACCGGGGAGCTTGCTCCCCGGGGTTCGGACTGTATAATCGATGGAGTCTGCTAGTAGAAAGGGAATGGAAAGTCCCTGCCAAAGAGAGTGAAAGCCTCGTATACGAAAGCGGACAAAGCGAGACAGTATCCAGAGTAGGACGAGACACGTGAAACCTTGTCTGAATAAGCGGGGACCACCCCGTAAGGCTAAATACTCCTTAGTGACCGATAGCGAATAGTACCGTGAGGGAAAGGTGAAAAGAACCCCGGGAGGGGAGTGAAAGAGAACCTGAAACCCTGTGTCTGCAAGCTGCGAAAGCACTATAAGCAATTAGTGCGATCGCGTACTTTTTGTAGAACGGTCCGGCGAGTTATGTATGGAGGCGAGGTTAAGCACTTAAGGTGAATAGCCGAAGGGAGACCGAGTCTGAATAGGGCGTATAGTCTTTATACATAGACCCGAAACCGGGTGATCTATCCATGGACAGGATGAAGCGGCCGTAAAAGGCTGTGGAGGTCCGAACACACATCCGTTGAAAAGGGTGGTGATGAGCTGTGGATAGGGGAGAAATTCCAATCGAACTCGGAGATAGCTGGTTCTCCCCGAAATAGCTTTAGGGCTAGCCCTGTAGCGAGCCTTTTGGAGGTAGAGCACTGAATATCCGCGGGGGCTTCACCGCTTACCAAAGATTATCAAACTCCGAATGCCAAGTAGGTGATGCACAGGAGTCAGACTACACGAGATAAGTTGGGTAGTCAAAAGGGAAAGAGCCCAGATCTACGGCTAAGGTCCCAAAGTACGTGTTAAGTGGAAAAGGATGTGGGATTTCATAGACAGCTAGGATGTTGGCTCAGAAGCAGCCACACATTCAAAGAGTGCGTAATAGCTCACTAGCCGAGAGGTCCTGCGCCGAAAATTACCGGGGCTGAAACACGACACCGAAGCCTAGGGATCGTAAGTATCTACGGGTGCTTATGATCGGTAGGGGAGCATTCACAGGGGCGTAGAAACTGTACCGAAAGGAGCAGCGGAGCGCTGTGAAGAGAGAATGCCGGAATGAGTAGCGAGATGAAGGTGAGAATCCTTCAGGCCGAATATCCAAGGAATCCAGGGTAAAGCTGATCTGCCCTGGGGAAGTCGGGACCTAAGCTGAGGCCGAAGAGGCGTAGGCGATGGACAGCAGGTTGATATTCCTGCACTTGTATATATCAGAACTGTGGGGACGCAGGCAAAAGGGATGAGCCGGGGAAGGAAGAACCGGTCCCGCAAGGGGGAACGAAGTAAAGTAGTGAAGCATCAGATATGACTGCCAAGAAAAGCCACTATAGCGTATATACAACCCGTACCGTAAACCGACACAGGTGGATGAGGAGAGAATCCTAAGGCCGACGGGAGAAGCATTGTTAAGGAACTCGGCAAAATGTCCCCGTAACTTCGGGATAAGGGGAGCCTGAGCAATCAGGCCGCAGAGAAGAGGCTCAAGCAACTGTTTAGCAAAAACACAGGTCTATGCGAAACCGAAAGGTGAGGTATATGGGCTGACGCCTGCCCGGTGCTGGAAGGTTAAGAGGAGAGGTTAGCGCAAGCGAAGCTTTGAATTTAAGCCCCAGTAAACGGCGGCCGTAACTATAACGGTCCTAAGGTAGCGAAATTCCTTGTCGGGTAAGTTCCGACCCGCACGAAAGGCGTAATGATTTGAGCACTGTCTCGGCAATGCACCCGGTGAAATTGAAGTACCAGTGAAGATGCTGGTTACCCGCGCCAGGACGGAAAGACCCCATGGAGCTTTACTCCAGGTTGATACTGGGGTCCGGTATTATATGTACAGGATAGGTGGGAGACT
>NZ_FPCC01000011.1 GCF_900116875.1 Butyrivibrio sp. INlla21
GTTCAGCACCGCCTCGTTTCCTTGTACGGTGGTTACTCCTTTCAGAGCATTTCACGCAGACCTCCCTAGGTACCACACGTTTCTTCCTCTCCATCCATCTGCCTCATCTATCATGCATGATTCCGTGTAGTTATGGGGTTTCGACTTGTGCAGTAGCCTTACCCTCATGCATGACCTCATATGAGATTTCTGTTCGTCAGACCAGAGATTTGCCCGTGAGTTAGTATGTTCCTCACATCCAGCTTCCTTCAGATTCCACCTCGCGATGGACACCCTTGCCTTCGGCTATATCCTTCCCACTACCGGGCGAATTCGGGACTTTAACCCGTTGGAAACGTGCGCCGCTAGGCGCACTACAGAAAAGGGGTCACACCCAGATGATTAAATAATCTGGGCGTGACCCCTTTTTTATGGTTAATTGGTTAATTAGGTTAATTGGAATATTTAATATTGTACCGTTCTCACGGCAGAATCCTCATTAAGCGAAAGGGTTCTCTGTAGGGTAAGGAAGAGATGCCGGCTGGTTGTAGCCGATTGTCTCTGCTCCGATGTACTTAAATACCTCATAGAGAGCCTTTCCGAAGTGACCGAATGCTACAGCACCGTGGTGAGGGAAGTTGCCCTCGATAAGAACGTGTCTATAGAATCTGCCCATCTCAGGAATAGCGAATACACCGATACCGCCGAATGACTTAGTAGCAACAGGAAGAACCTCACCCTGTGCAACGTATGTGCGAAGGTGGTTGTCAGATGTGCTCTGAAGTCTGAAGAATGTGATATCTCCGGGTACGATGTCACCCTCAAGTGTTCCCTGTGTAACTTCCTCAGGAAGGTTTCTAGCCATGATTCTCTGGAACTTCATCTCGCAGCTTGAAAGCTTGCCTGTGCAAGTATTTCCGCAGTGGAATCCCATGAATGTATCTGTGTGCTTGTAATCGAACTTGCCCTTGATGCTCTCGTTGTACATATCCTCAGGTACTGAGTTGTTGATATCAAGGAGAGTAACTGAATCGTTACTTACGCATGTTCCGATGAACTCACTGATTGCTCCGTAGATATCTACCTCACATGATACAGGAATTCCGCGTCCTGTAAGTCTTGAGTTAACGTAGCAAGGAACGAATCCGAACTGTGTCTGGAATGCAGGCCAGCACTTACCGGCAATAGCTACATACTTCTTGTAACCTCTGTGCTCCTCAACCCAGTCAAGAAGTGTAAGCTCATACTGAGCAAGCTTCTCAAGGATTTCAGGCTTCTTGTTACCTGCGCCAAGATCCTTCTCCATGTCCTTAACAACATCAGGAATTCTCTTGTCGCCTGCATGCTTGTTGAAGCTCTCGAAAAGATCAAGCTCTGAGTTCTCTTCAATCTCTGCACCAAGGTTGTAGATCTGCTGAATAGGTGCGTTACAAGCAAGGAAGTTCATAGGTCTGGGACCAAAGCTGATGATCTTAAGATCACGAAGACCTGCGATCGCTCTTGCGATAGGAACGAACTCGTTGATCATCTTAGCGCATCCCTCTGCTGTTCCAACAGGATACTCAGGAATATATGCCTTTACATTACGAAGGTGGAGGTTGTAGCTTGCGTTAAGCATTCCGCAGTAAGCATCTCCTCTTCCGTCGATAAGATCATTCTGTGACTCCTCAGCTGCAGCACAGAACATGATAGGTCCATCAAAGTGCTTAGCAAGAAGTGTCTCTGATATCTCAGGTCCGAAGTTTCCAAGATATACGCAAAGAGCGTTACATCCTGCCTTCTTGATATCCTCAAGAGCATTAACCATGTCGATCTCGCTCTCAATGATGCAGATAGGACACTCATATACGTCCTTATCGTTGTAGTTCTTCTTGTAAGCTTCTACCAATGCTTTTCTTCTGTTTACTGCAAGTGATGCAGGGAAGCAGTCACGGCTTACAGCAACAAGACCAATTTTTACTTCAGGTATGTTTATCATAAAAAATCCCCTTTCTTTGCGCGTTTTTTGCGCTATACCTTTCTTGTCCTTCTTTATATCAAGAGTTGCCAAACTCTCTAAAGAACTAATTAAACATCTTGCCATGTATACATGACATTATACCACTTATGTCCGTGGCATTAAATCTGAATTTCCGCCTTTACACATGTCTTTCCTGTGAGTTCTTTGGATCTCTCATCAGGCTGCATAGTTCCGGCAAAAATATCGAACTTCTTGGAAAAGATCTTTCTGTTTCCGTCGTTGTCTACGGATGTAAATGCTCTGTCTTTTACAAAGATAGTGATCTTCTCAGAAGCGCCTGCCTCAAGGTGTACTCTCTTAAATCCGCACAGACATGCATTGGGAATAGCAAGCTCGTATTCCTTGTCCTTGATGTAAAGCTGAACTACGTCATCTGTTGCAACCTTGCCTTCGTTAGCAACTGTAACGGTTACTTCAGCACCTTCCAATGTTCCGTCTGAAGCTTTCTTAACAGCTACATCGATATCTTTGCATACTACATCGCCGTATGTAAGACCGTAGCCGAAAGGATAGAGAGGTGTTCCCTCAAAGTATCTGTATGTTCTGTTCTTCATGGAGTAATCCTTGAAATCAGGAAGCTCTTCAGAAGAATAGTAGAATGTCACAGGAAGTTTTCCTGAAGGTGAAACATCACCGAAGAGGATATCTGCAACATCCTTGCCGCCAAGTGCGCCGGGATACCAAGCCTGAACAACGGCATTAGCTTCATTCTCAGCCTTAGAAAGGTTGATGGCACTACCTGACATATTGATAACGATAGTAGGTTTCTTCATCTCAAGTACTGAGTTGATGAGAAGTCTCTGAGGCATAGGAAGATTGAGATTAATCTTATCTCCTGATGCAAACTGGTTTCCTGTATCTCCCTCTTCACCTTCGAGTGTCTCATCGAGACCAACTACCACTACAACCACATCTGAATACTCGGCAACAGTCTGTGCCTCTGCGATCCTGTCTGAACCATTAGGATCTGACAGAGCGCTGGCATTGGCCTTCCAAAGGTGGCTACCCTCTGAGTAAAGAACTCTTACATCATCGCCAACTTTATCCTGGATACCCTCAAGAACAGTGATGTATCTTGAAGATGTTCCGTGGTAGTTACCGATAAGTGCCACTCTTGAATCTGCGTTGGGGCCAACTACGCCGATAGTCTTAATCTTGTTCTTATCAAGAGGAAGTATGCCGTCGTTCTTGAGAAGTACGATACTCTCCTTGGCAGCCTTGTGAGCCACTTCAAGGTGTTCCTTGCTCTCAACAACAGTGAACGGGATCTCATCCATCTCTGTCTTATCAAACATTCCAAGAAGGAATCTTGTTGTAAACAATCTCTCGCAAGACTCTGTGATAACTTTCTCATCAATAAGTCCTGCTCTATATGCATTCATGAGCTTCTGATATGTACATCCGCAGTTAAGGTCGCATCCCATATCAAGTGCAAGCTTTACTGACTCCTCGGGAGTCTCTGTAACCTTGTGATTCTCATGGAAGTCTCTTACTGCCCAGCAGTCGGAAACGAAATGTCCCTGGAATCCCCACTTACCTCTAAGAAGGTCTACCATAAGGGGCTTGTTTGCGCAGCAAGGCTCGTCATTTGTTCTGTTGTAAGCACCCATAACTGCTTCTACATCAGCATCCTTGACACACGCCTCAAACGCAGGAAGATATGTCTCTTCCATATCCTTGGGAGTAGCCTTGGCATTGAAATGATGCCTGTCAGCTTCGGGACCTGAGTGTACAGCAAAGTGCTTAGCACAAGCTGCTGCCTTCATGTACTCTCCGTCTCCCTGGATTCCCTTGATAAAAGGAACTGCAAGAGTACTTGTAAGGAAAGGATCCTCTCCGTATGTCTCATGTCCTCTTCCCCATCTGGGATCTCTGAATATATTTACATTGGGAGCCCAGAATGTAAGTCCTTTATAAATATCTCTGTCGCCACGCTTGGACTGCTCATTGTACTTAGCTCTTCCTTCGAGGGCGATGATATCTCCGATATCCTTCATCATCTCCTCATCAAAAGCAGCAGCAATACCGATAGCCTGCGGGAACATTGTTGCCGTGCCGGCTCTTGCAACGCCGTGAAGCGCCTCATTCCACCAATTATAAGCCGGAATACCCAATCTTTCGATCGCGGGGGCATCATAACGAAGCTGAGACGCCTTCTCCTCAACGGTCATCTTCGCCACGAGCTCTTTTGCTCTTTTTCTTGCCTCTGTTCTGTTCATTAATCCACCTCTTAATTATGTTGATATTCCTAATACGATTCAGATTACATGTATAAACATTGTACTGATGATCAGAACACTATTCCTATCATTTAATGCTTTTTACATCTTGAATTATGCGAAAGAAAGGAGCGAACAAAATGCCCGCTCCAAACCGATGATTTAATATATCTTTCTTCCCTTCTCATCGGGAATGCCGCTCTTCCTATAGAAATATGAGTTGATCTGATCTCTCCACTCATTGGCATTCTCGACCTGAAGTCTGAACCTCTCCATCACTCTCTCATATACGTCTTTCGGCACCGCATCTTTTAACGATCCCCATTTTTCCATCAGCTCTTTTGCCTGACATGCCCCTTCAAAATGCGAATCGTAGATGTACTGAATAAGAGTCTGTCCGCTCTTTAGCTTGTAGGTATAAGGTATTCTATGGAAGAAAAGAAGCAGCTCCTCGGGACAGGTATCGGGATCGTTATACATATCCGCATTCTTCTTATAATACTGCTGCGCATATCCCGTTCCCTTATCGCTTCTGTCAACGCCTATCGCATGATGATCGGCTCTGTGATAGGTTCCCCATCTTGAATATTCATATCCGTCAACGCTCGGTCCGTAGTGCGTATTAGGTGTCACCATCCAGCCGATTCCGAGAGGTGCCGTATACTTCTCGTAAATATCTCCCGAATCAAGGAGCATACCCACAAGCACGTCCTCGGATTTTTTATCCCTTGAAGATGCGTAAGTAAGGCGAACCCACTCTCTTGCTATATCTTCAGCCGAAAGACTCATGTCATAAGCAAGTCTTCCAAAGCCGTAGAGATTGGCTGCGGCAAGATCGTTGCCTGTCCAGTTATAGTCATTACCCGTATTAATAACAGCTGCAAATCCGGCGTTCTTATTACCCATCGTCTTACCGCTTATGATGTCGGCAACCGTATCACAACCTTCTTTGCAATAAGTATGGAAGCCCAATACTTCCTTAAACCACGGAATAAGGTAAAAGAGATCTATCTGGTGTCCGGTGTATTCCTGCGCAAGCTGAACCTCAAGCATCTGATTGGTCTTTGTAAGTCCTCCAAGAAGCGGAGATACAGGCTCTCTTACCTGGAAGTCCATGGGTCCGTTCTTTATCTGAAGGATAACGTTGTCGCGATACGCTCCGTCAAACTCTTTGAAATAGTCATAGCCCGCTCTTGCTCTGTCGGTCTTATAATCTCTCCAGTCCTGAGTACAGTTGTAGACAAAGCATCTCCAGATGATGATTCCTCCAAAAGGCTCTACGGCATCCGCAAGCATGTTTGCTCCGTCAGCCTGCGTTCTTCCGTATGTAAAAGGTCCGGGTCTTCCCTCGGAATCTGCTTTTACAAGGAAGCCTCCGATACCGGGGAGCTTTTCAAATACTTCTTTTGCCTTGTCTTTCCACCAGGAAATGACTGTCTCATCAAGAGGATCGCAGGTCTCAAGCCCTCCGATCTCGATGGGAGAAGCGAAGTTTATCGTTAGATACAGCTTTATTCCGTAATCCGCAAATATATCCTGCAGCTCTTTTACCTTGTCAAAAAATCTGTCGGTTATAAGATACGTCGCTGCGCCTTTTACATTGACGTTGTTTATTGCGATCGCGTTGATCCCGATACTCGCCATAAACCTTGCGTAATCGACAGTTCTGTCATTAATGATTATGTCGTCGTTTTCAAAAAAGAATGATTCTCCGGAATAGCCTCTCTCTATGCTTCCGTCCATGTTGTCCCAGTGATTAATCATTCGAAGCGGATTAGACGGAGAAGATTTCTCATTAACACTTTCAACAGAAACACCCATAGCAATTTTTCTAAGAAGCGCAAATACTCCGTAAAGGATTCCGTTTTCATCGCTTGCCTTTACAGTAATCTCGCTATCCGTGCCGGCGATCTCATAGCCTTCTTTTGCGACAGATGATTCTCTGAAAAAAGAGATCTCTTTTGCCGAATCAGCATTCGAAGAAGCGCCTGCTGCCACAAGCTCTGTTCCGACAAGCCCCTTAAGGCCCCTTTCCAGCTCTTTTGCCGCACTTTTTATGATCCTGTTTTCGGCGTCAAATCCTTCAATTATCAGAGCCCGCGTGCCGCCAAGCTCGTTAATCCTGTCATATGAAAGCCAAAGATCTGACCACTTCTTTTTTTCCATCAAAAAAATCCTTTCAGTTTACGAAAATTTACGAAAATATCTAGCTACTATTTTGAGTGTTATATGGTAAAATACTTCTGTAATTTACAGTAGTTTACACGCAAGGAGTATCCTCGTATGATACATGATATCAACGAACAATCCCGCGAAGATATCTATTACGATACGCAAAAAGGTGTGCTGTTATATCACAACACTCTGAGCGAGTATCCGACCCATTGGCACAATGAGATCGAGCTCATCCTGCTTTTGTCGGGAACGCTTCGCGTCAAATTTCACAACGATAAATCAACAGTGATAAATTGTGTGCCCGGAGACATCGTAATGGTTGCTCCCGGAACACTTCATGAATATCTTTCCGAGTCAGATGGCGGAGAAAAGCTTATTCTCCTCTTCGACATCGGCGGATACTCTCAGGTTTCATCTCTTGTTCCGCTTCTTAAAGCAATGCCTGCTTATGTACATATCAAGCAGGAAGAATTTCCCGTTGAGACGGCTCGTCTCCAGAATTACTTCTGGGAGATCGACAGACTCTACGGCCAGCGAGATGAATTCCTTCAGATCTCAGTTTACTCACTTGTTACTTTAATACTTGCGCAGATTGGAAGCATGCACTTAGGCGACACAAATCTTGCGAAAAACACCGCCGATCCTCAGCGCAAGAATATCGATAAGCTTGTAGCGGTTACCAATTACATCGACTCACACAGATCCGACGATCTTACGGTTGAGCAGCTGGCTGAGCTCGCAGGCTTTTCCAAGTTCCACTTTGAAAGACTCTTTAAGAACTACATGGGTATCTCCTGTTATCAATACATAACCAAGCGAAGAGTAATGATGGCTCAGGAGCTCCTCGGCGATACGGATCTCTCGGTCATGGATATCGCGCTTCAATCCGGTTTCTTTAGTCTTTCAACCTTCAACAGGGTGTTTAAAGAGATCAACAAATGTTCACCCACTGAGTTTAGAAAGCTTTACAGGACGGGAGCAGACTTTACTCCCGCCACCTGATCTTTATTCAATAGGAAGTTCAAACGGGCACATCGGTATGCCGATGGCGTTAACAATGAGTCCGCCTCTATAGGTGTTTTCACAGCACCAGCGAAGAGCGACTGCATTCTTAACATCATCCTTGCTGCGTACAACGATGCTGCCCTCTTTTATTTCAGCATCCGCTTCGTGAAGCTCACCGTCTTTATCTACGAAAAAGAAATCTCGTATCTCGGTTCCTTTTCCTTCATCCGAAACTTTTAGTTCCTGTGCATGCTCAAGTTCTACCAGTACAGCTGCCTTTTCATCCTGTACCTTCTTAATTGAAGCAGCCATAGGTCCGCAGTATTCTCCGATGTAGCCGTATTTAAGATGTCCTGCCCAAAGAGCAAGTCTCTCCCCCACAGGCTTCTTGGTCACGGGATGAAGGTCGTTGTCTTCTCCAAGTCCCATAGTAACGACAAGTCCGGTTGAAGGTATATCCAGGATCTTGTTCTGCACAAGTCTAAACTCGCCCCAATTCTCTTCCTCAGTCAAGTCGATCACAAAGTTAGGAAGCTGAACCGCGATGAACGGAAGGTTATCTTCTTTCCATAATTTCCTGTAACCGCGTATCATTTTCTCTGTCAGATCTGCGTAGTCCCAGGGCTGACCAACATTACTTTCACCCTGATACCAGATGATTCCGTCTACAGGGAAATTATGGCAAGGCGCTGTCATTGCATTGTACAGTCCCGAAGAATTCCAGTTGATAAAATCAGTAGGCGGCATCTTGTCGCAGGTTGCACCGATCTTGTACTTCCAGATTCCGTCAAGCTCTGCGGACGCATCTTCGTTAAAGATCTTATACTCCTTGATCGCACCGGGAGTTATCCTTCCAAGTCCAAGCTCGATCTTAAGACGCACGACAAGCGTGTTGTCCTTCTGTCTTGTAAGTCCTTCTCTGATATCATATTTTCTCGGAGGATACTGATATTCGGTTACTCCGACTTTTTCACCGTTAATGTATGTCTCATCGGAATCAACCATTGTTCCGAGGAAAAGACGCGCACTCTTACCCGCAAGCTCTTTTGGCAGATCGAATTTCTTTCTAAACCAGACACTTCCAACGTGTCCTTCCAAAGGAGTTCCGGTAAACATGGTGGGAACCGAAAGTTCATCCCAGTCAGAGTCATCCGTGTTCTCTTTTTCCCAAGAATTCTGTATTCCGAGATCCTTGTTATATAGATCGTTTATCCATTTATTGGTCTTGTCTTCGTTCCACTTGGCTCTCTCATTTCTGAAAGCAGCGTCGTTATATTTGTCGGTCTCGGCGATAAGCTCATCGTAGCCTTCAAGCATCTGCCTGCTCATCCACGACTGGATCCTCGATCCGCCGAGTGAAGCATTGATAAGGCCGACAGCCTGATGAGTCATAGCTCTTAATTCCTTGGCAAAAAAGTAAGCTACTATAGAAAAGCTCATGATGGTGTCTTTGTTTACGGACACCCAGCTTCCCGTGTTGTGCTCTTCGTAAGGCCCGGAAAAACTTGTCTCTTCTATAATCTTAAAGGTACGGATCATGTCTTCGTCTTCTATAGTTCGAAGAAACGGATATTTATCCGCAACTCTGGCACCGGGAAATTCCATGTTGGACTGTCCCGAGCAAAACCAGACTATACCTATCATCACGTCCTTAACAGTGATGCTGTCCCCCTCACTGTCGGAAACCGTAAGATCATAGGGTCCGCCGCCTTCTCTTGCGGGAAGGTAAATGTCAAATCGTCCGTTATCGGAGGTTTCAACATTTCCGACCACTCCGTCAAGCTTTGCCGTTACCCTGACGCCGGGAGTGTCCCAACCCCAGATATGTATGCTTTTTCTTCTTTGTAATACGCATCCGTCAGACAACAAACGCGGTAAAATAAGTCTAGCCATGGCTAATCTCCTATCCTCTTAATGATTTGATTATAACCATTGCTATTCTTATTTTACCGCGTACATATTGCTAAAATCATGCTATATTTTGCTATTACGCAAGATAGTATATCATTTTAGCATTCAAAGCGATATTTTGATTTATTCCTGATTATGTCCGGAGGAACCGATCCTGACAAGCGCTCTGTAGAGCTTGGCTTCCGCTCTTACTCTGGCTTCCTTATCAAGGATCTCGTTCTCAAGCATCTCCTCTGCTTTGGCTTTGGCAGCTTTGGCACGCTCGATATCAATGTCTTCGCTCCACTCCCAAGTTGTGGGAAGAACTCTGACTTCTCCGTTCATAACAGAAAGCATTCCGCCGATACAGGCGGCTTTTCTCTCTTCGCCATCTGCTGTGACGACTTTGGCTGTGCCCATTCCGATAGCCGTACAGTAGTTGGTGTGACGAGCAAGTATCTCGACGTCACCGTCTATCGTACGTAGCAATATCTTTTGAACTTCACCTTCATATTCAAGGCCGTCCAGGGATACAACCTGTAAATGATAAGAAGTGGACATACAGATCCCCCTTACTGCTTCTTAGCTTTCTCAAATACTTCGTCGATAGTTCCAACGAGAAGGAATGCACTCTCGGGAAGATCATCGCACTCGCCGTCAAGGATCATCTTGAATCCACGGATTGTCTCCTTAAGAGGAACGTACTTTCCGGGAAGTCCTGTGAACTGCTCCGCAACGGAGAAGCTCTGTGACAGGAAATTCTGAACCTTACGTGCTCTGTATACGGTGAGCTTATCTTCTTCTGAAAGCTCGTCCATACCCATGATGGCAATGATATCCTGAAGTTCACGATATCTCTGAAGCACCTGCTGTACTCCCTTGGCAACTTCGTAGTGCTCTTTTCCGACGATATCGGGTGAGAGGATACGGCTTGTTGAATCAAGAGGATCAACAGCGGGATAAATACCCTTGGATGCGATGTCACGGGAAAGAACCGTTGTAGCATCAAGGTGTGTGAATGTTGTAGCGGGAGCCGGGTCGGTAAGGTCATCGGCAGGAACGTATACGGCCTGAACCGATGTGATGGAGCCCTTCTTGGTTGATGTGATACGCTCCTGGAGCGCACCCATCTCGGTAGCAAGTGTGGGCTGATAACCTACGGCTGAAGGCATACGTCCGAGAAGTGCTGAAACCTCTGAACCTGCCTGTGTGAAACGGAAAATATTATCGATGAAAAGAAGCACGTCCTGATTTTTAACATCACGGAAATACTCAGCCATCGTAAGTCCGGAAAGACCAACTCTCATTCTGGCTCCGGGTGGCTCGTTCATCTGTCCGTAAACCAGAGCTGTCTTATTGATAACTCCGGATTCTTTCATTTCTCCGTAAAGGTCGTTTCCTTCACGGGTACGCTCTCCAACACCTGTGAATACGGAAAGTCCACCGTGTGCTGTAGCAACGTTATTGATAAGCTCCATGATAAGAACGGTCTTACCTACTCCGGCACCGCCGAAAAGACCGATCTTACCGCCCTTAGCGTAAGGGCAGATAAGGTCAACGACCTTGATACCTGTCTCAAAGATCTCAGTAGCGGGAACCTGATCTTCGTAAGCGGGAGCGGGTCTATGAATAGGCCATCTCTCTGCTGTCTGAGGAGCAGGACCGTTATCAACGGGGTCTCCGAGAAGGTTGAAGATTCTACCAAGACACTCTTCACCAACGGGAACGGTGATAGAGCTTCCGGTATCAACAGCGTCAACACCACGAACAAGTCCGTCTGTTGAGCTCATGGCTACGCAACGTACTACGTCATCTCCGATCTGCTGAGCAACCTCCGCAACCAGCTTGTGATCATCAATCATGATCTCTATAGCATTGTGAAGATCGGGAAGTTCACCCTCTTTGAATCGGATGTCGAGTACAGGGCCTGTAACCTGTATTACCTTTCCAACATGATTTTCACTCATTGTTAAACTCCTTAATTATTTAAAATGATGCACCTGCAACGATCTCCGTGATCTCCTGCGTGATGCTTGCCTGACGTGCTCTGTTGTAGTACAGACTCAAGGTATCTATCATTTCTTCCGCGTTATCTGTAGCGGCTTCCATCGCCGTTCTTCTGGCAGCAAGCTCACTCGCATAAGAAATGCTGATACTGGAATACATGATTCCCGCCAGATATTCCGGAACAATAGCGTTGAACACAGTCTCACTGTCCGGTTCATACAGTATCAGATCTTTAGCCTTGCCATCGTCTGTCTTTTCTTCCGATTTAAGATCGGAAAGAGGAAGAAGCGATGATGCGGTAGGAACCTGAGAAAGCATCGATACAAAATCGGTGTAGCACAGATAAATATGTCCGAACTCGCCGTTTCTGTATGCGTCGCAGATAAGCTTGGCTATCTGGAAACAATCGGAGATTGTTATCTTGGCTACCTCGGCGTATTCTTCCGTGAATAGAGACACTTTTCTGTGCTTGAAATATTCAACGGATTTCTTACCGATGGGAAGGACGGTGTATTCACCTCTGTCCTTGGTCTCCGACTCCATGAACTTAAATAAGTTGGAGTTGTAGCCGCCCGCAAGTCCTCTGTCACCCGCAATTACAACGTACAGCCATTTATCGCTCTTACCGCTCTGGGTATACGGTGATCTGAAATCAGTATTACCGTTTGCGATGTCTGTAAGTGTTGCAAGTGTGGTCTCAAGATAAGGTTTGGATAGATCCGCCTTTTCTTTTGCCTTGCGGAGCTTTGATGCAGCGACGAGCTGCATCGCCTTGGTTATCTGCATAGTGCTTTGAACGCTCTTGATTCGGAGTTTAACAGCTTTCATACTTCCGGCCATTTTTTATCCTCCTATTAATTCGCACTCGCTTTTTTCTTTAAGAAGTTGTCTGTGTATGCGTTCAATGCGTCTTTTAACTTTTTCTCTGTTTCTTCCTCGAGCTTACCTGTCTCGCGAATGTCGCGCATAGCTGCGATTCCGGAAGGATCGTTGTCAAGGAATTCGTAAAGGCCTTCCTCGTACTCTGCAACGTCCGTTGCCTCAACCTTTATAAGGATGTTGTTTACAACGGCGTAGAGGATAGCAACCTGTTTCTCAACGGGAACGGGTTTGTTCTTGTCCTGCTTGAGCACCTCAACGATACGCTCACCTTGTGCAAGACGCGCCTTGGTGTCTTCGTCAAGGTCGGAACCGAACTGAGCAAAGCTCTGAAGTTCTCGATACTGTGAATATACGAGTTTAAGTGTACCCGCAACCTTCTTCATTGCCTTGATCTGAGCGTTACCACCAACTCGGGATACCGAGATACCGGGGTTAACGGCCGGCATGATTCCCGAGTGGAAGAGCTCTGTCTCAAGGAATATCTGTCCATCTGTGATAGAGATAACGTTGGTCGGGATGTACGCCGAAACGTCGCCCGCCTGTGTCTCGATGATGGGAAGTGCGGTAAGTGATCCTCCTCCGTTCTCATCGGAAAGCTTGGCAGCTCTCTCAAGAAGTCTTGAGTGGAGGTAGAAAACGTCTCCGGGATAAGCCTCACGTCCGGGGGGTCTTCTGATCAAAAGTGAAAGTGCACGGTATGCTACGGCGTGCTTGGAAAGATCGTCGTAGATGCAAAGCACGTGCTTACCTTTATTCATAAAATACTCACCCATTGCACAACCTGTGTAAGGTGAAATGTACTGCAGCGGGCTGGGCTCAGAAGCTGTAGCGGCAACTACGATTGTGTAGTCCATTGCGCCGCCCTTCTTAAGGTCCTCAACCAGCGCCGTTACTGTCGAACGTTTCTGTCCGATGGCAACATAAATACAGATAACATCCTTGCCCTTCTGGTTAAGGATAGTATCTATAGCTATTGTTGTTTTACCTGTCTGTCTGTCACCGATGATAAGCTCACGCTGACCTCTTCCGATGGGAATCATTGAATCGATAGCCTTGATACCTGTCTGAAGAGGCTCTTTAACGGGCTGTCTTGCAATGATACCGGGAGCGGGTGACTCCACAGGTCTGTATTCCGATGATTCGATCGGGCCTGCACCGTCGATAGGCTGTCCGATAGCATTAACGACACGTCCGATCATCTTCTCACCTACAGGAACAGATACGACTCTTCCTGTACGCTTAACGGTCTGTCCTTCGCTGATTCCTACATCTTCTCCGAACAAAACCGCAGATACTACTGTTTCTTCGAGGTTCTGGGCCATTCCGAATGTACCGTTTTCAAACTCCAAAAGCTCTCCGGACATACAGTTCAAAAGGCCGCTGACTCTGGCAATACCGTCACCGACTGTGAGAACCGTTCCGGTCTCGTTCTGGATTATTGCGTTCTGATAATTCTTTATCTGGCTTCGAATGACCTCGGATATTTTTTCTGGTTTCAGTTCCATATTATCCTCCGACGTTTATTTTTCTTTATATAACTGTCTCGTCGACACGTCTCTGTATCTCGGATAACCTGCCTTTGACCGTTCCGTCAAAGAGCTGTCCTTCAAGATCGACGCGGACTCCTCCAAGAACTCCGGGGTCAACCTTCTGTGAAAGAAGTACTTTCTTGCCGCTTATCTTCTCGAGCTTTGCTTTAAGCTGCTCAAGCTGCGCGTCTCCCAGCGCTACTGCTGTGGTAACAAGGGCATCTGCGATACCGTGTTCCTCATTGTAGCTCCTTCTGAATCTCTTCTGACAAGCAGAAAACTCACGCAAAAGATCTTTTTCTATAAGGATCTTGATGAAGTTAAGAAGGTATTCCTGACATCCGTCTTTAAAAGCTTCATCAACAAGCTGCAATCTTTCTTTCTTGGGAACGGAAGGTTCCGAGAGGAGAGTGATATAATCGGGATTTTCTTTGAAAAGATCCCTTATGATCTCCATTTCTCCCAGTATTTCATCCGTAAGGTTCTCTTCGGCTGCCAGATCATACAGGCTCTGCCCATAAAGATCTCCAGCTTTACTCATGATTACCTCTTTTCTTTGATTAAGCTCCCACCTTGCTTATGAAGTCATCGATAAGCTTCTTGTGGTCTGCCTCATTGATCTCTTTTTCTACAACCTTACCTGCAATATCCATTGCAAGTCCGCCGATTTCATCTTTGGCCTCGTTGATAGCCTTCTTCTTCTCCTGCTCAATATCCGCAGCAGCTCTGGCTTTGATATCCGAAGCTTCCTGCTGAGCCTCTTTTACCATGGCATCTGCCTTGCTCTGTGCTTCCTTCTGTGCTTCGGAAACTATCTGAGCCGCCTCGGCATGTGCGTTGGTCAAGCTGCTCTCGTATTGGTCTTTCAGAGAATCGGCTTCTTCTTTGGCCTCTCTTGCTTCCCTGATCTCTTTATCCGCAAGCTCTTTTCTCTTCTCAAGTATGTTATTGATAGGTTTGAAAAGAAATCTCTTGATCAGATACATCTGAATGAAAAGATTTATTATCTGTGCTATAAAGGTCCAGGGAACCAGTGTTACCAGTTCCTGCGTATTCTTAGCTTCCGCAGTGAACATCATAAGCGCCTGTAATTGCATATATGTTCTCCTCTATATCGAATACGAATCCTTTATTACTGCAGATAGTTCATGAACATTCCGGGTGCTACGAAGATAAGCAGAAGTCCTGTAACGAATCCGTAGATACCGGTTGTCTCTGCAACGGCACAACCAAGAAGCATTGTACTTGTTACATCACCTTTGCACTCAGGCTGACGTCCGATTGCTTCAAGAGCCTTAGAAACAGCAGTTCCTTCACCAATACCGGGTCCGATACCTGCGATAAGTGCACATCCTGCACCGATTCCGCATCCTGCAAGTGCTATACCTCTAGCTAATAACTGAAAATCACCCATAATTATTTGTCCTCCTAGAAAACAATTTGTTTTTGTTCTTAATATTTTTTATTTGTTTTTAGCCTTCTTCCGCTGCATTGGCGATATACATTACCGTCAACATACAGAAGATGAATGCCTGCATGCATCCTGAGAACCAATCAAAGTACACGCCCGTGATGGCCGGGACACCTACTCCCAAGATAGGGATATTGGAAAGGAATTTGCCTACAGCTCCGGGAATTAGTCCGAAGAGCGCTGCCGATGCAAGTCCCAAAGCCCAATAGATAAGGCCATCGATAACTACGCCGGAAAGGATATTTCCGAAGTGACGGCAAGCCATGCTGACCGGTGTCGCAAGTTCGGAAAGAATATTAAAAGGTGTCATTACCGCAATAGGTGTTGTGAATCCCTTTAAATATCCGCCGACGCCGTTCGTTTTTATCTTGGTGGCTGTGATCATGATAAATACGACCACTGCCCATGCCGCTTCTGTCGAAAGATCCGCCGTTGGACTTCTTAGTCCCGTAAGGCTGATAAGATTTGACACCACACTTGTGACAAACAGTGCCGCCACAAACGGGATCAGCTTATCAAACTTGTTTCCGCCGGTGTTGTTACGAACGAAGTTGTTAGCCATCTCGACAAGCATTTCGGCGAATGCCTGTCTCTTTGATATGTTCTCAGTCCTCAGATCCCTTGTAAGGAATATGCACAGGCCTGTGATTATTGCCATTACGATCCAGCTTACAACCAGTGTCTCAGTGATGTTGATGTCTCCGAGAATGGGAATTCCCGTATGGATCGTCGCATATATTTTGGGGCCGACAACCGAGAAATCATTACTCATATCTTCGTCTTCAACCTCCTTTCCCCGCAGATAATAAACCGCGTAGTTTTATCATCAAGCTAGGAATGAAAAGGGGAAGTATCCCCGATACCGGATTGATGACCGGTATCACAATTGCAAGAATGATCCACAGAAACTGAAGCAGTGTCCTATATCTGTAGCTCACTCCCATTGTGCTCCTAGCCTTCGCATCGTCAGTAATTGATGCCACCTTTTGCACGGTTACCGCCATCCAAAAGAAATTTCCGACAGCAACGGCAAAACCGCCGATCGCTCCAAGGATAACTTTTATATCAAATGGTGCCCAATCGGGTATAACCATGTGCAAAACGAAAAACACAACGATCATGATGAGAATACCTACAGCCGTCCATGCCGCAACTATCCCCGTCTCTTTTTTAACTGCAGACTGTAACTTCATGCCTGATTCTCCCCTGTCTTTAGTCTTAGTTCAAAACTCAAATATGTTTATTAAACGATATTTCGTTTTTGTTTCTTGATTTCTTTTTAGATTCTTTGTTAAGAACTGCCAGATATACCTTATAGGCAGTCGTCATAGAACCTCCAAGCCCCAATATAAATCCCGGTATATAAACCCACGCTCCCACTGATAGCTTGGAGCATAATAGATAACACGCAAACAGACACATAAGAAGCGGCATTATCAGGGATAATCCCAATTGCCCGATCATAGCTAATTGACCAAATATTTCAGACATTCGCTTCATTTGCATCTAAATTCTGTCTACGCTCCTTTTTTAGTAAAATTCGATACAATCCTACCTTATATCTTAACTTATTTACGCGCATTTCTCAATAAAACGAATCGTTATCGCAATTTTTACTCACTTGATACAAAAAAGTCGGATACCGCGTAAATACTGGATTTCGCGACATCCGACTTCTGTGTTTATATATATTTTACAAAATTTTACCGTTATATTTCGTATAAATCGCCATACCTAGCGGGCTAAAGCCATGTAGTACGACTTGTTCTCAGTCTTCCTGAGGCTCTTCTACGGCAGTAGTCTTGATATGAAGCTCCTCAAGCTGCTTGTCTGTAACGAATCCGGGAGCACCCATCATAACGTCCTGAGCGTTCTTGTTCATAGGGAAAGGAATGATCTCTCTGATAGAGTCCTCTCCTGCAAGGAGCATAACCATACGGTCTACACCGGGAGCGATTCCTGCGTGCGGAGGTGCTCCGTAGCAGAACGCATTGTACATAGCGGGGAACTTGGCCTTAACGTCATCTTCGCCAAGTCTTACCATCTCAAATGCCTTGATCATGATCTCGGGATCGTGGTTACGAACGGCACCTGATGAAAGCTCTACGCCGTTACATACAAGGTCGTACTGATCCGCTGTAATTGAAAGAGGATCGATCTCGCCTCTCTCAGCCTTGAGAAGTGTCTCAAGACCGCCGCTGGGCATTGAGAAAGGATTGTGGCAGAACTCAAGCTCGCCTGATTCCTCGCCAATCTCGTACATAGGGAAATCAACGATCCAGCAGAATGTGTACTGCTCTTTATCCATATGTCCGGGAACAGCAGCGCCAAAGGTCTTAACGATAACACCTGCAGTCTTCTGTGCAGCGCCGAGCTTGCCGCTTGAAAGAACAACAAGGTCGCCAGCCTTAAGATTAAGTGCTGAAACAACTGCGTCCTTGATAGGAGCAACAAACTTGGAGATACCGCCTACAAGCTCGTTGTTCTCATCTATTCTGAACCAATAAGCCTTGTTTCCTGACTGAACCTCAACATCGCTTATTGTCTTATCGATAAACTTTCTGCTCTCTTTGAAATCAGATATAACTACAGCCTTGATCCTTACATCTGTAGCGCTTCCGTCCTCTGCGGTCTTGGCAAAAGGTCCGAAGCCACAGTCTGCAAGCTGCTCTGTAACATCCTGTACTGTGAGGTCGATTCTGAGATCGGGCTTATCCGTTCCGTACTTCTCCATTGCCTCGAGGTAAGGAATACGCATGAAAGGTGCACCTGAAGCGCGGTCATAGTTACCGTACTTAGCAAAAATGGGAGGAAGTACATCCTCGATAACTGCAAATACATCTTCCTGAGAAGCAAATGCCATCTCCATGTCAAGCTGATAGAACTCTCCGGGGCTTCTGTCGCCTCTTGCGTCCTCATCACGGAAACAAGGTGCAATCTGGAAGTAGCGGTCAAAGCCTGCTGTCATGAGAAGCTGCTTGAACTGCTGAGGTGCCTGAGGAAGTGCATAGAACTTGCCGGGATGCTTTCTCGCAGGAACAAGGTAGTCTCTTGCGCCCTCGGGTGAAGATGCTGTAAGTATGGGAGTTGTGATTTCCAAGAAACCATGCTCCGTCATTGACTGACGAAGAGCTGCAATTACGTTACATCTAAGGATGATGTTCTTTTTAACCTCGGGATTACGAAGGTCAAGGTATCTGTACTTAAGACGAGCAGTCTCATCAGCCTCTCTTGAGTGATTGATCTCAAAAGGAAGCTCATTGTATCTGCAACGACCGAGAATCTCGATAGACTCGGGAACGACCTCGATGTCTCCGGTTTCCTGCTTGGGGTTCTTAGAGCTACGCTCTCTTACTACACCCTTAACGGAAATTGTAGACTCTTTGTTGATAGCCTTGGCTGTCTTAACCATCTCCTCAGTCTCAAGAACGATCTGTGTTGTGCCGTAGAAATCACGAAGTACGACGAATCCGAGTCCGCTTCCTACTTCTCTCATATTCTCAAGCCATCCGACAAGCGTAACGCTCTTGCCGGCATCGCCGATACGAAGCTCACCACAGTTATGTGTACGTGATTGCATCATGTGTATTACTCCATTTCTGATTAAAAATATTGATGTTTTCGCAATTTAAAATGCGCGGTATCGGAAAAAATCCAATACCACGCACAACATTTTAGAACATCATTGCATTAGTTGCAAGTGTATTTACCTTATTATTATTTAACCTTGTTGCCGCCCCATTCCACAACGGTGAATCCGTCTCTGCTGCCCTCTTGTATGGACTGAGGATTGATCTTTACATATTTATCGGAAGGATACCACGCCATGAATACACGGATAAGATTATCGGGCTGAGGAGAAATGCTAAGCTTTGCTCCCTTCTTGTATGTATCGCCCTGGAAACTGATAACGTTATATTCATTGCCTTCCATTCTGGGAAGCCAGAACTCAATGAACTCAGCGGTCTCAGCATCATTAAGTCCCATCTCGTGAAGCTTGTCATTAAGGAAGCTCTCGGTATCAGATCCCTTAACACAGAAGCCTGAGAAGAAATCATACTCGTAATTGGGATCTCCTTCCCAGAAAAGATAATCGTATGTCTGTCCGTCATAAGTGATCGTACCGTCCTTGTCGGCAACCACTTCCCACTTATTCTCAGAACTAAACTCAGGAATAAGTTCATTGAGATTACCGTCATAGTTAAGACTTACCTCTACCTCTGTTCCGTCTTCTTCGGGATATAAGTAAATTACAGGCTTAAGGTCAAGTCCCGGCTCTTCATACTTCGTATCCGGACATTTCTTTCTGGCGCAAAAAGCAAATCCTACGCAGCATAGCATAAGACAAGCAGCCAGAAAAGCTATTATATACTTTGTTCTCATAAGCCCACCTCCACAATACTCTCATAAATAGGGAAATTCCCACAACATAATTATATACTTATTATCGTCAAAAAGATAGATATTCATGAGTGAATTGCAAGATTTTTTATTAATTTTGCCCGAATTTATCTGAATTCTTTGGAGTAGTAAGGGATTATTATGTCTTCTCCCGCAGTAACCATGCCGCCTTCCTCGATATGATTGATACTGCAGACTTCGGCGATATAGTCATCTATACTGTCATAATTCTCATATGAGATGTTGGCAGACGCTATACTCCAAAGCGAATCACCGGCAGTAACAGAGATTTGCTTATAGTATTTGTAGAGAATATCACTATTATCCACCTTGGCATTAAGTGTTATCGTCATGGCAAAAAAGATTATCGCAAATACCACAAGCGCCGCGATAAGTCCCAGCGCAAGGCGCTGTCTTCTTACTATCTTCTGTCTTCTTAACTTGTTCTTATAAATCCTAAGCTCACTCTTTGATAAAAATCTCTGATCGTTATATAAGCTAGCCGCAGTCATAAGTGCCCTTGTCATATCACACCTCCAAAATACTTCCCTCTACACGAGCTCTTTCTCCCCAATGAAAAAAGCTTGTGCTGTCGGGTAGTTATCTACCTTACAACACAAGCTTATAATTTTAGGTGGGTCATAAAAAGGACAGCTTATCGTTCAGCCTTCCCCGTAATATTCTAGCACAGCTTTTCCTACATTTTGAGCAACGCCTTCTCCATAGAGTGAATCTATAACTCCTGCGACTTTAGCATCACTTATATATGATCTTGCGCCCGCGATCAGCATGGATCGGGCATTACTCATGTGATACATTTTATTCGTATTGTCTTCAAGTCTCTGCACAAGTTTATGACGTTTTGTCTGATCCTTCGGAAGTTTGGCAAAAGAGTGATAGATTTCCTTAAGTTCTTCTTCCAATGCCTTATGTTCCTCGGGCGTCATGGAATCTATTTCTTTAAGGGCTTTTAAGTAGTTTTCTTTACTTCCATACATTCGAAGAATATCTTCCCCGATCTCTCCTTTCGTGAGATTGGTCTCCACAGTCTTTTTCATCTCTGCAATATCTTCTTTTTTTACAGGCTTACTTGTAACCTTCTTGATCTCAGCTTCTTTTTCTTTAGCCTCTTTTATCAGAATGTCCGATACCGTCTTGGCTTCATCTTCTGTAAAAGGTTCAAAGCTTATATTCTTCCCTTCCGAATCAAGTCCATCAATCACTCTTATCAAGCCGTTCAGCTTATTGACTTTACGAACCAGCTTTTCTTTTTGAGCCCTCAGAATGCTGTTGTAATCACATTTTCCGGCGTCCAGGATTTCTTTTATCTCAGAAAGCGGGATCTCCATTTCTTTCAGAAAAGCTATGGCGCGCAGCCTCTTTAAATCTTCGTCGTCATATAATCTATAGCCGGCGTCGCTTCTTTTCTTCGGGACGAGAAGCCCTATATTGTCATAGTGTCTTAGGGCTCTCTCCGATAGCCCTGCTATCTTAGCAACTTCTTTTACTGTCTTCATGGTCAAGCCTCCTTTTAGATTAAGTTTAAAGCTTGACGCTACGTCAAGGTCAAGAAAATTATAACACAGCAAAATCCTTAAAAAAATCTGCATTTGACGAAAGTATATAGAAGTATATAATTAAATTAAAAGTATATAGAAGTATATAAAAGTATATAAGACTATAAAAAGTATATAGAAGTATATAAGCAACACAAAAGTATATAGGAGGACGCCATGGAACGAAATCCATTTGTACTCAACTTCGGAAAAGTCCCAACTCAATACATCAGCAGAGAAATTCTCATAGATGAAATTGTACAGGAGCTTACAGCGGAGAACGCGCAGAATAACTGCTTTATGCTTACAGGTACAAGAGGAAGCGGAAAGACTGTTACAATGACTTCCATAGAAAAAGAAATTTCCACGTTCGAGGATTGGATCATTATAAGACTCAATTCTGAGAGAAACATGCTTGAAGGACTTGTCGCGAAGTTATATGACAGCAAAGAATTCATAACCAAATTCATTGATACAAGCATCAATCTGTCAAAATTCGGAATCGGTGTGACCGTAAGCTCTAAGCCGCCCGTAGCCGACATCGAATCTGCGCTTGAGAGAATACTAAAAGAAATCAAGAAAAAGAAAAAAAGACTTCTCGTTACAATAGACGAAGTCTCCAATACTGAATATATGAGAGAATTTGCCAGCAGCTTTCAGATATTGATAAGAGAAGATCTCCCCATCTTCTTGCTAATGGCAGGATTGTATGAGAACATACACGATCTCAAAAACGAAAAGAATCTTACGTTCTTGTACAGAGCGACGCAATATGAAATGGAGCCTCTTAATCTGACGCTGATCGCAGACAGATATTCTAAGGTATTTGGCATATCTTATGAAAAAGCAATGGATATGGCTGTGATTACCAAGGGTTATCCTTTTGCGTATCAGGCAATGGGAAAGTATGTCTGGGATGACAAAAAGCA
Source organism: Butyrivibrio sp. INlla21 (assembly GCF_900116875.1). Lineage (GTDB taxonomy): Bacteria > Bacillota > Clostridia > Lachnospirales > Lachnospiraceae > Butyrivibrio. The sequence goes on from NZ_FPCC01000011.1 coordinate 22,064, forward strand.
CGAATTAAACAATTCCGTTCTGCTTAAATTTGATGAAGCACTCAGCCACTACGTCTACAAAAAAATGTGGTCCGAGCTTTCACAGAAAGACAAGTGGTTTATGTCTTTCATAGTACAAAAAGAAGATATGCCCGTTTCCGAACTTTTAGAAATATCTGCCCAGAAGAAAAATGAGTTTTCACAGTACAGAGAAAGACTCAGAGACAAGGGTCTAATAGATGTGTCGACTCACGGTATCATCAAATACACGCTTCCAAGATTTGATATCTTTGTAAAAAATCAGCCTCAATAAAAACATTGCCCCTTGCCTGAATTGCTTTCAGGTAAGGGGCATAAATTTTGTTTATGATTTTTATTTAAGATCTTTTTCCGTGATTGCCTTTACGTTAGGTGTTCTGCCGTCCTCTGAGCAAGGGATTTCGATCTCCTTATTCTTAAGCTGCGTGACAGCTTTCTCTCTTAAATCCTTATCCCATTCATAACCTGTGATCTTCCAGTTATCATCGCACTCGGGTTTGATCTGGCCTTTCTTTACGTTGGTTATATAGTCACCGATCAGCTCTCGAACTCCGCCGATATCGCCTTTGACATCGATCTCTACAAGCTTAGGAAGTTCCTCGCCTTCCTCATAAACCTCTCCGGGTGTGAGAAGGTGAGATGAAGCTCTGTAGTTGTTTACTGCGATATCAAACTCATCGTCGTCGCGGACGGGTGTACCGTCAGGCCATGTAAGATTCTCAATCCTGCTGCCGGGTTCTTTCGAAATGTTGATCTCGTAGTTTACACCCGCAAACATATCGAAATTGTAAGCGCGAACATCGGGGTTAAAAGAAATTGTGAGGTCGCCGGGTTTAAAGGTGTTAAAATACTTCGCCGACCACTCCATGTATTTCTTGAGCTGCGCTCCTGTCATGTGCAGCTTGTAAAGTGTATTGGTATATTTGTAAATAAGAGCCGTATCGCACTTCTTGATATCTCCGGGATACATGTTGGCGCCAGCTGTAAACAGCGCTGCAGCTGAAACTTTGGCTCCCGTATAATGAAGCTGAACATCATTTATAAGATCGATAAGAGCAGTGTCTTCTATCTGCGCTGTAGGAATCTCTTCAATCTCATTGACGGGAGAAAGCTGATCTCCGACAAGCTTTCCTATAACACTGTTTGCATCATTCTTGGCCTGCTCATCATATTTACTAAGGAGTTCAACGAGCTCGGGATCTGCTTCATAATCTTTGGTCTCAACACTCTTTGATGTCTTATCGGCAACCTTGTAACCGTCGCCATTCTTCTCAAGCGTAAGATCAATAACAGAGAAGGTCTTCGCCATCTCTGTGTTCATAACAACGAGCGTACCGTTTATCGTCTCGCCTTCAACCAATGCGTGTGCATGAGATGCAAGCATAACATCAAATTCGGGACACTCCTTTAAAATATCCTCAACTCCGGAATTGGGAACATCGTACTCGTCATCGATTCCCATATGATATACGCCGACAAGAACATCATACTGTCCTTTAATACTGTCGATTATCTTGCGTGTCTCCTCAAGCGGATCGGTAACCATGCAATCGGCAAGGTTTACACTGTCCCAACGTGTAATGTTGGGAGTAACCATTCCGATTACGGCTACTCTTATTCCGTTCTTCTCAATGATGGTGTATCCGTCCGCAATCGGCTCTCCGTTTTCATCATAAACATTGCCGCCAAGCGTAGCGCATTCCAGATCTCCGATGGTCTTTTTTACAACGTCCATGCCGTAGTTGAACTCATGGTTTCCGACCGTCCAGACATCATATTTAAGGGCATTTATCGCCTGTATCATAGGATGTACGTCATCTTCTCCGACAAAGATATCGGAATAATTGTCCTGAATAGTGTCACCTGCGTCAAAAAGCAAGGTGTCATCCGTACGATACTCTTTTAATGCTGTAGAAAGCTGAGCTACACTACCTGAAGTATCTTCGGCGTTAAGGGCATAATCCCAAGGCAGGAACTTTCCGTGAAGGTCACTTGTTCCGATTATTCTGAGGGTTTTGGTCTCCGCGCCGGCTCCCGTCTGATCTAAGCTTGCTTCCACGGAGGCACTGTCTGCAGCATTTGCCGCTCCGTTATCCTCATCCTTCGGCGCACTACCGCCGGCCGCGCATCCCACAGCCAGAAACAGAGCCATACTTAACGCAATAACACTTGATAAAACTTTTTTCATTATCATTTCTCCTTCCCTTTATAAAATAAGCGTTTTATATATTCAGATGCAGCAGCCTCGTTGCGATATTGAAATACGCAAGGAGCGAAAGCGCATCAACGATCGTTGTGATCATGGGACTCGCCATAACAGCAGGGTCAAAGCCGAGCTTGGATGTGATCATCGGCAAGCAACAGCCTATGAGCTTAGCAATGACAACAACCATAAGCAGTGTCAGACAAATGACTGCCGCAACCGAAACGGTGAGTCTGTCAAGAAATATCAATTTAAGGAAATTAGCTGCTGCCAGCGTAAGACCGCATAGCACGGCAACTCTTATTTCTTTCCATATGATCTTAAAAAGATTCGCAAACTCAATCTCTTTTAACGAAAGACTACGAATGATAGAAACGCTTGCCTGCGAACCCGCATTACCGCCTGTATCCATAAGCATGGGAATATATGCGGTAAGTATTACGTATGCGGAAAGTGCATCTTCAAACTTAGTGATGATCGCACCGGTAAATGTAGCACTGACCATGAGGAACAGAAGCCACGGCATTCTGCTCTTGTAAGTCTCAAAAATACCAACCTTGGGATAAGGCTTGTCAGACGGCACGATAGCGGCCATCTTCTCGATATCCTCGGTAGCCTCTTCTTCCAAGATGTCCACAACGTCATCGATAGTGATGATTCCGACCATACGTGATTCGTTGTCTACAACGGGCATGGCGGTGAAGCCGTATTTCTGGAACATTCTCGCAGCTTCTTCCTGGTCGGTCATCGTATTGATGCTGATGACATTGGTGTTCATGATGTCACCGATCACGTCATCGGGTTTCATGATGAGCAAATATCTGAGCGCTACGGTTCCGACAAGTATCTTTTGCTTGGTAACAACGTAGCAGATATTGATTGTCTCGGAATCAACGCCCTTTTGCCGTATTCTGTTGATCGCATCTGTGACGGACATATCTTCGCGCAGATCAACATACTCCACGGTCATGATACTTCCGGCAGAGTCCTCAGGATACTGCAGAAGGTGATTGATATCAGCGCGTGTCTCGGGACTTGCGTTGGCAAGTATGCGCTTAACTACATTGGCCGGCATCTCCTCCAAAAGGTCGGTAGCGTCATCGGCCATTAGATTGTCAACGATTGTGGAAGCCTCTCGATCTGACAGTGAACGAATGATATATTGCTGATCATCCAGCTCCAGATCGGCAAATACGTCGGCAGCCATGTCCTTGGGAAGGATTCTGAACATTTTAAGTGAATCCTCATCCTCCATCTCTCCCATTGCAGCAGCGATATCTACTGTATTCATCTCTGAGATTGTCTGGCGAAGCTTGGTGTATTGCCTAGATTCAAGAAGCTCTTTTAAGATTTCAACGATTGTCTTCTCTTCTTGTAATTCCATGGTAATCTCCTTTTCTATGTGCGGTTTTTATGGTACTTCGACCGGGAGCAGGATCGCTGCCACATTTATGTGAATCCTTCTTCATAAAAACCACCACCTTTCCTTCGGAGATTTCCCAATAGGGATGCGAATTGCTTTAGATTAACAAGCACATTTACTGTACCACAAAATGCCCCAATTGTGTAGGGATTACGAAAAGAAAACACAGGCAAAAAATCCGATTGCCGATTGGGATAAAAATTGCAAAATGGAGTAGACGCAAAAAAGAGAGAAAATTATACTATCTCGTGTTAGCAATAACTAACTTGGTGTAAAATTATAGAAAGGAACATTTAAACGATATAAAAAAGAAAAAGGAAGCAACCTGTTTGATCGCTTCCTTTTTATATGTTTTATTCAAGTTTGAATTTTCCGACTTCGGTTCGGAGCTTTCCGGAAAGTTCGCTGCTGGCGGAAGCATCCTCATCAATCTTGAGCATGTTCTCGCTCATCTCAACGGACTTCTCCGCAGTGCTCTGCACATGCTTGGTCGCATCTTCCACAGCGCTGTTTATCGATCCCGTAGATTCCCGGATGAGATTTACATTACTCTGTATCTGCTCGGAAGCTTCTGCAAAGCGTTCCATCATCTCATCGATTCGCTCTGCCGAATTCAGGTAATCATCACTTATATTAACGAGCTTATCAAAGCCGTCTATAGTAGTTTCTTTTACAAAATCCAAAAGATCTTTTGCCTCCGTCGCAAGTTCGTTAACCGCGGTTACAACTTCGGATGAAACTGTCTGAATCTCACTTGCCGCCTTCTGTGAATTGCTTGCAAGTTCACCAATCTCCGCAGCAACAACCGCAAAGCCTCTTCCTGCATCTCCCGCTCTTGCCGCCTCTATTGAAGCATTCAGTGCAAGAAGATTGGTCTGGTTTGATATCGCGATGATATTTCCCGTAAGATCTTCAATCCTGCTTACAGCCTTTGAACGTTCAATCTTATCGGAAACAGACTCAGCCATATCCGAAACTTTTTCTTCGGCGCTGCTTCGCTCAGCTTCAGCTCTTTTGCCCGTTTCAGAAGCGGAATTCTTAACTTCTTTGGAGAAATCACGGCCACCTTCTATTTCTGAAACAATGTCCTTAAACGAATCCGTAATTTCATTCATATGCTCGGCCATCTCATTGAGCGAACTCGACGTATTCTGCATAACAGAGCTCATATCCGTGATCGTGGCAGATATCGCCTCGGAATTATTTCTTGCATCTTTGATATTTTCCGCGATGTGTCCCGACGCCTTACTAAGCTGGTCGGAATCTGTATTTATGGAAAGAAGCATCTCGCGGATAAACGAAATGAGCTTATTGATATTCCCACCGATAACTTCAAATTCATCTCCGGAATCAAGTTCTATATTTTGGGTTAGATCTCCGTCACCTTTGGTAAGCTCGACAATTTTATCATTTAAAAGCACAAATTTTTTGCTCAGTGCTCTGCTCAAAATGATGAGGATTATGCAGCCCACTATAAGTACGAGCAGGCAGGTGATAATAATATCTTTTACTAGTGCTCCCGTCTGTTCTTGTACCCAGTCCATGCTGACATCTGCGCCGACTGCGCCGACAACCTTTCCATCTACATAGATAGGGCTGTAGGACGTTATATGTGTGCCCCACTCATCAGTATAAGGCTCATCACTTGAAACAACCTGTCCCGAGAGTGCTTCTATAACTTCGTCATCGGTAAACTCATCTCCGATATAGGACATGTCCTCAATCTGCGCATCGATAGCATATTCCAAAGACTTATCGGCAGCATATCTTACCGTATAAAGATATTCAACACCCGAAGCGTTAAGCATCTTAGTTAGGAAATTGCTGACCTTTAGATAGTCTTCCGTTTCCTCCTCTCCCGGTTGTACCGACGCAACTATGCTTCCGTCGATAAGTGCAGCGGCAGATGATGATATGGCTTCAGTGTTCTTTCTGATCTCCTGATTCAAAATATTACTTGCTTTGTTATAGATAACAATTCCCAATATGATGTCCGCAACAATAAAAAGGGCTATAACTCCAACAATTACTTTCTTGATTATACTGATCTTACGTACTTTCATGCGAGACTCCTCTCTGCGTAGAAAACAGGCAAAAAAACATAACAAGAACGTCTATAAAAATAATACCTTACAATCGGTATTAAGTGAATTAAATATCTATAAAATCGTACTCGTCAAAAAAGTTAATTTTTTTGAAAGAATTTTTGATTTTAGTATTGCAAAGATAATTCCATGGTGTTATAGTGTATTAGTACTGGTAGTACAGTATGTAATACACGCTTGTTTACTGGAAAGAGGCGATTTTTTGATGTCAAGAGAATTAGATAGTATTTATTACAATAGCAGATCGGATATGAAAAAGGCCAGCGGCGCAAACACACGTAGATCGGAAACACGCAGATACAGTGACGACAAGCCTTCTTACCGCAGAGGAGAAATTTACAATTACGGTAAAGAAGATGTACGAAGGCCCAGACCTCGCAGGTTTGACCCTCAGACAGGCGAGCCGCTTCAGCGTGTGCCTAGATTTGATCCACAGACTGGCGAGCCTTTAGCAAGCTCACGTAGGTCAGACAATATAAGGACAGATGCTCGCAGATACAGATATGACGATGTCAGAGCAAATACTCGCAGAGGTGACGATAACAGAGCGGACTACCGCAGGCGCGAGCCCGGAAGACCTGAACCTCGAAGAGCCGATCCTCGCAAGTTTGAGGATAACAGAACTCGTACTCGCAGACCGGAAGCAGACAATCACGACGAATTTGCAATAAGACCCGGAAAGCGCAAAAAGAACAAGCTTTTTGGCAGTTTTTCCCTTCTTGTTATAGAGCTTCTTGCTCTTGCAGGACTCCTTTTCTTTATAGTAAATAAACTTCCTATCAGCGGCGGGCTCGAGACCTCTGAGATAACTGAGTCTTCACAGTCTTCCGATAAGAAAAAAGCAAACGGCAAGGAAGATATAGATGTCCCTTCATGGGTTCAGGTTGATCTGATAGACAGTGTAGATCAAGGAAATCCTTCAAGGACATTATTACCTTTGGATGGCGTTGAAGATATAGTAATCCACTATACCGCCAACCCCGGAACAAGCGCCGCACAGAACAGAAGCTATTTCAACGACCCGAGTTCAGATTCCTGTTCTCATTTCATAGTAGGAATAGAAGGAGAAGCAATTCTGTGTGTACCGCTTAATGAAAGATCCGCGGCCACCAATCACAGAAATAATGACACTATTTCCATCGAGGTCTGCCATCAGGATGAGACAGGACAGTTTACCGATGCATCATATGATACGGTTATAAAGCTCACCCAGTGGCTTATGGATAAATATAATCTCGATACGGATCATGTCATCAGACACTACGATGTTACAGGAAAAGAGTGTCCTAGATATTTTGTACAGCATCCCGACGCATGGGATCAGTTCAAAGAAGATCTTAAGAAATAACAACACTTACATAGCACTTACCAATCCTCCAAATTGAAAACGTGCGCAAGGCGCACATAAAGCAAAAGCCCGAGTGGTCATATACCACTCGGGCTTTTACAATGTAAAAAAGGCAAATATATTTGATCACAGGTTAGAGTAACCCATCAAATATCTATCAACTTCTCCGGCACAGGCGCGGCCTTCCGCGATTGCCCAGACAACAAGTGATTGTCCTCTGTGCATGTCTCCTGCGGAGAATACTTTGGTGTCACCTACTCTGTAGGTTTCTTCACCGGTAATAACAGTTCCTCTCTGACTTCTTTCTACTGAAAAAGCGTCAGCGGAATAATCCTCGCAGCCAATAAATCCTGCTGCAATGAGAAGTAGGTCACATTTTAATTTCTTCTCGGAGCCGGCTACTTCAGTAAGCTTTCCGTCCTTAAATGTAACCTTTACGGTTTCTATTTCTTTAATAGCACCCTTCTTGTCAGTAGTGATGCTCTTAACTGTTGTTTCGTATACTCTCGGATCTTCTCCGAATACGCTTATTGCTTCCTCGTGACCATAGTCGGTCTTAAGGACCTTTGGCCACTCGGGCCAAGGGTTGTTTGCGGCACGCTCCACAGGAGGCTTAGGCATCATCTCAAGTGCAGTAACACTCTTAGCGCCATGCCTTAAAACAGTTCCGATACAGTCATTACCTGTATCACCACCGCCTACGATAACTACGTGCTTTCCTTCGGCGTCGATATATCCGCCATGCTCCTTTAATGCCTCAACGCTTCTGTCCTTAGATTCTAAAAGAGCCTTTGTAGTCTGTGTAAGGAAATCAACTGCGTTATACACTCCCTTTACCTTAGCGGGATCCGCAACGGCAAGAAGTCTTGGCTTCTTTGCACCGCAGCAAAGTATAACCGCATCATATTCTTTTAACAGCTTCTGAGCTTCTTTCTTATCTACGTTAACGCCGGTGTGGAAAGTAACTCCTTCCGCCTCCATGAGCTTACGGCGTCTTTCGATGACTTTTTTATCCAGCTTCATGTTGGGGATGCCGTACATAAGAAGACCTCCTATGCGATCTTCACGCTCATATACGTCAACCAAATGTCCTCTGTGATTGAGCTCGTCCGCTGTAGCAAGTCCTGAAGGACCGCTTCCTACAACCGCAACTCTCTTTCCGCTTCTGATAGCGGGAATCATAGGCTTAACATAGCCTTTTTTGAATGCCGTCTCTATAAGATAGAGTTCGTTGTCGTGAACGGTAACAGCATCACCGTTCTGTCCGCACATGCATGCTTTCTCGCAAAGTGCGGGACATACTCTTCCCGTAAACTCGGGGAAGTTGCTGGTCTTGTGGAGTCTGCTGTAAGCATGCTGCTCATGACCTGCATAGATCTGATCGTTCCACTCGGGGATCAGATTGTGAAGCGGACATCCGGTTACCATTCCGCTTAGTTTTATCGCAGACTGGCAAAAAGGCACTCCACAGTTCATGCACCTTGCTGCCTGCTCTGCTCTTTCATCTCTGTCGAGGTATGTGTGAAACTCTTTAAAATTACATAATCTTTCCTTTGGAGGCACATCTCCATTGGTTATTCTTTTATATTCAAGAAATCCTGTCGCTTTTCCCATTGTTCTGCCTCCTATTTACTTATTAGGTACGATCTTTTTGAAGTTCGGAATATATTCATCGAAGTCTGACAGAATCTCTTTTGCATATTCGGAATCTGTCTCTTTTGCATAGTCCTTAAGAATAGCCTTAAGCTCATCAATGTCTGCTTTCTCGGTCAATCCAAGGAGGTTAAGAATCTTAACTGCCTCTTTTGAAAGAGCATCCATAGATCTTAAAAGAGGTGTCTTTTTATCAAGAGCTTCTCCGCCGTATGAGCAGAATGCTGTAGGAATGTAAAGTGATCCGTCCTTTATAAATGCAGGTGATGAAGGATCCCATGCTGTATATCCTCTGGCCTCGAATGTTGCCCTGAGTCCTCCTGAAGGGAAGCTTGATGCATCAGGCTCACCCTTAACAAGCTCTTTTCCTGAGAACTCCATGAGGATCTGTCCGTCTCCTGTAGGTGAAATGAAGCTGTCGTGCTTCTCTGCGGTAAGACCTGTCATAGGCTGGAACCAGTGTGTGAAGTGTGTTGCACCGTTTTCGATAGCCCACTCTTTCATTACTGCCGCAACCGTATTTGCAACATCGAGTTCAAGGTGTGTTCCTTTTTCTATTGTCTTGTGCACTGCCTTGTAAATATCCTTGGGCAAGCGCTCTTTCATAATCTTGTCGCTAAATACCAGACATCCGAATTGTTCTGTAAGTTTTGATGCATCAATCATCTTTTTGTCCTCCATATTCATACTCATTTATTTTGCAGATGCTCCGTAGTTTGAAAGAACTCTTGCGGAAGGATCGTTTACATTGCAACCTTCCCAGTTCTTGTTGGGCATCCAGAAGTCCACAACCATATCTGACTGGCCGGGATAATACTTTTCAAAAATCTCTCTGTACCAAAGCGATTCCTTTGTAAAAGGTGTTGCGTGAGTGTATTTCTTTTTCTTGGTCTCGTAATCTGCGTAGGTGTAAAGGCTGTCCGCACACTCTATAAGGTCATCACGAAGTGAATGTCCGACCGCATCGGAGAAAGCTGCTTTCTCTCTCATGAGGATAGTTCTCGGTATCAGTTCATCTTTTTCAAACGCATGGCGCAAAAGATATTTACCGATGCCGTAGGTGTTCATCTTCTTCTCCGGGTCAATGCTCATTACATACTCTACAAAATCAAGATCTCCGAAAGGAACTCTGGCTTCAAGAGAGTTTACGCTGATACATCTGTCGGCTCTGAGCACGTCGTACATGTGTATCTCGTGAATTCTCTTTTGCGCTTCTTTCTGGAACTCATCCGCGCTCGGTGCAAAGTCTGTATATTTATATCCAAAGAGCTCATCGGATATCTCTCCTGTAAGGATTACCTTGATATCTGTGTTCTCGTGAATCCATTTACACAGAAGATACATTCCGATAGAAGCTCGTATAGTCGTAATATCATAAGTTCCGAGAGCTTCTATTACAGGCTCGACCGCCTCGATAACATCTTTTTTGGAAATGATCACTTCCGTGTGTTCGCTTCCTATATAATCCGCAACTTCTCTTGCGTACTTGAGGTCGATCGCGTCTATGTCCATTCCGATCGCGAAGGTTCTTATCTTCTTGCCAAGCATCTTTGCTGCGGCTCCGCAAACAAGTGATGAATCAAGGCCGCCCGATAAAAGAAATCCTATCGGCGCATCGGCTGAAAGTCTCTTTTCTATTCCTTTGAGAAGCTTGTCGTGAATCTTTTCCGCGATCACGTTTACTTCATCAAACTTTACTTCTTTTACCTTAGTCATATCTCTGTAGCAGATGAACTTGCCATCCTCGTAGTAATGTCCGGGAGGGAAAGGCATTATCTTGTCTGCCACACCAACCATGTTCTTAGGTTCCGATGCAAAAATTATGTTTCCTTTTTTGTCGTATCCATAGTAAAGAGGTCTGATTCCTATCGGATCTCTTGCGGCTATGAACTTTTTCTTTTCACCGTCATATATGACGCAGGCAAATTCCGCATCGAGAATATCGAACATCTTGGTTCCGAGTTTCTCATACAAAGGGAGGAGTATCTCGCAATCACTGTCACTTCTAAAGCTGTATCCGAGGGATACCAGGTACTCTCGCAGTGCTCTGAATCCATATAACTCACCGTTACAAATCACTGCATTATTATTAAGGTAAAAAGGTTGCATTCCTTCTTCATTCAGTCCCATTATCGAGAGACGATTAAAACCTATATATCCTTTTTCTACCTTTTTGTACCTGGACATATCCGGGCCTCTAAGGCTTGTTCTTTGCAAAAGAGTTTGAAACTCCTGCTCGGATATGTCATCACCTTCGTATGTCAGTATTGCGCACATACTCCATCCTCCTAGTTATTCTTTTATAATGAACTTACGCCCCAGCTTTGCTCGACGTAAGGCGTTCGCACCGGGCTCGAAAGAACCTCGCCAAGTGCTCACAATTATTCAACGTCTGCAAGAGCTTCAAGATCTTCCTCACCTGTTCTGATCTTTACTACCTTGTCTACGCTGTAAACGAAGATCTTACCGTCGCCGATGTGGCCGGTGTACAATGTCTTCTTAGCTGCTTCGATAACGCTCTCTACAGGGATCTTACTTACAACAACCTCAACCTTGACCTTGGGAAGAAGTGTTGCATCCATCTCAACTCCACGGTACATGTCGCCGGAACCCTTCTGAACTCCGCATCCCATTACCTGAGTTACCGTCATGCCGGTTACACCGAGATCGTTCATTGCCTTACGAAGCTTGTCGTAACGAGAGAGCTTTGCGATGATTACTACTTTATGTATAGCGGACTGTGTATGAACAGGACCTGTGACAACGGGAACCGCTGCATCTTTCTGCACCTGTGAAGCATATACATATTCGCTCTGACCAAGATCTGTGTTGTCGTTGACATCCATGTTGAGGGTGTTTGAGACATCCATGATAGCGAATCCTGAATATGCAGAAGCAAGTCCGTGCTCTGTTGAATCAAGTCCGAGGATTTCTTCCTCTTCTGTAACTCTAAGTCCAAGTATCTTCTTAATAGCGAAGAATGTAATTGTAATAGTAACTAATGTCCAAGCTGCTACGGCTAAGAATCCTGTGATCTGAATACCAAGAAGCTTGAAACCGCCGCCGTAGAAAAGACCTACGAGCTCATTGCCCTGTGCATCAGCGATTGAATAACCGGGTGCTGTGTTTGTAGCAAAAAGACCTACAGCAATTGTTCCCCAGATACCGTTTAAGCAGTGAACCGCAACGGCACCAACAGGATCGTCTACGTGAAGCTTGTAATCAAGGAACCATACTCCGAAGCAAACAAGGAGACCTGCTACAATACCGATCACGATTGCTCCGAAAGCATCTGTTACATCACAGGGAGCTGTGATAGCTACAAGACCTGCAAGTGATGCGTTGAGACACATTGAAACATCGGGCTTACCATATCTGAGCCATGTGAAGATCATACATGTTACAGTTGCAAGTGCAGGTGCGATTGTTGTTGTTACGAATACGGATCCGAGCTGCTCTACTGAAGTACAAGCCGCACCGTTGAATCCGTACCATCCAAGCCAAAGGATGAATACACCGAGTGAAGCTGCCACAAGGTTGTGTCCGGGGAAAGCATTTACCTTGGTAACTTTGCCTTCCTTATTTCTTTCGAACTTACCGATACGGGGTCCTAAGATAGCTGCTCCGATAAGAGCTGAGATACCACCAACCATGTGGATACATGTTGAACCTGCAAAATCATGGAATCCCATCTGTGCGAGGAATCCGCCGCCCCATACCCAATGTGCTTCAATGGGGTAGATGATTGCTGAGATAACTGCCGAGTACACACAATATGATAAGAACTTTGTTCTCTCAGCCATTGATCCTGAAACGATTGTTGCTGTTGTTGCACAGAACACAAGGTTGAATACAAAGTTGGACCAATCAAAATTTGCATAATTTGTGAAGATGTCAAATCCGGGTCTACCGATGATTCCTACGATATCTTCACCAAGTAATAAACCAAAACCAATTAAGATGAATACTACAGTACCGATACAGAAATCCATAAGGTTCTTCATTATGATATTTCCGGTGTTCTTGGCTCTTGTAAAACCTGCCTCACACATAGCAAATCCGGCCTGCATCCAGAATACCAACGCTGCACCGATCAGAAACCAGACACTGAAGACCTGGCCGTTAACCGCGCTTAAGATTTCTTCACTCATACTTTCTCCTCCATTCTGATTACCGAGAAATCTATTGTTTTCAAGATCTCTCTAATGATAAAAGGACGGTACAACGGGATTGCTGCATATTAACATCAGCATGACACCCCATTGTGCCGTCCTTACATATTAAATAATTATTGCCGGTCATAGACCGTTTTTTGTATAGGACAAGTTTCCTATGTATGAATACTTGTATACAATTAAAAGTATACTTCCGCGGATTAGTATCCAAAAACACAGAAAGCGCCTTAGAGAGTATTCTCTAAGACGCCCTTGCCTTATTGTTTAAGATTGTACTTCGGTATACAATCATTGTCAAGCATGTTTTTAAAATTTTTTTCAATTTATTTTTGAAGTCACTGTTCCTTCGCACCAACACTGCTGTATAATAACGGAGACACTATCTAACAGATGAATATTTCAGGAGATTATCATGGGCAAGAAATCCGTCAGAGAAAATAAGAATATCTACTTTGAAAGCAGAGAGGCTCTGGGCCTTACAAGAGCTCAGGCAAGTGAGCTTATAGGAACCATCAGCGAGAGCCGCCTTGAGAAGCTTGAGACGGAAAAGACTCTTGTTCATCCCGAGGATGTCGTTGATATGGCCAATGCATACAAGCGCCCCGAACTGTGCAACTACTACTGCACGCACGAGTGCCGTATCGGAAAAGATACAGTTCCCGAGGTTAAGGTTTCTTCTTTATCGGAGATCGTCCTTGGCATGCTCTCGGCACTTAATTCTCTCGACAGTCAAAAAACAAAGCTCATCGAGATTACCGCTGATGGCGTTATTTCTGACGATGAGCTTAAAGATTTTGTTGAGATACAAAAGCAGCTTGATAATATCGATATGACCGTTGAATCCCTTAAGATCTGGATGGCTAACATGATCGCTGAAGGTAAGATCAATGCCAAGAAGCTAAAAGATCTTCAGAAATAATCCATTCTGTCATACTTGATCGAAGATTCTTTTTCTCCAGCTTCCTTTCATATATCTAAGCACACATCCTATTCCGGTTATGGCCCATGTAAGTCCGTTGGTATACCAGCAGCCCCACATTCCTATGCCGGATATGGATACCAATATCGCCGCAAAACCCAGTCTTCCTACAACTTCAAGTATTCCGTTTATAAGGGCAAACGCGGCATCTCCTACGCCGTTGAGCGTTCCTCTGAACACATATATAAGTCCTAAGAAGAAATAGAACATACTTGTTATCTTAAGTCCCTTAGCGCCAATCTTGATGGCGTTTTCATTGGGCGTAAATAATCTTATTATATTCTCTCCTTGCGTAAACATAACTATAACCATAAGAACACTGAATGCCGCAATAAGAGCAACACTCTTTATGCATCCGCTCTTTACCCTGTTAAGCTTTTTGGCACCGGTATTCTGTCCCGTAAATGTTGATACGGCTGTTCCAAGCGATCCCAGAGGCTGCTGAACAAGCTGCTCGATCCTACCTGTTGCCGTATAAGCTGTCATAACGTCACTCTTAAAGCCGTTTACTACCGTTTGAAGTGCCACGCAAGAAAAGGCTATAAGCGCGTTCTGAAGTGCAAGCGGAACTCCGAGCCTTATAGCGTTGTCTATGATATCGGTATCAACCTCGCGATGTCTTTTTTCTATCTGAAGATATGGATTGATCCTGATTCCCACAACTATCGATCCGATCATGGCGATTGTCTGAGAGATGACCGTTGCAAGCGCAGCTCCCAAGACGCCCATTCCGAGCCATTTAACGGTTATAAGATCAAGGACAATGTTTATAAGACAGGCAACCACCAGGAAGATAAGAGGAGTTCTTGAATCTCCGAGCGCTCTTAATATAGAAGAGATCATATTATAACCTGCAACAAGGATTGTTGCTCCGCAGACAACTCTCATATATGTAAGGGCATCTGCCATACACTCATCCGGTATCTTCATTATATTAAGTATAGGCTTTGCGAGGGTCACACTGATGATACTCATGAGCAGACCTGCTACAAGCGTAATATAGATTGAGTTACCGACTATCTTCTTAACGTAATCATCCTTTCCCGCGCCAAAATGCTGCGAGATCATGATGCCGACTCCGGCTCCCATTCCCATACAAAGTGAGAAAAAGAGAAAGTTGACACTTCCGACCGCACCAATAGCCGGCATTCCGTATTTACCGCCGTAATGTCCCACGATAATGGTATCCGCCATGTTGTAAAACTGTTGGAAGAGATTTCCAAAGAGCATTGGGATAGTGAACTTAATAAGAAGCAGAAGTTCATTGCCTTCTGTCATGTCGGTGACATATCTTTTATTCATAATACGCCTCATATGATAATCTGGGTAAAAGCTGTATTTTTAAGGCTTTCACATATCTTCACTCTATCATTGTTTTGTGCAAAATAAAATAGTTTAAATTATTATTTTTATCTAAAATCATGAAGCGTATGACATAAAAAAAGAACGACCCGAAAAATCGAGTCGTTCTTCTTATTATAAAACAACGTATTGCAATGTAACTTGTTTATGTTATCAAAGTGCCTCGTGGCATGTACGAGCGATAACGTCAAGCTGCTGCTCCTTAGTAAGGTTGATGAACTTAACAGCATATCCTGATACACGGATAGTGAAGTTAGCATACTCAGGCTTCTCAGGATGCTCCATAGCATCGATGAGCTTCTCCTTACCAAATACGTTAACGTTGAGGTGATGAGCACCCTGGTCGAAGTAACCGTCAAGAACGTTAACAAGCTTGTTTGATCTCTCCTCGTCGTCATGACCAAGAGCGTTGGGGTTCATTGTCTGTGTGTTAGAAATTCCGTCAAGAGCGTACTCGTAAGGAATCTTAGCAACAGAGTTAAGTGAAGCAAGAAGTCCGGCCTTCTCTGCACCGTATGAAGGTGATGCTCCGGGTGCGAATGAAGCGAATGCAGGTCTTCCGTCAGGTGTAGCACCTGTAGCCTTACCGTAAACAACGTTAGATGTGATAGTAAGGATAGATGTTGTAGGCTCAGAATCACGATATGTGTGGTGCTTCTCGATCTTCTTCATGAATGTCTTAAGGAGCCATACAGCGATCTCGTCTGCTCTCTCATCGTCGTTACCGTATCTGGGGAAGTCACCCTCGATCTTGTAATCTACAACAAGACCTGACTCGTCACGTACAGTTGAAACCTTAGCGTACTTGATAGCTGAAAGTGAATCAACAACGTGTGAGAATCCTGCGATACCTGTAGCGAATGTACGTCTTACGTTTGTATCGATAAGAGCCATCTCAGCTGCTTCATAGTAATATTTATCGTGCATGTACTGGATAAGGTTGAGGATGTTTACATAGAGTCCTGCAAGCCAATCCATCATGATGTCATACTTACGCATAACCTCGTCGTACTCAAGAACGTCGCCTGTGATAGGAGCCATTTCAGGTCCAATCTGCATGTGCTTACCGTCTTTTGTAAGGAACTTCTCATCCTTACCGCCGTTGATAGCGTAAAGAAGGCACTTAGCAAGGTTAGCTCTTGCTCCGAAGAACTGCATCTCTTTACCTGTCTGTGTAGCTGATACGCAGCAGCAGATGCTGTAATCATCGCCCCAGATAGGACGCATAACATCGTCGTTCTCGTACTGGATAGAAGATGTTGTAACAGAAATCTTAGCAGCATACTTCTTGAATGTAGCGGGAAGCTTAGATGTGTAAAGTACTGTAAGGTTAGGCTCGGGTGAAGGTCCCATGTTCTCAAGTGTGTGGAGGAAACGGAAGTCGTTCTTTGTAACCATGTGACGTCCGTCCATACCAAGTCCACCAACCTCAAGTGTTGCCCAAACGGGATCGCCTGAGAAAAGGTTGTTGTATGAAGGGATACGAGCGAACTTAACCATTCTGAACTTCATTGTCATGTGGTCGATAAGCTCCTGAGCCTCGCTCTCTGTAAGTGTTCCCTCTTTAATATCTCTCTCGATGTAGATGTCAAGGAATGTAGATACACGTCCAACTGACATAGCAGCACCGTTCTGAGTCTTGATAGCTGCAAGGTAACCAAAGTAAAGCCACTGAACAGCCTCTTTTGCGTTCTTAGCAGGTGCAGAAATATCATAGCCGTAAACCTTAGCCATCTCTTTCATTCCCTTAAGAGCTCTAACCTGCTCTGAGATCTCTTCTCTCTGACGGATGATGTGATCAAGCATTGTTCCGTCACCGCAGTTGTTGTAATCTTCCATCTTCTTGTTGATGAGGTAGTCGATACCGTAAAGAGCAACTCTTCTGTAATCGCCTACGATACGTCCACGGCCGTATGTATCAGGAAGACCTGTTACGATGTGGCTGTGTCTTGCTGCTCTCATCTCAGGTGTATATGCATCAAATACTGCCTGGTTGTGAGTCTTATGATACTCAGTAAAGATCTTGTGGAACTTCTCGTTAACCTTGTAGCCGTATGTCTCAGCAGCTTCCTCAGCCATCTTGATTCCACCGAAAGGCATGAATGCTCTCTTAAGAGGCTTGTCAGTCTGAAGACCAACTACCTTCTCGAGATCCTTCATAGACTCATCGATGTATCCGGGGCCGTATGCTGTAAGGCTTGAAACAACCTCTGTCTCGCACTCAAGGACGCCGCCCTTTTCACGTTCCTGCTTCTGGAGCTCCTGAAGCTTGCCCCAAAGCTTATCTGTTGCTTCTGTGGGGTCTGCCAAAAAGCTCTCATCTCCATCATAAGGTGTATAATTGTTCTGGATGAAATCTCTTACGTTAACGTCATCCAGCCAGTGGGTTCCTTTAAAACCTCTCCATGCTTCGTTCATATTGAAATACTCCTTCTAAAACAGTATTGTTAAATTATTGTCACTGGTATTGACCGAGAATTATATTACCATTTAGCATTTGGCCAAACATTGATTAGAATCAAGTTTTAAAAAATATTGTTAAAAAAAAGACAGCGCTTTTTTGCTGTCTTTTTCGATATATCGATCACTTTAACCCGCGTAAAATCTGGGTTGCGTTCTCTACACGCTCTTTAGACGGCGATTTTACGCCTTCTAACTGGTACGGTATTCCGAGAGCCTCGAATTTATGCTGTCCCAGAGAATGGTAGGGAAGAACTTCTATCTTTTTAACGTTAGAAAGATTCTCAATAAATGCTCTGGTCTTTATGAGGTATTCGTCAATGTCCGTGATATCGGGAACAAGTACGTGTCTTATCCAGATAGGCTGTCCGATCTCCGATAAATACTGCATTCCGTCGAGAATATTCTCATTGGGAAGTCCCGTGAGCTTCTTGTGTTCCTCATTATCTATGTGCTTGATATCAACGAGCATAAGATCCGTTACTTCCACAAGCTTATTAAACTTGGAAAAGAAAGGTTCTTCTCTTGTAAAAGGCTGTAGTGCCGTATCTATGCAGGTATTTATTCCGCGCTCTTTGGCCTTGGTAAAAAGCTCGATAAGGAAATCAATCTGAAGGAGAGGCTCGCCTCCGCTTACCGTGATTCCGCCTTCCTCGCCCCAGTAGCTGCGATATCTCTCGGCAAAATCAAGCAGCTCGTCGGGTGTTCTCATATCCTCCGACTTGGGATCCCATGTATCTGCGTTGTGACAATACTTACATCTGAGATTACATCCCTTTAAAAAAACTATAAATCTGATTCCGGGTCCGTCAACGGAACCGAAGGTCTCTATCGAATGAATTGCACCTTTAATCATAAACACTCCTAAATTACTGGTAAATATATATATCCCTAAGGGCGTCTCTGTCAAGGACCTTGATCCTTGCATGACCGAGCCTTTGTATCAGGCCCTCTTTTTCCATTTCGCGCAGCTTCCTGCTGACGGTCTCTGTCCTTAGGTTGACGCTCGCAGCTATATCATCGAGCTTTAAAACTATATCATCTTCTACGCTTCTGTCAACTCTGTACATCAAAAAGCCGGCCAGTCTTGCCATGGGATCTTTGGTTGAAAGCAGCATGTTACGCTCATTGGCGTCATGAAGCTTTTTACTCAAAAGAATAATAATATTCATGGCAGCTGTCGGATTGTCGACTACCTTGATGAAATCGTCTCTGTGAATCGTGCAGATGGATGCATTGGTAAGACATACCGCTGAATACGGATAAATACTGCCATCCAGGAACATTCCTTCCCAGATGATATCGTGATCGGCGAGAATAGTGATGATCTGTTCTCTTCCAAGGGAATCATATCTGCAAAGCTTAACTCTTCCCTTCCTGATTATACATATGGAGTCAACAGGCTCACCTTCTCGGAAAAGATAACTGTTCTTTTTGAGCGTTTCATGAACGGAATGCTCCATAAGGCTGACCTGAGCATTGACGGGAAGTCCTTCCATGATGGGCACACTCTCTGTGCAAAGTCCTCCGCAATCCTCACATATCTTAAGGCCTTCGATGCCTTTTTTCAGCTCTTCTTTATTCTTTGGAGCCTGATATATTCCTTTGTTTTTCTGATCTTTCTTTTCACTCATATAAATACCGAAAATGCAAATAATAAAACCTTAGTATCTTGCGCATCAACGGCGACCGCAATTTACTTGTGTGACCATGCGTAGCAATAAGCCTGTGTCCTTGCGGCAAAAGGCTCTTTTTTCAATAACTCTCTTACTTCTTCTTTGGTATACCATCCGGGCTGAATCTCTTCAAGAGTCGAGCTGCTCTTGGCAAAGGTGCCGGAAGCTCTTCCGACGCAGCATACATTCTTCTCGTTGGAAAAACCGACGGCGCTGTAACTCTCGCCGATCCAGTCATCTATGGCGATGATATCAAGCCCCGTCTCTTCCTTGAGTTCTCTTCTGGCGCTTTCTTCAGGAACTTCGCCGGGATCGATAAGTCCCGCGGGGAAGTTATAAACCCAGGCACCTGCTGCCATTCTGAACTCTTTATTTATAAGTATTTTTTCGCCGGTCTCATCGTGCATGATGAGCACTACCGCATCAACTTTTTTGTTGCGAATGTCATCAAAGCCCTTAAGATCGGGATTTCTGCTGATTATCTCGTATGTCTTGTCTTTGTTGTCTACTGTCTTGTAATGCAGATTGTAGCGGGTAATAAACTCGCCCTGCTCTCTTTTTTCAAGATACTGAAAATCCATAGTTATTACCTGATTCTTGTAAATGCACGGTGTGTGCGTTTCTGTTTATGCTTAGAACTTTACTGAAGGAAGTTCGTACTTGCGCTCATAGAAATCAACTGCCTGCTCGAAGCCTTCTCTCTTTTCGGCCTTAAGTGCTTCAAGATAACCGTGAGCATCGTATGCATCCTCATTAACTTCAATGATTCCGACAGCTATGTTACTGCAGTGATCGGCGATACGCTCATAATCGGTTCCGATGTCGCTAAGATCAAAGCCCTGCTCGATCGTACATTTTCCTTTGCGAAGTCGTCTTACGTGACGACGCTTAACTTCTTTATGAATACCGTCAATAGCTTCTTCCAAAGGTTCGATAGTCTTGGCAACTTCGGGATCCTGAGTCTTAAGCGCATTGATCGACATATCCACGATCTCTTTTACCGCAGAAGAAAAGATATCCATCTCGCTCTGCGCCTTGGGTGTAAAGCTTCTCTTGTTCTCGCTCATTCCACGAGCCTTCTGCATGATGTTGAGCGCGTGGTCACTTATTCTCTCATAGTCTGTGATACAGTGCAGAAGCACTGAAAGTGTATGGCTGTCCTCGGGTGAAAGATGATGGTTGTTTATCTTCATAAGATAAGTTCCGAGCTGGTCTTCGTACTGATCGACCTTTCTCTCAAGATAATCAACCTCTTCCGCTACATCTTCCTTGAAATCGGTAATAAGGTCTACAGCCTTGTACAAGGAATCTTTTGCCATGTTAGCCATATCAATGGCTGCCTGTCTTGCCTGTTCAAGAGCAAAGGGCGGGTTTGAAAGGAAGCGGGGATCGAGTGTGCGGATTCCCTGCTGTTCCTCCTGCTCCTTCTTCTCTTTTTCATCTATAGGAATTGTCTTAAGCGCAAGGTTTACAAGTAATCCCGCAAAAGGAAGCATGAGCGGCGTTGCGACTAAGTTAATAAGCGTATGAATTCCGGCGATTCCTGCCATTCCGATCCTGTTGCCCATAAAAGAAAAATGAACAATGCTGTTTACTATATAGAAGATGATCATGAATGAAAGAGCCTTGATAAGGTTGAAGTAAAGGTGCATGAGAGCTGTTCTCTTACCGTTCTTATTGGCACCGAATGATGAAAGAATGGCTGTAATACATGTACCTACTTCGGCTCCCACTACGACGGGAATTGCTACACTGTATAATACGGGAACATCCCTCGCGATCGCCTGAAGCACACCGATAGTACCGGCCGAGCTCTGGATAACCATTGTGAAAATGATTCCGACCATGAATCCGATAATGGGATTGCTGAATGTTGTAAGAAGCTGCTTGAACTCCTCATTGGTCTTAAGCGGAGCCATGGCATCCGACATGCTGCTCATTCCAAACATAAGAACAGAAAATCCGAGAAGAACTGTTCCGATGTTTTTCTTCTTGTCGTTCTTGGAGAACATATATAGAGCTATACCTATCATTGCAAGGAAAGGTGTAAATGACTTGGGTTTAAGTAAGCTTACAAAGAAATTCTCACTGCTGATACCGTTAAGTGAAAGAAGCCAAGCTGTAAATGTTGTACCAAGGTTGGCACCAAGGATAACATTGACTGCCTGCTTAAGAGTCATAATTCCCGAGTTAACGAGACCGACTACCATTACGGTAGATGCGGATGATGATTGAACCAGTGCGGTAACACCGACACCGAATAAATACGCGATTATAGGATGCTTGGTTACTTTAGCAAGTACACTTTCAAGCCTTCCTCCGGCGGCCTTGGTAAGACCTCCGCTCATAACATTCATTCCGTAAAGGAACATCGCAAGACCACCTATCAGTCCTGCTATCAAAGTAAATAATTCTTTTGGGTCCATTTCTCCTCCATAGGCACTCATCATTAAGAGCTTCACTCTCCGTACCTATCAAACTATAATCCTTCTGTTACACATATATATTAAAGGATGTAGAGGAAAAAAGCCACCTTAAATTAAAGGATGCCGAAAAACACTGCGTTCTTGGCTTGTTCTCCGGCATCTGATATTATAGCTGTTTCATCAATCTTACATACTTGCCTCTTGCGGCATTTGGTTGCTTGGCACCTCCCGTTTTTACGGTGTTATACTCTTCGCCGTAGATATTCTCTTCAACTTCTACGGTATCAAGCTCCGTAAATCCAAGCTTTTTGCATAGGTTAATCGATACGGTGTTTTCTTCTTTTACAAGTGTCTGGACTTTTTCAAAAAGAAGAATCTCCTTTCCGTATTGCAAGATCGCATCGCAGGCTTCGTAGGCATAGCCTTGTCCCTGATAGTCTTTTCCTATAAGAAAGCCAAGCTCGATATCATCAAAGCCGTTTCTTACGGAATATCCCGCTCTTCCTATGACGGTGTTGTCATCTCTTTTTACTACTGTCCATATTCCAAAGCCCATAAGGCCGTAAACTTTCTCAATATAATCTTTCTGATAGCGCTTCTCATCTTCGGGATTTTCAAAGAGGCCTTCCATATACCTGGTCATCTCCGGATCCTTGTATAGCTCGTAGAATCTGTCGACATCGGAAAGTGTGGTCTCTCTTATAAGTAGTCTTGGTGTCTTGATAACTTCCCACGGAAGATGCGCATATCTTTGATATGCCTTTATATAAGAATCGATATCGACGTCTTGTATATCGGTAAAGACATATTTAAGCCCGGAGAAATCGTCATTCTTGTTGAGCTTGTGAGACAATCCGACAACATAGGCTCCGGTCTCGGTAAGTAGCTTCGCAGCAAGACTCGAATCCGTGAGAAAAAGAGATTCTTCCAACGAGACGCCTTCCGTCGAGTCTTGATCTTTCTCGCCGGCTTTTCTTTCATCTCCGACACCGCCTGCAAGCTTAACCGTTACATCGAACCCGCAGCTTTTTACATACTCCGCCGCCTCATTAATATTTGCTGCGACTTCGTTGTCCGTCATATTCTTTTTATCAATATAAAACAAGATCTTCTTCAGCACTGATGGGCTCCTAAACAGAAAAAGATTCCCTAAGGAATCCTCGCGTTCATAATTTATTTACAATTAATTAAAAGAATGGTTACCTCAAATCATCTTTTGTACATACTCGCCTGTTAATATAATATTGTCAGATGAGTTAAGACAATACCAAATAAAACTTTTTCATAATATGCCAGGTAAGTTAGCTTACCTGGCATCCTCCCTTTTTAGGGTCTTTTTTTATTTCTGGCCGTTTCCAAGAAGAAAGCTTTCCATATCGGCAACAGCATTTGCTTCGTCCGTACCCTCAGCAATCACGGTAACCTCTTCACCCGAATTGAGGTTGAGTGTCATCATTCCCATGATGCTCTTAGCGTTTACTTTCTTGGACTGTGCTTCGATGTGCACTGTGCTCTCGTACTTGCTCGCAAGCTGAACAAGTTCAGCAACGGGTCTAGCCTCAAGCCCTCTGGGCAACTTGATCTCAACAGATTTTGTTAACATAATAATTTCCTCCTCATCTCAGCTTCTCAGCGAGCTCACTTAACTTTCTAAGACGATGATTAACACCGGATTTACCGACAGGCGGCTCCAGATAACTTCCCAGTTCCAAAAGTGTTGCATCCGGATGCTCGAGCCTTACCTCTGCCATTTCTCTAAGGCTATCCTGTAGGTTGTCGAAACCGTAATGGTCTCTTATATACGTTATGTCCTCTATCTGCTTGGTGGCTGCATTAACCGTCTTGGTTATATTGGCAACCTCACAGTTGACTCTCCTGTTGATGGAATTCCTCATCTCCTTGACTATCCTGAGATTCTCAAGATTCATAAGGCTTACATGAGCTTCCATTATATTAAGAAGATCAACTATTCCCGAGCCCTCCTTAACATAGAGCACATAATACTTTTTGCGTTTAACTATGCGGGCCTCGATATCAAAGCTCTCGATCATCTCTTGTAACCGGATTGCCTGAGTCTCATGATCGCAGACAAACTCGAGATGATATCCTTTGTTGGGATCGCTTATGGAACCAAGACATAAAAAAGAATCTCTTATAAATGCTCTTTTACAACATGAGTTCTTGGTGACCATGGGGCTGATACCGTCTTGTAAGTCCTTAAGCTCTCCCTCGGGAGTAACGAGCTTAACTGCCTTGAGGCAAGCTTCAAGAACCGTTTCTTCAATCGGCACAGGCCTGTAAACACGCCCATTTTCCTTGATATCAGCATCTTTCTCCAAAATGCTAGTTCCTATATTAAATGCTTTTCTTAATAATGTAAAGAACTTTCTGACTATCAGTTCATTGTCGGCCTGAAGGAACAGTTCCTTATGCCCGTCGCTGTCAGTTTTTATGTATCCGATGCCGGATATTATGGCCGCTATCTCAGCCAACTGACAGTGTCTTGAATTCCCGATATGCCTGGCAAGTTCTTCTTTTACATCCGATGAAAAAGACATATCTCACCTTGTTTCTCTCTATCAAAACCTTAGCATCGAAAAATTATAAGTCCGATCACTTCGCGTGCTTGACATCTCTGTGCGCCAGCTTAAGTCCGAAGTTTCCGCCCGAAGCCTTGAGCCTGTCATAAAGCTCATTGGCAATGGTGACGCTTCTGTGCTGACCGCCGGTACAACCTATTGCTACAACCAGCTGATACTTTCCTTCCTGAACATAACCCGGAATAAGGAAAGTAAGCATGTCCGTCAGCTTATCAAGGAACTCCCCGCATGCAGGAAAGCTCTTAACGTAATCCTGAACGGGCTTATCATTTCCCGTCTGTGGTTTGAGCTCATCTATATAGAAGGGATTGGGTAAAAACCTTACATCAAAAACAAGATCGGCATCCGAAGGAATTCCATACTTAAAGCCAAATGAAAGAATCGTGACCATAAGCGAATTGTAGTCTTCGTTCTTTACGAAGATCCTGTCGAGCTCTTCTCTAAGCTCTCTAGTAAGAAGCTGGGAGGAATCGATAACGTAATCCGCACGCTTCTTGACCTCTGCAAGAACCTCTCTCTCCTTGGCAATACCGTCTTCGATACGATTGCCCGTTGCATTTACATTCATTGGATGAACACGTCTTGTCTCTTTGTATCTCTTGATGAGCACCTGGTCGCTAGCGTCCATGAAAAGAACTTCAACCGGGATTCCCCTTTCTTTAAGGGAATCGATCATTCCCGCAACCTGGTCAAATCTTT
This sequence comes from Butyrivibrio sp. INlla21, assembly GCF_900116875.1. Taxonomy (GTDB): domain Bacteria; phylum Bacillota; class Clostridia; order Lachnospirales; family Lachnospiraceae; genus Butyrivibrio. Next base: position 47,191 of record NZ_FPCC01000011.1, read on the forward strand.
CACCGGCTCTTGCATCAATTCCAAGAACCGCCTTATCTATCTCATTCTCGGGAAGCGTTATAAGCTCCGCAAACTTCTCAATCAGAGAAACGGGAAGATTATCAACACAGTAGAATCCCGCATCCTCAAGCATATGTATCGCGGTAGCTTTTCCGCCGCCGCTCATTCCGGTTACAATAACGAACCTCATAAATTAGCCTTCCTTATATATCTTTCAAACCAAAAACTATTAAAACATCAAAGTGCTCAGAACTCACCAAGCATTATTACTTCAGGCTCGAGCTCAACACCTGATTCTTTTTGCACTTTATCTTTTACTTCAGTTATAAGTCTATATATATCGGACGAAGTCGCTCCGCCCTTGTTGATAACAAATCCGCAGTGCTTATCCGAAACCGCGGCGCCGCCGACACTGTATCCGCGAAGCCCCGCATCCTCGATAAGCTTACCCGCAAAATATCCTTCGGGTCTTTTAAAAGTAGAACCTGCGCTTGGATATTCGAGCGGCTGCTTGTCCCTTCTTCTTGAAGCAAGCTCCGCCATCTTTGCGGTTATGGCTTCTTGGTCACCCTTTTCAAGCTGTAACGCAGCGGAAAGAACAACATATCCTCGTCCCTTTATCGCGCTGGTCCTGTATCCGAATTCCATGGTCGAATTATCAAGCACCATTATCTCGCCCGAAGGAGAAAGCACCGTAACCTCTTTGGTCACCAGCTTCATCTCACCGTCATAGGCTCCCGCGTTCATGATCATCGCTCCGCCTATTGTTCCGGGAATCCCCGCAGCGAACTCAAAACCCGTAAGTGAATTATCTCTGGCAAAAGAAGCTATGGCTGAATTAAGTGCTCCGGCTCCCGCCACGATCGTTGTGTCATCCTTGAGCGTAACCTCGGAAAACTTCCTAAGTGAAATAACCGCTCCGTCAAAGCCCTTGTCCGACACAAGAATATTGCTTCCGTTTCCGAGGATAAAAAAGGCTGCGGAAATACGATCAAGTACTTCGATAACCTTTTTAAGCTGCTCGGTGTCAGCCGGACTTATAAATAAGCTCGCAGGCCCACCCGTTTTAAACGTTGTGTGCCTGCTCATATCTTCGTTCTCTATTACATTTTCGGATGAGACAATCTGTCTCATATACTCAACTACTTCTTTATTCAAAAAAACTTTCACCTCTATAAACGTCTGACTATAGCCTTTTCAGACCTCGCTCTATCAATACAGAAGCATCTTAGCTGCGCCAAATACTCCCGCATCGTTTCCAAGCTTTGCAAGAGCAAACTTAGCATCTGCACAGCCTGAGAATACATACTTCTTGAAGCTTGGCATCAAAAGATCAAAGAGCATATCGCCGGCCTTGGAAACACCGCCGCCGATAACGATGATCTCAGGGTTAACAACAGTTGCAACCGCTGCGATACCTTTTCCGAGATAATAGCCGTATTTATCGGCACAGATCTTTGCGATCTTATCGCCGTTCTTTGCTGCATCGAAAATATCTTTACAAGCAAAGTCCTTGCCGCGAAGAACACTGTCATCGTCGTACTCCGCAAGAACTCTTTTTGCAATTCTTACTGCACCGGTTGCGCTCGCAAACTGCTCAAAGCAGCCGTGATTACCACATCCGCATGCATCGGGCTCATCATCTACAAGGTGAATGTGTCCGATCTCTCCGCCCGATCCTCTTGAACCTGTAAGGATCTTGCCTTCATTTATGATACCGCCGCCAACTCCGGTTCCGAGTGTTACAAGGAGCATGTTGGGATAACCCTGTCCGCCGCCCTTCCACTGCTCGCCGAGAGCCGCAACGTTAGCGTCGTTTCCTGCCTTAACGGGAAGCTTAAGTCTTGAATGAAGCTCATTAACAACATTCATCTTTTCCCAGCCAAGGTTAACCGCCTGATGGCAAACGCCGTCGACATTAACGGCACCGGGAACACCTACGCCCGCACCGATAACTTCAGAATCGTCGATGCCCTTTTCGTTCATCTTGGCTCTTATAGACTGCGCAACATCGGGAAGGATATTCTCTCCGTGATTCTCAGTTCTTGTGGGGATCTCCCAAACCTCGATCTTCTCGCCCGCCTCAGTGAGAAGTCCGATCTTAACCGTAGTTCCTCCGATGTCTACGCCAAATACATATCTGCTCATTTTCTATAATTCTCCTCTATAAATATGATAACGAAGTCAAAAGAAATATTGCCTCCGATTATTTCTGTCTTTCAGATCAGTCGTCGTCTTCCTCTGATCTTCTCTTTGCAAGTGAATTCTGAACTCTGTTGTAGAGCTCCTGTGCCGCATTGTAACCCATTGCCTTCTGTCTGTGGTTAACCGCTGCGGACTCACAGATGACAGCAAGATTTCGTCCGGGACGAATCGGGATGCGATGGCACACGATCTTGTTTCCGAGGTACTCTGTGTACTCTTCTTCAAGACCGAGTCTGTCGTACTCTTTATCTTTATCCCAGTCCTCAAGCTTGATAACAAGGTCGATCGTCTGGGTCTCTCTTACACTCGATACACCGTAGAGGGTTTTAACGTCGATGATTCCGACACCTCTCATCTCGATGAAGTGCTTGGTTATATCGGGAGCCGAGCCGATAAGCGTCTCCTCACTTACTCTTCTAAGCTCAACAACATCATCGGATACAAGACGATGTCCTCTCTTGATAAGCTCTATTGCAGTCTCTGATTTACCAATTCCGCTCTCACCCGTGATAAGAACGCCGACACCGTAAACATCGACAAGAACGCCGTGGATTGAAATGCAGGGCGCAAGCTTAACATTGAGCCATCTGATGATCTCCGCCATAAATGCGGAAGTTGATTTCTTGGTCATAAGTACAGGAACTTTTTCCTGCAATGCGATCTTTATGAATATAGGATCCGGAATGAGCTCTCTGCAGAAAACAACTCCCGGAATATCAAACGATAGAAACTCTTTGTACATTTTCTCTTTTTCATCGTCGGAAAAAGACTCCATGTACGTGTACTCAACGAATCCGATTACCTGAAGTCTGGTCGCTTCAAAGTGTTCAAAGTAACCTGCGAGCTGAAGTGCCGGTCTGTTGATATCAGGCTGGCTGATACGGATCTTCTTGATGTCCAGCTCGGGTGTCAGATTATCGAGCTTCATTTTCTCGATGATGGTTTTAAGACTAACGCTTGCCATAAAGACCTCCCAATAAGCATTAACTATATACGGCTAAATAATATCATAGAAACTATACTTCTTCAATTTGCTTCGCTGTGAAAAAAGCCATAGATGTCTGCCGCAACATTCTCGGGAATCTCGGGAACCGCAGAGAGTTCCTCGACAGTTGCGTTCTTGATATCTTCTATCGATCTGAAATGCTTCATCAGCGCTTTTCTTCTTGCCGGGCCTATGCCGGGAATGTTATCCAGAGAGCTCTTGACCTGCGACTTGCTGCGAAGGGATCTGTGATATTCTATCGCGAATCTGTGCGCTTCGTCCTGAATCCTGGTGATGAGCTTAAAGCCCTCGGACCTTGTATCTATCGGCAGCTCTACATTATTAAAATATAGGCCTCTGGTTCTGTGATTGTCGTCTTTGACCATTCCGCATACGGGGATCTTGATTCCAAGTTCTTCAAGAACTTGCAAACAGATGTTGACCTGACCGCGTCCGCCGTCCATAAGTATAAGATCGGGAAACTTGGTAAAGCTTCCGTATTTCGCATCGATATCTCTTACTTCAAGCTCTTGTCTTTCTTCGATTCCGTGAAGGAGACGCCTCGTAAGGACTTCGTGCATGCACGCGTAGTCATCGGGACCCGCGACAGTTTTTATCCTAAACTTTCTGTAGTCACTCTTTTTAGGTTTACCTTTTTCATATACGACCATTGAACCAACATTGGCAAAGCCACTGATATTCGAGATATCATAGGCTTCCATTCGGTTAAGGCCTTTTATACCAAGGAGCTTTTCAATCTCTTTTACCGCTCCTATTGTTCTTCCTTCTTCGCGCTTGATGCGCTCTTTATCTTTACTTAAGACAAGCTGTGCGTTCTGCGCCGCAAGCTCCATGAGTTTTTCCTTCTGACCTCTTTCGGGGACGGTGATATATACCCTGCTGCCTTTTCTTGTCGAGAGCCATTTTTCAATGATCTCCATGTCTTCTATTGTCTCAGGAAGCATAAGGGTTCTGGGAATAAACGGTGTGCCCGCATAGAATTGTTTTACAAAATCCTGAAGGATCTCGGCCTGCGGATTTTCAGACACGTGTGTCATATAGAAATGCTCTCTGCCGATAAGCCTTCCGTCTCGCACAAAGAATACCTGAACTACCGCATCTTTGTCATCCGATGCGATCGCGATGATATCTTTATCTTCCATAGAAGAGTCTGTCATTTTCTGCTTCTGCGCAACGACCCTGACGCTCGCAAGAAGATCTCTGTAGCGCGCCGCTGCCTCGAAATCGAGCTCGTCCGACGCATCCTGCATCTTCTGCTCAAGCTCTTTTATAATGACGCCGTAATTGCCGCCCAAGAATTCAAGCGCTTTATCGACCCTTTCTCTGTACTGCTCTTTGGTGACTTCACCGGTGCAGGGGCCGCAGCACTGCTTCATATGATAATTAAGGCACGGTCTCTCTAGCCCGATATCTCTCGGAAGATTCCTATTGCAGGTCCTGAGTCCGTAGAGTTTGTTTATCAGATCGATAGTGTCTTTTACCGCTGCCGCGCTCGTGAAAGGGCCGAAGTATCTCGATCTGTCTTTTTTCATAAGTCTGGAAAAAAGAACTCTCGGATAATCCTCGGCTACCGTGACTTTAATGTAGGGGTATGTCTTATCGTCTTTTAACAGGGTATTGTATCTTGGGCAGTGCTCCTTGATGAGATTGTTCTCGAGCACAAGTGCCTCAAGTTCGGAATCCGTGACAATGTATTCGAATCTCGCGATCTGCTTGACCATCCTGTCGATCTGCGGTCCGCGACCTATATTTGAACGAAAATAAGACCTGACACGATTGTGCAGGTTTATCGCCTTGCCTACATACATGATGGTGTCGTTGGCATCATGCATGATGTAGACCCCGGGCTTGTTCGGGAGTTTTTTTAGTTCTTCTTTGACATCAAAGTTTGCCATTATAATACTTGCTTATGATCTCACGCTCGATAATGAAATCGGACTTGTTATCCGGCTCGGGCTCTGGATCCTTGATCTCTTCAAGTACCCTAGTAGCATACTCCTCAGCACTTTCAAGGGGCATAGTCTGCTCCAAGTATCTGAGGTCTTTACTATAAAGAAGGTAGTTCTCGTTCTTACCTTCAAAAAAGTTCTCTGCTTTTTTCCAAAGGCTCTCGGAAGTGCCCCATGTAACTACGGCTTTGCCGCTGCCTATATGGCCACTCTGCGCGCCCTGTTCCTGAGCTGCTCGTCTGATCTTCTCAGCACCTTTTCTTGCACTGCTGCCGCTAAGAACCATGATGTAGTGATACATTCCAAGCTTGAACCACATAAGAATGGCAAGCAAGAACATAACTACAGCTATGATGGTTGAAACAGTCGCAACCATATTGAAATATTGAATATTTCCGTCCATATCAATCCTCCGTTATCCCGCAAAAGAGATAACTTCAATCATTTGCCGACGTTGTCCAGCACTTCCAATGCCGAATCAACGATTCTCTGCGTCTCTTCCATTAAGTCTTTCTGCTTCTGCGTAAGCTCATAAGAGATAATAATATCTTTCTCAATATGAGTGTGAATAGCATAAAGCTCGTCTGTCATCTCCTGAAGCCCTACACCGTCTGCGTAGAACTTATTGGCATTATTATATACCTGGCTTGCAAGCTCTTTATAGATTACAAGAGCAGTTACTACATTGTCAGCCTTGGCAATATTACCGTCTGCTATAGCTACGAGATCGTTCCAGAAGTCCATGTAGCTAACTTCCTTATCGCCACTCTTAGACTCTTTTCCTATGATCGAATAGTACTGTGAGATCTTGCCAAGCCTTGTAGCTCTTTCCTGTCTGGACTTGGGAAGTCTTCTCTGACTTGTTGCAAGCTCAAACCACTTGGCAGCCATCTGCTTGTTGCCTGTATCATTATAATTGTAGAAATACGCAAGTCCATATTCATAAGCCACTGCCGCATAAGCATCTTTATCCTGAGAAAGTTTTTTCTCTATGGTGCTGTTATCTACGGGAGTGATCATGATCTGTCTGATCAGCTCGTCTTCTTCCTTGGTCAAAACCTCATCTTTAAGGAAGACTTTATTAAGAAGATCGAGGTATCCGTCTTTATTGGTGGGCTGTACCATTATAGCTTTCGTGTACAAAGTGGTCGCGGTCAGTTCATCCTCTGCGGCATTAGCGGCAGCTTTATATTCGATGTAGCTTTCCTCCACTATGTTTTTAGCCCTGCTGTGTGAATCTATCGCTGTTACTGTAGCAAGGAAACAAATAATAAGGACGGTAACAAAAAGAGAAACGCTGAGCTTAGCCTCTTTTCTGTAGCCCTTATCGAGCTCTAAATAGTTCTGAAGATCGTACATTACTTCCGCGCAGGAGTTGTATCTGTCCTCGGGATTACTCTGTACGCATTTGTTTATGATGTACTCAAGTCCGGGTGAAAGCGCCGGATTCCAGTCTCTTATCGGCTTGAACTCGTACGGAGGCTCACTCGGGCTGTGTCCGGTAACAAGGTGATACAACGTCGCTCCAAGGCAGTAAATATCTGTTCTTGCGTCGGTCTGTCCCATTCCGCCGAACTGCTCGGGTGCCGCGTAATCACGGGTTCCAAGGTATGAAGTATCGCCGGTATTTTCTTCTTTATACTCACGTGCCGTACCAAAATCGATAAGTGTGATCGTTCCGTTGGGACGAAGCATAATATTGGACGGTTTAAGATCTCTGTATATGATCGCGGGTTCTCTTGTGTGAAGGTACTCGAGAACGTCACAGAGCTGGATTCCCCACTCTATTACGTACTCCTGAGGCTGTGGTCCGATGTAATCAAGCGCTCTCTCAAGAGTGTTGCCCTCGATATAATCCATAACGATAAGGAAGCGACCATCCTCTTCGATAACGTCGACGATGCTCGGTAGATATGGATGAGAAAGAGTCTTCAAAAGCTCAGTCTCCGTTATAAGGCTCTGCTTGACAAGCTGGAAATTGGTCACGGCATCTTCCCTGACCTCTTTGATCGCCCACTGCTTGTTGGCACGCTCGTTCATCGCAAGATAAACCGTGCTCATTCCGCCTTGGCCTATTACATTAAGTACCTTGTACTTCCCTCCGACAATGCTTCCTATTTCTAACATAGCTGCTTCCTATCATTAATATCGCGTATTCGTCATAGCGCAATACTAGTATGCGTAAATTTGTATGGCAGAAATGTTATCTTTCTCGCCTTTTGATTTAATAAGTTCCAAAATCTCGTCAAGTTTCTTTTGCATATCATCTTCTGTTACATCGGGCAAAATGTCAAGTCCATCTGTAAATTCTTCTTCGGTGAGTTTGCGCCAAAAACCGTCAGAGCACAGTATTGCTGAGGTATTGGGGGCAACTTCTCCAAAAATAAATTGTGGCTTGACCGTCTCGGATGCACCGACGCATTGCAAAAGAACACTTCGCTGAGGGCTCTCCTCCGCTTCATCTCTTGTCATAACGCCCTTGTCTATGAGACTTTGGACAACGCTCTGATCATGAGTGATCTGCGTTTTCTCTTTGTCTTTTAACATATATATACGTGAATCGCCGACATTGACGGCAATGAATTCATCGCCGATAAAAAGAATAGCGACAACGGTGGTTCCCAGTTTGGCTCCGTTTGCTCTTCCGAACGCGCCCAGTCTCTTGTTGACGTCGTTAATAAGCTCTGTCCACTGGTACTGAATCTCCGCCCGGACATCCGCCTGTTCGCCTTCCGATTCATTGTCGAGCCGTTCTGTCTTGTTCTTTCCGGAAAGCGCCGCCGGGAGTCCCTTTTCAAACCATGTCGCGAAAGCCGCAACGAGATCCGAACTTGCAACCTCTCCCTGAGACAGTCCGCCCATTCCGTCGCACAAAACGCCCATCAGAACCTTTCCGTATTGACTTGTTCCCGCCACCTTAACCATGATGGCGTCCTGATTGACCTGTTTCACCAGGCCTTTGTCAGTGCAAAAGCACACTTTAAATTCCATGTTGTCACCTAGATCATTATTAGCATAGCTATTGGATTATATTATATAAAACTTCATTGGGAGTATCAATTCTTTCTGCTTCTATTTATCAGCTATATCTTGGCTATCATAAAAATAGAATAATCCCAAAAAGACTAGTGTCGGAATCGTTAAAAACAACTGCACACGCAATGATGATATAAAGGACAATATCATATATTTACCAACTATTGCTCCTATAATTTTTACTATGATACTAAAGAATATAAGCAAAGCAGGAGCGATAAATATAAATTTAAACTTTCCTGTAGAAAGTCGCTCTCCCTTTATTCCGTAATGGCTGACAATTCGAAAAAGCAAGACATATGCCAATCCAACCATAAATGCTCCAACTGTGAAAGCAATATAAAAGATGATCTCACCGGATTCCGCCGTAATATTCCTTACCAGTACAACCATCATTCTAACCAGATTAATAACCGAAGACAGAACAAATCCTCCGTACACAAACTGTGAAAATCTATATTTTCTTATCAGCAATATTGATATGACAAGAAGAAGCGGTAATATTCCATCCAATATAAACATTATGGAATACAGTGCCGCCATAACGCTTGAAAAAGCAATTAACCCATCCATTTTTATAGCTTCGAATGATGTGATTAACGATGCAAAAAATCCATAAACCGAAAATATCTCCGCCAGGACATTGAAAAGAACCGCCTTTGACGAAAACTGTCTTTTTGTACTGTCTGTCTTGTCCGGTAGGATATTCGCATGTATCAAAGCTATGATCGGAGTTACCAATCCATAAAAGAAAAATCCGATCTTAGCTCCGTAATAGCCTTTATTGTTCACTATATTCATTGCGATAAAAGCCAGCAGAAAAGCTACTGCCAAGCTTATAAATTTAAGGATCATTAATCTATTTCCTCCAAATAGTTTTCATACAGTAAAAATAATTATTTCTACAGATTGTCCCGTAAATAATGCTCATAAACTCGAATCAATTCATCAATATCAACATTCTTCTCTTCAACGTAAGGTTTTGATAACATTTCCCCATCTTTTTTTGTGTATACAACCCTTACCTTCGGCGCTGACACCTCATTTCTATCTAGCTGTTTCCTGCATACATATTGTTCGATTCCTAACCATCCCGGAAGCAATCCCAGTCCATACTCAATTTCAATCTTTCCATCTATAATATTATTAACTAACCACTCTGTAGGAATCTTAGACAATCCGGTGTCATAATCCACATAACACATTACATAGAAAATATCTGTCAATTCTTCTTCATCTACTTTTTTTGCCATATCCCCATAACTATTCGGCTGAAAATCCATTCTATATTTTTGAGGATCACTTGTAATTATATGACTATAATCAGCATGTTCCGCCTTATAGAATCTCCAATCTTCACCGAATTGTACAATCTTACACGTATAGCGGTATTCATTTCCTTTATATTTTGCTATCATATTCATGGCTGTATTATACCTTTTTACTCACACGCATTACGGTTCTTCTTTAAGATGTATACCATTTTAACTTGTCTTGATATATGCTCTCTGCTCTTCTAACCTTCTCCACTAATAAGTCACATGCCTCTTCTTCAGTGGCTACAACTTTAGAATATCTAGGCATTCCTCTTTCAGATTCCGTTATGAAAATGCGATATCTTCCGTCCTCTAACTTATGTATTCCAAATACATCTGTACAGTTATGCCATTCATTATTACTATAAACCACTTCTCCTTTAACATATTCTTTTACGGTACCATCCATGTGTACCTTCAGTAAATCCTCTTTCTCTAACACCTCTTCTAATTCAGGAATATTCATTTTGGATTCCTCTTAACTAATGAATCTTTTTACTTTTTATTTTTTTCTGTATACCATTGCAATGATTTTTTATATATTCTGTCCTTTCTTCTAATCATCTCTAATAAATCTTCACATGCCTCTTCTTCAGTCCCGTACATACTAGTGTAATCAGATATTCCTCTTTCAGAGTCATTTATAAAAGTATAATATAACCCCTCATCAGACTTAACTATTCCGAATACATCTGTATATTTTTGCCATTCGCCATTTTTATATATCACTTCGCCTTTCACATATTTTTTAACGGTACCATCCATATGTATCTCAAGCAAATCTTCTTTCTTTAATGTCTCCTCTAATTCAGGAATATTCATTTTTAATTCCTCTTAACTAATGAATCTTTTTACTTTATATTTTTTCCCCAATCCTCCAGAGCAAAGAATTTCCGCTTACTTTTATAAATTTTTCCACCAATATTCTCTATATACACGAATTAACTCATCAATATCTACCCTTTTTTCATCTACTACTGGTTCGCTATACTTTATCCCATCCTTTTTGGTATATACATATTGCAGCTTTGACGATTTAATGTCATCTTTATCAATTAGATTAAAGCTCGTATATTTGTCACATGCACTCCATCCCGGAAGATGTCCCAGTCCATATTCAACCTTAATTTTTTCATCAATGATATCTTGAACTATCCATTCTGTCGGAATGCTTGGTAAGTCTGTATCATATCCGACAATATACTCAATATAAAAAATATCCGAAAGACTCTGTTCATCAATTTTCATATACATTATGTCGTTTCGTTTAATGAATCCAGACAGTTGTTTTTCAAGTCTTCTGGTTGATAAATAGCTCTTCCCACAATTTATTGCCACATTATGATTCCAATCAATCTTCTCTTTCTCACAAGAATAGTTATAAAAATTCCCTTTGTATTTTGCTATCATCATCATTTCTAATCTTCCTTCTTAATTAAGGACCATAAAATGACCTTCTATATCGTCCCAGCAACCAATCATTATTTCTTTTCCGGAAGGTTCGATTCTAAAAATCGCTCCTCCGGATATTTCAATCCCAAGTTGATTAAGTGTCTCATCATATTTCATAGAGCAATTAAATTCCGGAATTAAATGCTCGCTACTTGCGGTGAATCCTGTTCCTGTACATGGAGGTTTATTATATTCATTAACCTTTGAATACATGTTATTAGTAAAAGATGCGTAGGTCGTAAACCTCAACACATACAAATCCTCGCCTTTCTCAATGGCCTTAACATAATCATTTCCATCATATGCCCCCGGTAAACTTTTGTTCTCTACATAGTAATCCAGTCTGACATTTTTAAAAGCCTCTTCCAGATTATTTGCAAAAGGAGCCAAATCAGCTGCCCTGTACACATCCCCCGTAACATTGGTTTTTCCTCTATAAAGGTATTCCTCAACTTGGTACGGTGATAAGACTTTTTGTAGAATTGTTTTACCATCAATCATTGGTATTGTTTTTCTGAAATTATATATTTTTTCACTAAGGCTTTGTTGATTCAAAGAATTATCAATATCCATTACATGTACCCCGCTTACTTTGGCTATTTAAAAAGACCTAAATTCATATGGAACAACTAAATATTATCCCTTAAATAATGATTATAAATACTAATCATTTCCTCTATATCAACCGCTCTTTCTTCTACATATGGTTCTTTAAGCATGTTTCCGTTCTTCTTGGTGTAAATAAACCTCACCTTTGGTGAAGATACTTCGTCTTTACCAAGTAGTTTACTGCACACATACTGATCAACACCATTCCACCCCGGCAACAACCCTAATCCATATTCAATTTCGATTTTTCCATCTATAATGTTATTTACTAGCCACTCGGTTGGAATTTTAGCCAATCCGGTGTCATAGTTTATAAAGCAGTTAACATAAAAAATATCGCTTAGCTCTTCTTCTGCTATTTTTTTTCCCATTTCCCCAAAGCTATCTGGTAGAAAATCTTCCTTACTTTTTCTTGCGTCGTTGGTAACTATTCGACTGAAATCAGCATGTTCAGCTCTGTAATACCTCCAATCTTGAGCAAATTTTAGATATTTACAGGTATAGCTGTATTCAACTCCCCTGTATATGGCTATCATATTCATTTTTCACCTTCTCCTTATGAAATAAGCTTAAAAGCCTTCTCTCCGCGGGACATATATCCCAGTAACGTTTCTGTCCCGTCCGGACTTATCTTATAGATAGCCCCTTCCGAAATCATCTGGCCAGCTGAATTATACGATAAATCAGGATTCATCGAAAGTGTATACTCTGGTATTATGTGTTCATTACTGCCAAGAACTCCAGTTCCGGTACACGGGTGACCGCTATGTATATCCTGTCTTACGTACATATCACTTGTCGGAGGATTATCTGTTTTAAATCTTATCACATACATATCCTCTCCATTTTCGATGGCCTCCATAAAATTATTACCATCATATATATCTGGGCTACCTGCGCAATAATCTAACCTTGCGCTCTCTACCGCCTGTTCAAGGTTATTACTATAAGGTGTGATATCCGCTGCTCGTGACACACAGCCTGTAACGTTTGTCTTTCCATCGTATAAATAATTATCCTTCTGCTTCGGATTTATTATCTTTTGCCAAACCGTGTCCGCATCCGTTTCTATTCCACTTCTTTGCTCTGCAAGGTCAGCAAGTATTTGTTTCTGTTCATATGAATTTGTATTATATCTTATGTCATCATATGCTATAGATCCATCTAAGTTTTCTTTAAACTTACATGTTGTTGCGCTGTTGGCTTTTAAATAGGCAGCACGCTCGTCTGCTGTAAATTGTCCCTCAAAACTATCCTTAGCAAGAAAATTGTCACCTCTGTAAATACTATTTATTTCTTGCGCTTCAGTTTCTAACTCCGCGCCGGATGAACTAAGCTCTGTATTATGAATAAATGTTCTGTTTGAATCACCAAGTGCTTTTGCGTCTTCAATTCTTCTCGCTTGGATAAGTGCTGCTCTATCTTCTCTAGCCATATCACCAAGAACATTTTGAGCATCCGATGTCTCCATCTTAAGAAGAATTTGTGCCGACTCGGTCAGGTCTCCTTCCGCGCTTCTTGGCAAGGATTTTACAAACCAATTTTTTATGACACTTTCTTGCTTAGCCACAGGCAAAGAATCATATACTTTTTCAGCCACACTATAGTCAAACCTTGACATAACTTCTGCAGCTTCGTCAGCATCCAATCCTTTTACCAGCAATTTTAATTCTTTTTCATCCAGATTCTTAAGATACATTGAAGTATCTTCAACCTCTCTAAACGCCCTGGCCATATCATCTGCCTGGCTGGACATCCTTGCCCCTTTACCAAGGTTATATAGTCTGGCAACCTCTCCCCTTCCTGATGCTGTAAGAAGCGTTTTTCCTGCCCTAAATCCGCATGAGAACAAAAGGTTTAGTCCAAACTCTTTTCCGGCCTCTTTCATGACATCTTCAAATGACATGCCATTAAGATAGTTTTCTGCTGCGTTGGGAATAATAAATAGTACTGTGGGCAGCACTTGCTCCATACTTATCTCTGCTATTGTTGTACCTATCTTGGTCGATATTTCATAAGCTACAAGTTCATCGCCAACGCACTGGGCAACAACAGGTGTTAGCTCCGAAGCTATTCCGTCAGCCATAGCTCCCGTAGCTCCTGCCGCTTCAAGCAACTCTCCGCCAACCCACATAAGAACCAGATCCATTCCGATCTTTCCCATGAGGTATCCGCCTTCAGAGAATCCCTCTGCCTGTGTATACTCTCTTGAAGTGTAACTGTGCTTGTAATCAATATACTCCTGATACGTTTCATCGCCCCAGTTAATCTTCTTTTCTATGATATATCCAATATCTCCAAACGCCTTAAATATGCTGGCCGCACCATGATATACTGCATCTAAAGTATGCAGTTCATTACTCCATGTCGACTGGTCAAGAACATATGCTGTATTCTTAGCTTCTTTTGCGGCTATATATAGCATGTCCTCTTCGTTTCCACGCTTGAAGGCTGCATAGTCAATATCCATGTTCTGATGTCTTGCACCGACTATATATGAAGTATTCTCATAGTATTTAATATAACACTTGGAAACCTCTGAAAGAGCTTCATATTCTTCCTGTGTCATTACCTGATTATAACAGTTTCTGGTTATATATTTCTGAACCTTTTGTTTCTCTTCTTCCGTGAGAGATTCATAAGCTTCTTTTCTGCCCTCAAAGAAATGGTCATCATCATATTTCTTTAGCTTGTCAGATATTCTGACCATTTCTTCATTAAAGCCTGTTGCTTCATCTATATAGTAGCTGGCTTCAGCCATGTTGGCTTCGCCAACCCTACCTATCATGTAGTTTCTATGGTCTTCATCAAGAACTATATTCAGCTTTCCGTATGACATATGCTGATCTTTACTCATATCCTGCCAATCAGCATAAAACAGATCGGGATGCTTTGCCTGCATGACCATTAAATAAGCCAACTGATGCTTCTCATCTTTAAACCATGCCTCCCTAACGCTGGAAGGAATAGAATTAGATCCATCCGCCATCTTCTCCGCCATATATAGATCGCTTTCGAAAGCGGGATCATAATCTTCGCTGTTCTGATATGAATAATAAAGAACTTTAGTAGAAAGCTCTTCCAGCGCATCTTCGCACAGAGGCCAGTATCCTGCAAGCATTTTTGAGTTTCCGGAGCCAAATGACGAATAGAGATTGATAAGCTCATTCATACATGCTGCATTACAAGGATTATATGCACTGTCAGCTTTTTTCTTAACCAGATCCACATACTCTTTGACATTATCTTTTGCATCTTGAGACAACAGATTAACATCAACAGAAAAAGCTCTATTATAATCACCATATGATGAAATCGTCTCATCAAGACATTCCATGTCATGAGTGTTCTTTGCATCACAAAGAAAAAGAGCAAGTCTTGCATGGCTCATGCCGAGCTCTTCCTGATGCTTATATAAACATGGATTCATCTCAGCGTTTTTATCTATATAATTAAGACACCTTTTATAATCAACCAGATATGCAAATGACTGTCCGGATACATACTCATTTATTGCATCAAACGAATCTTTATACTGGTCATAATAGTTTTGGTAACTCTTGGTCTGCTTTTCGTCTTTACCTTTAGCGCATGCTAAATTTAGCGACATCGAGGTCGCCGCTCTGTCATGCTCTACTCTTACTTTAAAATAGACTCCACTCTCTCGTGTCCCGTATACGAACTCAAAATCCTTGTTACCGTTCGGAGTATGGTTATCTGCAAGATCGTACAATTCATAGTTCATGCATGATAATCCAGAAATCATTTTTCCGGCATAGCTATCACTGCCCATCATCTTCTTCAGTTCTTTTCCTGCAGCCGACAATGTAAGCGTTCTTGTTCCCTTATCGTCCGGATTCTGTGTATCCATACTGGTGGCAACAGCCGCCCTATCTTCAATCGCAATACAACCGGTCAGTCCTCTCTCTACATGATCTCTGTACTGTCTAGCAAGGGGGCTTAAGTCGTCATCATAATATTCTTCCCAATGCCTCGCATTGTATTCTATAATATGCTTTACTGCCCACTTTTCATCATCTGAAAGATTCTCCCAATCTTCCATCTTATCTTCATATACGTATCTATCGGCAGCATCGCTATATACAGTAAATTCCCTTAAAAGAGTATCTTTAGTTGCATCTCCGGTAAAAAAGAAATCATCCTCTTCTCCAAACTCTGTTTTCCAGAGCCAGTCACATAGATGCTGAGGATCTGCTATGTTATACGGAAGATCAAACGGGGTTCCGAGATATGTGATGTTTAAGTCCGCATGATCTTTCATGCTCGTACTGAGAGCCTGAAGTTTTTGATAAAACGGCCTGTCTATATGCACCGCTACATCTTCTTGTACTGTTGATGTAAAGTCAACGAGGTTAGTTCTCCTTTCCTCCATATCTGTTACATCTGCTTCTGTATATGCCTTGTCTATATGCCCCAGATCAAGAAAATCTATACCTGAGCTGTCTATGTCATCATTTGCTTCGTCCACGATCTCCAAGATCCTATTGTAATAATCGTCAAGTCTCTGCATCCAATAGTTGTCATAGGCTTCGTTTCTTGTTGTCCACTCGTCTCTATGAGATTTAAAGATCTGAGATTCACATTCAATGGCAGCTGTGCTGGTACTACTTGTATATCCACCACTCTGGTATCCACTTCCATTATATCCACCGGGATGATATCCGGTTGCATATCCATTTCTTGAATGTCCTCCACCTACATCTGTTCCTTCTATATTCCCCATTGCATCTCCTTTTCCATGCTTCTTCTTTCTTAATGCCTAACATATATACATGAGCCATTTCTCACCCCATAGTCTTTTACTTGCTTCTCTCCGCGCAAAAGGACTATAGGGTTCTCAACTCTTAAAAAACATTCCTTTGGATCATCCATATTTATTCCCAGATCAAATCCTTTATTCAATCCGTAGATAAGCTCATTAGCAGAGATATTAAGAGGAATCTCTACATCCAGCCCCTTATCTTCTCTATTTCTTTTTAATATTACTATTGCTTTTTCATCACTATTCATGATAATTCCAGGCCTCGCTTTTATAACACTGCTTCCGCTGTTTTTCTGTAATGCCCTAATTTTCTCAGTTTCTTCAGATCATATGTACGATCATACTTTACAGTTTCCGAAACCGCGACATCTTCATACTCATTTACTTTTTCATCTGAATCATTGTGATGTACAATTATTTTCTCGGTATCAAGGCCATCCAAAACAGATAAAAACTGCGTAATTCTTGTATCATTTGGTGCATCCTGCGTCACGATCACTACCCTTTGCTCAGTAGAAATACTTTGTACTATACTGCTATTTATAACCGGTTCATGCTCCAAAACGATATAATCATAACCACCTCTTGAAGCAATTACCGTAGCAAGTTTACATAGTTCTTCCGGTTCAACATGGTAATAAAACAAACTCTTTTCAAATGCCGGTAAATAATCAAACTCTCCATGTACAATTTGTTCATTTACATAATCGTATGTAGATGTCGTAAGATTAACAAGTGCCTCAGCAAGCTTCTTATCCGCATACTCTGCGGACTCAAATAATCCACCCAATCTCTCATAAAAATTCTGTGTGTTTTCAGCATCGATATACAATACTTTTCTGTGGAGTTGAGACAGTTTTAATGCTATTCCCAAAGCAGCAATTGTTTTCCCGCATCCTCCAAAAGGAGATACTACTCCGACTATTTTACATTGTCTTTTCTTTGAATCATCGTTACGCTTGAGCACCTCATCACCAAGCACATTGATAATCGCCGTCGTGCCTTCATATTTCCTGATCGCATTACCTTTATTGGATTCATCGGATATAATAAAACATTTGTCAGCAATTCTTTCAGACGGATATTTATCCTGCATCTGCTCATCTATTATCAAAGTATCAATTCGTCTGGGCTTGGTTATTGACTCTTGGTAATATTTTTCATCGGTTATAAATTCTAAAAAAACATCATCATTCACTGCCGCCGCAAGCCTTCCGGCAATTCTATTTATATATTCAATGTCCATACATACTATTTGAATAACTTTTTTGGCCATGTTTTTGCTCCACCTATTACTTTATCTCTACCGTAAATTCCATATCTGAAAACATTACCCTGTCCCCGTTTGTAAGCGGTTTTAATTCATCCGGCGAAAGCCTCTGCCCGTTTAAAAAAGTTCCATTCGTACTATTTGTATCTTTTATATAGAATGCTCCTTTTATCAAGGATATAAGGCAGTGTTCTCTACTTATGGAAGAGTTAAAAGAAATCGTTCCCTCAAGCTCATTGCTACTACCAATACGATATTCATTAGCGCTATCATAAAGGCTAAAATGTCCGTATGTCCCATTGTACCTAAGAACAAGCTCCGTTGCATCGGTTCCGATATCTGATGTTTCATTCGTAACCTCGTTTTCTCTGGAGCCCAGAAAATCGTATATATTGTCGGATTTTACTTTTCCCACATTTCCGGTCAATCGCTCTACGAATTCAATACATCGTTTCATCCATGTTACATTACGCTCAGCAGTTTCTTTTGCTGTTTTTGACTCAAACGGCGCTACTATAAACTTCGCACCATGCTCTTTTGCGCTATAATAGATATAATTCTCATCAAGTACTATATAATTTCTCTCCAAGAATTCGCTATTATCGACTATCCTCAGTACTTCACCCAATGCACTTAAAATGAGTTTCTTGTTTTCTTCCAGTCTGTTTTCATCTACTCCATCTGTTAGTATCAGCTCTTCTGAAGGGTAGATTATCTGATTCTTCCCGTTCATGCTCACCGATACCGGCTTTATTAGATTTGTAGTTTCCGCATTCTTAAGTGCCTTTATTCCAAGCGAAGATTCTCTTTCTCCTTCTTGAGGCAAAATAACAATATACGACTCATAGGATTCGATTTTCATCTTATGCTTCCTTCCATATAGGGGTTCTTATCTTCATTAGCTCGCCTTCTTTGTTAAGATAAGCCTCTCCCGGTTTAAGTGCTTTTCTGTTGGCTCTCTGGAACGCTACAGGCACTTCAACGACCTTGAGGTTGCCAAGATTTTCATACATGAGAATGTTCTTATATCCTGTAACCAACTTAACCAATTCAGGAGCACCAAACATTATAGGAGAATTTGAAAGATCAGTAAGAATAATGGCCACCTTCATCCTGCTATACTTATTTACAATATCTCTGTACTTCTGAATATGTACAGTGTCTGCATTAAGCTGTCCATAATATTCCGATGATCCTATCATCATAACGATCATTGGCTCTTTATCTATAGCCGCTGCTCCTCCGGACATAACTCTTGATGCTCTTTCTTCCAATTTCGAAGCAATCAGCTCAACAGATCGATTCATTTCTCCGGAATCAATAGTATATGTCATAACACTCTTTAGGCTATTGCATCCATCAAGAAGTCTTTCATATGTATCCAGAATATGAATCTCAACAGGTGCATTCTTGCTATTTGCATCAAGCGTTCTGACTATATAATTCAAATAATTCTTTCTTCCCGTATGTCTCTGCCTTCCTGCTATCGCAACCATGTTGTCGACCATAAGATTCATGTATACAGGATAAGTATCTGCATAATTTAGACCAAACAGCAAACTATACGGCTTGGGCTCGTGTCCCATATAATTTTCCCAGACAAACGTCTCTTCATACTCGTCAGGAACAACAGGTATTCCACGCGTTTTCTTTTCTCCGTATTTTCCATTAACTTCTGTAATAAACGCTTTTATTTTCTCAATTCTTTCAAGTTCTCTTTCAGCCTCAAACGGTTGATAAACCTGACATTCATAGTAATCGCGATCGACCAGCACAACTGCTCTTCCCGAATTTGAATCAGGACGAAGCTTACACTTGTTTATCATTATGCTGTAATCCATATCCTCGTTACTATTCATCGCAACTCTTCTTGAACATGACGACAGAATCTTCATTCCATATGCAAGAGCCTGCTGAGCTGTAACTATCACACATATGCCCATGGAATTACCTTCTCTGCATATGTCGACAAACAGATCAACATATTCACTATACATCTCTTTGAAAGCTGCATAGTTCTCAAGCATAAGCACAATCTGTGGAAGATCTCTTTTTCCGGATTCTCTGTAAGAACTGTATGAACTTACACCCATCTCTGATAAAAGCTCTTTTCTCTTATTTATCTCCATGTAGAGCATCTTGAGAAGATTCTTTATCTTTTCCGGTTCATCTGCCGTTGCAACTCCTCCAACATGTTTCAGGTTGGTGAAATTGATCATAACCATAGATGCAAGATCCATAATATAAAAGATTACATCTTCCGGTGAATAATTCTGTGCAACACTTTTGATAATAGTTTGAAGAAGCGTTGTCTTTCCACTCTGTGATGCGCCGGATATAGCAACGTTCTCCTGCGTCAAGTTAATATATGATTTAGGTTGAGACTGCTTCGCAGGATTATCCATAACACCGATATTTACAACAATATCGCTTGTTTCATTCTCATCATTTGATGTTTCCGGAAACGGAATGACTTCAGCTAACGGAGGAAGACAAACCGGCGACAATTTAGCGATTCCTCTTTCTTCGCAGTGCTCTTCTATTCTCTTTACAAGAGCATCTAGCTGTGTCTCTCCACTATCCTCAACATCATATCCCTGTCTGTAAACAATTGCTCTAGCACCGTCCAGACCAACCATCTCTATTGAATATTTTGCACTTTCATCCATTCCCTCAATCTGAGTATGCGCTCCACTATATCCGGACTGAAAAAGCTCAAATATTTCATTGTTTCCAACCTGAAGATATGCTCTTCCCGGTTCTTTTATTTCAGCTGCCAAAGGAGACTTTAACACCTCATTACTGTCTCTCTTTTCTTGCACCTTAAGACAAAGCTTAAACCTTGAGTTACTCCAAATCTGATCATTTACGACTCCGGCAGGTTTCTGTGTTGCAAGAATAAGATGTACTCCGAGGCTTCGACCAATTCTCGCAGTACTGATAAGCTCTTTCATAAATTCAGGCTGCTCACTCTTTAACTCTGCAAACTCATCGACGATCAGTATCAAATGAGGAAGCGGAATCTCCGCTACGTTGTCCTTATATAACTTTATGTATTCATCTATATGATTTACTTCATACTTCGCAAACAGCTCCTGTCTCTTCAAGAGCTCCGCCTTAATAGAACTAAGAGATCTGTTGATCTGCTTACCATCAATATTGGTAATTGTTCCATTCATATGAGGAAGATTCTTAAACTGATTGGCCATTCCTCCGCCCTTAAAGTCAATAATGATAAATCCGACTTCATAAGGGTGAAAAAGAGTAGAAAGTGACAATATATATGACTGAATAATCTCCGATTTACCTGAACCTGTAGTTCCCGCTACAAGTCCATGCGGTCCGTGGGCTTTTTCGTGAATATCCAATGATATTAGGGACCCATCACACTTTACTCCTAAAGGCGCCGCCATACTTTCGTATATTCGTGAATTATTCCATCTCTCTTCCAGATTAAGATCATAAGCATTAAAAATATCCAATATTTCGTAAAGGCTTATATTCTTAACAAGTCTGTTCTCAAGACTCATCTCATCTACATATACGCCCGCAATCTTCTCAGCTGCTTTTCTTACTCTGTTATCATCAAGTTCCGTATAGACAAAGGTTTGCTTCTCTGTACCGTCTTCTGCTTTTTGCAAAAAACCGCTATTATTATTGGCATCAAGAAATACTCTCTCATTACAATCATGATTGAGCATCTCCTCATTTTCTTCAAAAAACACAAAACAAGCACCCAAGTTGCGTGCTTTTTTAACGTAATCATTAATAGGATGTCCGCTGATCATTTCGGATCTGTAAACCATGATTACTATGTCACTAAATCTTGAGTTCTTATCTTCGTTTTGTTCTCTTCTCGAGATAAGATTATACAAATATTCCTGACCGGTTTTCTTACTGTCCTCATCATAGATAAACAATCTTTTTCCGGATGCTTCGTCATAAGTGTTCTTGAACCATCTGATCCAAGAAATTTTCTCTACATCTTCAGAATCGGCTATAACAAATATTTGCACGTCTTTATAGAAATGTTGCGCCGCCAAACTTATAACCAGGTTTTTCATAAATGAATATAACCTGTCTCTTTTTCCTATGACACCAACGGCATTATCATCCCTTAGATTTAGCATGACCGGTATGTCTTCTATATATTCATAAGCATTATGGATCTTCTCGGGATAGTTCATAAACTCATCTTCTGTTTCAAAACACTCATTCTGGTTATATCCCACTTGATTGAGTGACTTAACTGTCCCCTGTCCAATATTTACACACATATAATCTTCATGCCCAATTTCTTTTTCAAAAAGGCGAGCATCAAAATTCTCTATGCATTCGAGGGATTCTTCCGAAGACAATTCCATTTTATTCAGAATAATCTTCTCCTCGGTTCTTGCTTCTTCAATCTTTTTTATTTTCTCATCAATATAATTGTTATATTTCTCTTCTCTTTCTTTTATATCTTTCTTATATTTTTTGCGCGCATTTATAAATCTAATAATTGATACGATAACGCCACTAAACATAAAAAAGATCATATAATAAATATAAAAAGAGTTGCTCCTCATAACGAGCCTAAGCACCATCATTCCACCCATGCTTATAAACATAGGAAGCATACTTAAAATATATGATTTTGTAGGCTCATTTGGCTTCTTGCTTGGAGGGATTACCTTTAATTGATTATTAGGAACCTTGTATCGAACCCTCATGCTACGTATAAATCTGGGAAATTCAAAAACGTTGTTAGATTCCCTGATTGCGTATTTTCTTAGTTTGGATTCAATTTTATCGTTATCGGATGTATAAAGATTATCCCCGTCAATAAAAAAAACGTGATTGCAAATCGAAAAGAAATCTCCGTTTTTAAGCGCCACCTTGGATTCTTTTATAAACGCACCGTTGACACATATTCCATATCTTGAATTGGAAGCATCGATATCATACATACCTTTTCTAAGATGTGAAAAAACAATATGGTCCTCTCCTATCATCTCATCTTCAATATGTATATCCGCATTCGAAACGCCACCTATTACATAGTTCTTTCCGATTGGTGTTTCAATGCATTCCAAATAGTTTTCACTATTATTCTCAAATTCAAAAGAAAAGTCCAGAAACAAAAAAGGAGTTCCGGTACTCTTATAATGCACTATGACTCTCTCGCCAGGCACAAGCACCGTTACTTCCTCTTTGATTCCAGGATTATCATCACATGAAAAATAAACATCGCCATCACATGAAGCGATGTACTTTTCTCCGGACTGCTTTATATCAATTTTAAAATCTGAAAAAAAACCTCTTCGTTTAAGAAATATCTGACAATCTTTCAGGGTTCCGACAGATATTCCATTAAGTTTTTCATTTAAAACTACTTCCTTATTTATCTTGTTGCCATATATCGATAACTTATAATCCATCTTCACTATCAATTAACCTCTGCCACACCGCTTTTTGCATCATCAGATGCTGAAGTATCTGAACTTTTAAACGTCGATGTCATTCGTTGCGTAAAAAGATCCAACGCGTTATAGACATACGCAAGATTTTTAGAGGCGTTATCAAAATCCGAAAATGCACCATAGATCATATACGTCCAATGTCCATCATATACTTGTTCCGTAAGACATTCTTTCATATTACCCATACTTGTGGTTATGGATTCAATAGCGCTCTTGCTATCAGCAAACTCTCCTCCAAGAGTAGTCATATCATTTTCATTAATTACTATATTCCCGCTGTTTGCCATTTTTACCTCACAATCTTATGAAAGCTTTTGTACTGCAGTCGATTCATCAACAAAAGCATCTGTATTGGAAATCAGGTCTTTTACAGCACTGTTAAGATTCATATAATCAAGAGAATAGTTTGCAAGATATGAATCTACCTGTGAAAGAATCAATTTACTTGCCTCGTATGCACTACCTTCCCAAGTCCCTTTATTCATGGTGGTATTAGCAGTTGACTTATGTTCTTCCAATTCCAAAAGTTTTTCCATAATACTCTTATGCTCAGTATTATATGTTTCCAATTGTGTTTCATCTACTTTTACAAGTTCAAACATTTTTTATTTACCATCCCTAATGTTGATAATCCTCTGCGTCCATAACAGTATATTCTTCTTCTTCATAGTAATATAGTTCGTTTTCAATAAGATAGTCTATATGTTCAGAAAGCTTATCTATTATCTCTCCTATCTTCTCTACTATTGTTTCTGCTCCGCTGTGTAGAGATTCTATCTTTTCAAATTCAGTATCTCTGTATGGCAGATATCTATCTTCATAGTATATCCCGGATAAATTTTCTGTTTCTACACTAACAATTTCATAGCAATCATCACTGCTTAGACCTGCAGCATCTTTCAGATTAACTATGCTTGCTTGCTTTTTGCCAAGCTTCTCCATTAGATTCTGGCATTTTGTTATTTTTTCTCTTACACTGGCATGTTCTTTTTTTACTGTTCTAGTTTCTGTATGCATAATCTGTTCTCTTTTTTAATCTGCCCCGGATATTGTCCGGGGCAGTATTCTGAATCATTGAACCGGACTCTGTACCTGTACCAAATCTGAAGATGCCTCGCTGAGAGCTGCATCTGTCTTTCCTAATCTCTCTGCCATCACATAAAGATTGGCTGAAGCTTCGTTGAGTTTTGATGAGTATGACTGCATTGCTGCATATACGCCCTGCTGATCACCGCCACCATTCCACAAATTAAGAAGTGTTGTAGGCGCTTCCTCACCCTTAACTCCTGAAGAAGCAAGCATCTCTATCCAGCCGCCTAATGTGTCAATGTTATTCTTAAGACTTGTAGCAAGTCCTGTGTACTCATCGCCAATTCCGACGAGACCTTCTCGGGTATAAATTATATCTGCCATTTTTTCTCTCTCCTTTCCTTATTACACCCCTGCACTATATCCTGACCACAACTCAGAATTCTGAGTATCGGTATTAGCGTATGTAGTTTCTACAAGCTCTACCCACTCTTTGAATTTCTGAACACAAAGTGATAGTGCGTTGGCATCCTCCGCAAAATTATCGATCTCAAGTCTGTAGGTATTGAGCGAATCAGATTCCCACACTCCTGATGTTCTTTCTTTTACATCGAGTATACCGTTTACTGTTGCTGTTAGATCTCCTGATACAGTTTCGAATTGTTCCTTAATTGAATTAAGAACGCCTGCATCAAATCCATACTGTCCTTCTGTTGGCATTTTTACTTTCTCCTTTTATTTTTTTATTACTAAAAACGCACCTGCGCTTTATAGCCTTGTTTTATTCTTGATAATGCTGTTGAACTACATTATCAGATTCTATATTCAAACTCTTCATCAGCAAGAACTATAGTGTCCCCATCAGAAAGTTTTACTGGATTACCTTCTATTACTCTTTTTCCGTTAACGACTGTTCCATTAGTTGAATTACAATCATCTATGTAAACTCCGTCTACTTTGGAAATAATCTTTGCATGCATCCTACTTATTGCACCATTATCGTTAATACAAAAATCAACATGAAGTGCATCTTTTCCGATAATGAATGGCGATTTCGAGATCAATTCGTTCTTTTTATTTGATTTCCTTATCAGGGATCCGGATATTATATTTGCTTTATTCATCTCTCCCGATCCAAGAACGGTTGTACCATCGCCTCCAATTGCACCAAGGACACTTGTTCCCATGCTGCCTGACGTACTTTTCTTTTCCGGCGCATGTGCCATTTTGCCCGAAGCAAATGATCTGACTTGTTGCTTTTCGATCTCTTTTTCTTTTTTAGCTTTTGATTGATTATCATTAAGCTTCTTCTTGTCCAAAGTGGTCTTTACTATATATGCAATTACTACAATAAATAAAACAACACATAGGATAATGGGAATAATCAGCAATAAACTGATTTTCTTTTCAGGCTGCACTGTCGGAGGTGTTACCGGTTCTACTGAAATCGCGGTACTTGCTTCCTCTGTTGCCGCTAAATCATCCTTTGTCAACTTAATATACTCAAGTCCTAATGCATCAAGAACTTTAATAAGAACCGTTGAATCGATTGCGCATGAATATGTTCCGTCTTTCTCAAGGTTGTTCATACCGATGACATTTCCATCGGCATTCACAAGCGGGCCTCCGCAGTTATTGGTTCCTACTTCTGCATCGTGCTGTATTCTTTGTATATCATTTATTGATGTCAGGTTAACTATATCGCCTGTGGACATCGCAACTCTATCGTTGGAATAATACTTCTCATTATCCTTGTAGATTACTGCATCCGGAAGTCCCAATGCATATACCTTATCTGCGACTGCATAAGGAAGGTCTCCTGTTTTACCATCCGAAGAAGTGTATATTGCAAGTGGTGTCCTTGTATGAATCGGCTGAGAGAGTTTTATTACGGTAAGATCAAGTTCTGAGCTTGTAGTTAATATAGTTGCATCAACTGTGACATCGCTTTCCGCAACAACTTGTACTTCAAATTTGGCGTTTTCATATTCCCCGTCTTTTTTCTTCTTTATTCCGAGATATTTATACGCATTTGCTTTTTCATCTTTACCAAGTGTAATGTTGCTTGCACAAGTTATAACGTATTCAGTCTTATCTTCGTATCCGATAAGAAATCCTGTTCCGCCTTTTACTATGTGTACATCTTCGTTATCATCTATGTACACGTAATTGACCTGGACAACACCATTTCTGGCACCGTCAACATCGCTTACATTGGAGGTGGGAACCTCTTTATCTTCTTCCTCTTCCTCTTCTGAATCAGCTGAATTTCCACTGTCCGCCGACCCTTCCAAAACAGATTCGATATCAATTTCTTCTGTTTCTTCCTCCGAAGCAACTGCAATGATCGGATTTACGAAGATCATGAGTGCTAATGCAATTGGCAAAAGTTTCAATAGTTTTTTCATTGTTCTCTCCCAGCTTATTTATTTCTTTGCTGTTTTATATTATTAATACAACTCAAATCTCAATTTTGTTGCACATCAATTTATTATTTAACAATACTTCGACCTTCTATCTTTCCTGTCTCTGCATTTATCTCAAAACTCCTTCCATAAAAATCGGAAGCGTATATTTTATCTTCCTTAAGTCCCATCTGTTCGTATGGTAGAAGATTCTTTAATTCCGGATATTTACAAGCAATATCCTCTGATCGCCAATTCACCTTTGCTTCTGCGTCCAAACAATAGATATTATTAATCTCTTTGCTATTAAAAGGTATTGTCAGTAATACAATATAGTTTTCTTTGTATTGAATCACTGTTCTGATTTCAAATTCAAACTCATATACATTACCATTGATTTCAATATGATTCTTTTTGTGTTGATACATTTTGCTCTCCTTCAAACACAGCTAATCGATTATTCTCTTATATATTTTGGAAGTATTTTATCAGCAAACCACACTTTTTCATTGCCATAATAAAAATTACACTCCTTCATTCCATGCTTGCTCAGCATCAATTTCTATCAATAACTCTATATATGGTACGGAGCTTATGATCGTGTCCTCTTGTATATGTACTACTATTTAACTCTCTTCAAATTTTGAAATAAAATTCTCCAGCATCATTTTTTCAATATTTCCAGCTTTTTTTATCCTATCTTTTGCCATCTGAATAATATACGGATTTTGTTTAATAAATGAATGCCCTATTTCATTGTCATAAGAACGTAATGTATCAACACACATTTCAAACAGTTCTTCGTCTTGCACTTGCAATAATTTACAGATAACATTTAATTCTTTTTCAATTAATTGATTGTCTATGCAATATATTAGCTTCTTTTGCCATTCTTTATCTTTAGCTTGGATTTCTTTAGTAAGTAATTCCCAATCTTTATCCGTAAAATCATTCAAAATATCTTGTGCAAGTAAATAGCCATCATCATTCCATGCATCATCTGTCGTACTTTGACCTAACAATTCATCTAATTCCTCGTACATATCATCCCTTCTTTCTCTTAAAATCCGCTTGGATAAGGGGCGTTAACTTTTCCAGTTGGATATCCGCTCGTAACATTATCTCCAATTTTAATCACTTCAACTTCAACACCATTTATAATTTGTCGATGAAGTGTAGCCCCATCTCTCATCCTTGTTGCTAACACAGGTGAATCTCCCGTAACCCTGACTGCATCAATGATCTCAGAGTCAGTCCATGTATCCGGAAAAATCGTACTTCTTTTGATTTTTGAAATATTTCCATCGGGAAAGGCTTTTATAAATTTAATACTTTTTGTCCCATCAGCATTCACTGATAATACTTCTACAGCAAAAGAAGGATTGTCATTACTTATCTTGGGTGAATGTCCCCCAATAACCTTGTTCTTAGCTGGATCAGCCCTCTGTCCTTCGAGTATTTTTTCTTCCATCTCTTTTGAGATAATAGTTGTATTTCCATTACTCTGTACTTCCAGCAATCTTTCATTGGTAAAGTTTCCAACCCTTTGTCCCATAAGATCATACTGGGTTCCGCCTCCGGCGCCCCAGCCCTCTAAAGGATTAGCTTCACCAACTCTTAGATGAGTACCAGCTTCAAGCTCAACATCGCATATATATTTAGGAGTATTAGGTAATGCAAATTTCTCCTGTATCTGAAGAGGCGTCAATCCTTCAATGTCCTCGGCTCTCATTATCCAGCCGCCACGCATTCCTGAACCACCGGGCATATTGTCGTATACCCTTACAAAAGTTGTATCTTCTGCAAGTTCTATTTCTTCAACTAGTGTTCCCGGCTTATACGGAGGTTTATAATTAGGATCAACATTCTCTACAAACCATTGATTTGTATTTTCTGCTTCGTATAAACGAACATCTCTATAACTATAAAGTGACTTTTCACTCTCAGATAATAATTTTACATTATTTACTAATTCTCCAGTCTCTTGGTTGAAATAGTTGGGATTGTCGAAGATTTCTTTATTGTTCAGATACATTGCTTCACTCGGAGGATTTTCCCAATGTGATAACTTTTCTCCGTCCCTCAAATATCCTTTTATATCTTCAACGTATTGCTCGTACTCGGGTATTGTTTCATACTGGCTTTCGTATAATTTCTCATAGAAATCATCTGTGTCATCTAATATGTTATCTAAATCATCAACCACTCTTAATGCATCATCAGCTTCGCCAGCCAATGAAGCCTCTTTTTCAAGAATAACAAACTCATCCTCAGCCATATTACCGAATAGTTTAGCTTGTCCTGCTTTTAAGGTAGAAGACAAAATGATATTAAATGCCTCTTGTTTGAACGCCTCTAACAATACATCTTTTAGCGGCATTCCATTAAGGTAATTATTGACACCATTAGGAATGACATAAAGAATAGTAGGCATAACCTGTTCCATTGCTACCCCTGCCACAAAAGCCGCTGCATTTTCAGACAATCCCAGTGACATGAGTCCTTCTGTGGTCGCTGCAGTAGCTCCGGCTGCCTCAAGTGCAGTTCCACCTGCCCACATTAGCACAAGATCCATACCAAATTGTCCGGCTACATATCCTAAAGGACAGAACTCTTTAGCCTGTTCGTATTCTCGAGTTTCAAGAGAATGCTTATAATCTAAGTATTCTTCATATGTTTCACATTCCTGATACAGATCACTACCTTTATCATCAATATTTTCCTTGACGCTACCAATAACCTTTTTTTCTAAAGCGTAATCAATATCATCAAAGTTCTTTTTGAGATTTGTTGCGCCATGATATACCGCATCCAATGTATGTACCACTTTGCCTGCCATCGACTCATCATGAACATACGCTGTGTTT
Source organism: Butyrivibrio sp. INlla21 (assembly GCF_900116875.1). Classification (GTDB taxonomy): domain Bacteria; phylum Bacillota; class Clostridia; order Lachnospirales; family Lachnospiraceae; genus Butyrivibrio. The sequence goes on from NZ_FPCC01000011.1 coordinate 76,580, forward strand.
TTTGCCTCTTTGGATACCAGATACAAGACATCATCTTCGTCTCTTCTTTTAAAAGCCCGATACTCAAGATAATCATGATCAAAAAATATATTAACTGCCAACAACGGATTTTCTGAAAGCTGCTTTGATTCATATTCCTGTTGAATCCTTGAAGAAAACGTTGCAAGCATTTCATACTGATCCTGCGTCATGATCTGAACTGTACTATAACGTGTTATATAATTCTTGACTATCTCTAGTTCCTCTTCTGTCAAGTAATTTTCTAACGGAACTTGTGTTACTCCCACATCGGAATCATTTATTGTGTGTGCTTCAATTTTTCTATGTATTGCACTTGCCTTAGCATTAAACCCTGATGACTCACCATAATAGTAATAGGCTTCTGCCCTATATTCTGCATCAACACTAGCCAGCATACTAAAGCTAACCTCTTCATTGACTGATGCACATATCCTACCAAAATGTCCACGCTGTTCATCACTCATGTCTTTCCAGTACGGATTAAACATGTCGGGATTCTTAATCTGCAACATTGCAAGATATGCCTGCTGATGTTTCTCGTCAGCAAGCCATGCTTCTCTGGCTTCTGTAGGAATAGATGTCTTTCCATCTATAAGCAATTCAGCCATTCTCAGCGCTGAGGCAAAATCAGGATCATAACCCTCGCTATTTTCATTTCCATAGTAATTATATACAAGATCTGTTCCTACATCTGTAAGCAGGTCCTTACATATAGGCCAGTACCCAGTAACCGACCTTGCACTTCCTTCCTGGAAATATGCATATAATCGAGTAATCTCCTGTCCGCAAGCAAGGTTATTGGGATCATATGGGCTGTAGGCCTTATTTTTTACTAGTTCCACATATTTTTGAATCTGTTCTTTTCCGGAATCTGAAAGCTTGGTTGCATCAACAGAAAACGCACTGCCGTAATATCCATTTGACGATATCATCTCGTCAATACATTCCATGTCCTCATGATTCTCAGATTCGACAAGAAAAAGCGCAAGCCTAGCATGAGTCATACCAAGCGCTTCTCCCTGATGGCTATATTTACCTGGGTGCATCTCCGCATTTTTATCTATATAGTTTAAGCACCTTCTATAGTCAGTATAAAACTGTGCATAGTCTTCAGATAACTTTGCGTTTATCTTATCAAAAGAATCTTTATTATTCTCATAAAAGATCTTTGCATTATCAGCCCCTACGCTAACCGGAGTAACAGCTACAGTCATGGTTGTTGCTGCTCTATCATGATCAAAAGTTATCGTTATATCCGCTCCGCTAAATCTATCACCGTAAGTAGCTTCATAGTTCCAAGCGTCTTCAAGGTCAACCTCTTCAGCCAGAGCTTTCAAATCAATTCTTACCACGGACGCTTTGTTTAATAGTTCCCATTCGTAGCTGTCCTTGTCGCACATTTCCATGAGCTCTGTTCCACCATCAGAGAATCTTTTGATTCTTTTTGCTTCAGTTTTAGGACTCCCATCCGGATAATACTCGGCCTGAACATTTTCAACTACAAAGCATGCGTTGATTATTCTGTTTGTATGGTTCTTATATTCCTGTGCGTACTTACTTGTCTCATTTCCATAGTATTCTTCCCAATGGCCGGCATTATATGACAAAAGATGCTTTATCGCCCACTTTTCATCATCTGAGAGATTCTCCCAGTCTTCCATCTTATCTTCATAGACGTATCTGTCGGCAGCATCGCTATATACAGTAAATTCTCTTAAAATAGTGTCTTTGGTAGCGTCTCCGGTAAAAAGGAAATCATCCTCTTCTCCAAACTCTGTTTTCCAGAGCCAGTCGCATAGATGCTGAGGGTCTGCTATGTTATACGGAAGATCAAACGGGGTTCCGAGATATGTGATGTTTAATTCCGCATGGTCTTTCATGCTAGTACTAAGAGCTTGAAGCTTTTGATAAAAAGGTCTGTCAATATGCGCTGCTACATCTTCTTGGACTGTTGATGTAAAATCAACGAGGTTAGTTCTCCTTTCCTCCATATCCGTTACATCAGCCGTTGAATATGCCTTGTCTATATGTCCAAGATCAAGAAAGTCTATACCTGAGCTATCTATGGCGTCATTTGCTTCGTCCACGATCTCCAAGATCCTATTGTAATAATCGTCAAGTCTCTGCATCCAATAGGAGTCATAGGCTTCGTTTCTTGTTGTCCACTCGTCTCTATGCGATTTAAAGGTCTGCGATTCACATTCAATGGCAGCTGTGCTGGTACTACTTGTATATCCACCACTCTGATATCCACTTCCATTATATCCACCGGGGTGATATCCAGTTGCATATCCGTTTCTTGAATGTCCTCCGCCTACATCTGTTCCTTCAACATTCCCCATTTATTTTATTCCTTCTGCTTTCCTTTTTGATGTTATAATTAGTTCTTCGTCTCGGCTTTTTGGGGCCTTATACTACTAAAACATCTCGCATCCTGTTTGTGTTGCACGTTTGCAACTTTTTTGTACTTTTGTACTATTATCTAATCTTCCTTCTGTAAAGCAATACGCTTGCTCCGGCAACTGATGCTACGGACGCACCCGCAAGGATGATGAACAAGATTGTTCGCATTGTGTCAGCTACAGGCTTGTGTGTCTTACCTCCAAGTCCGTTGCCTCCTCCAATGCCTTTAACATCGATAGGCTTTGTTGATACCAAAACTCCCGAAATAACTTTTACTTCTTTATTTCCGGCAAAGTCTTCTGCGATCATTGTAATTGTTCTTGTTTCTTCCGACTCATCGAGTGTGAAGCTCATGTCCTCGCCGCTGTCGATTGCGAGCTGATCGTAGTTTCCGACTACTTTTCCGTCTACGTATACCAAAAGGCTTTCAACACCCATGTTGTCATTAACGTCAACATTAAAGCTGTGTGATGTCTCTTCGTATATACCATTTTCTTCGATACCTGCTGCTACTACGCTGGGTGAAGTCATATCTACAGCGAAAGTAACATCCGCATCTCTTGACTTGTTGTCCTGCTTATTGGAAGCTCTGTCCTGAGTACTGATTGATATTGAGTAAACACCGTCTCTTTCAAAGTTGCTTCTTTTTATTGTGTATGTGAATGTCTTCCAGGATTCGTCGTCACCCTGCTTGCTTACTGTGTAATTCTTGCCTTCCTTGAGACTTATAACATCACTGTTATCTCTTGAAACTGATACATTTTTAGCCGTAAGATCGTCGATATTAATCTCTGTGATCTTGACATCCACAGGCTCTTTTACGTAAAACATCTCATTGAGCGCTCTTGTTCCTTCGTCAACAACAAAGACTGAACCGTGTCTGTTTACAGAGAATACAAGTTCTTCTTCTGCTGCGTTTCCGGCCTTGTCATACACATACGCTTTAAGAGTGTACATGTCATCCATTGACTTATCATGAGCAAAATCGCTGTAGTTAACGATGAATCCGTCTTCGGTCGGTGTGATGCTGTTGCCGACACTTATTACACCGTTATTTGCTCCGGTAAGAACGACGTTTGATTTCTCAAGGTCAATGTACTTATCGCCGTACTTTACGCTGGGAGCAACTTCTGCGTTGTTTGCAGATTTATTCTCTACGCCTGAGAAGGTAACCTCAGGTACGGTCTTATCAATAATAAATACATCTGAAATGTAATTCTCTGCTTTATTACCCGCAAGGTCGGTACAGTTGATCACGTAACCGTAAGTTCCGTCCTCATCAAAGGTGATACTTGCTATGTTCTGGTCATCCGATGAGCTGAATCCGCCGGTTGCAGGAAGTGTTCCGCCCTCGCTAAGAGGCTGCGTCGTGATCTCAACGAGCTTGTCGTCAAAAGACATCTCTTTTATATTTACAGATGCTATTCTTGTATCTTTATAGAAGTTGCCGTTCGCAGCTTCTGCGCCGTTATAATTTACCTGTATCTGAGGCGCTGTCTTATCGATAACAAATTCAGGTTCTGATTTTTCTTCTGACTTGTTATGCGCTTTATCCTCACTCTGGCAAGAAAGCTCGTACTGTCCGTCCTTTTCAAAGGTTACCGTACATGTATATGTGAACGGTCCGGACTGAGTCCATCCGCCGATCTCGGCTGTTCCGTATTTCTCCTCTACCTTAAGACCCGCAAGCTCCTCTGAGAATGTGAAGTCGGTAACGGTTACCGTTGCTGTTCTGGTTTCGTTGTAGTACTTCTCGTTCATGGGATCATTCTTGTCAAAAGAGATCTCTACTTCAGGAGTGGTTGCATCAATTGTAAATTTTGCTCCCGTTTTCTCGGAATGATTTCCTGACATATCGTAAGCTTCTACATAAACGTTGTATATGCCATCACCGTCCGTAGTAAATGAGAGTGTATGCTCCTCATCACCAAGATCACCGCTGAAATCATTCATTATTCCCATGTCTGACTCTGCGCCATATTGATCAACTTTCTTCACTTTAACAACTGACTTTTCCTCATCAAGCCACTTGTCATTAATCTTAACCGTCACTCCGACATTAGAATTGTAGAAATTCTCTCCGCCCTCAGAAGGCTCTGACTTGTCATAAGAAATGTCTATTTCAGGAGCAGTGTTGTCGAGAATTAAGTATTTAAAGAAAGCGGTTGTTTCATGGTTGGTTGGATAAGTCGTATCCCTGGCATATGTTTTTACGATGTACTCGCCGTCTTCACTTGTATTAAATTCATAGGTTACCTTATAATCCTGTTCCTCTTCTTGTATTAGTTTAGGTGTAAGATAGGTATACCCATCCTCTATCTCATTTTTCTCAGGTACAAACTTGATAGACTCTTTATCGAGCTGTCTATCTCTAATGGTTACTGTTCCGGAAATCTCACCTGAATAGAATTTAAAATCTCCGGCTTCTCTCTTTTTCCCGCTTGACGAATAGACAATCTGTGGTGCGCCCTTGTCAACGGTAGCCATGCCTTCTACTTGTTGTGAATCATTTGCAGTGTTTCCTGCTGCATCAGAAATGCTATCGACAGTAATCTCATATTCTACCTCTTGTCCTTCTTCTGCTGTTAAAGTCTGACTGAATACAATAAATTCTTCATCACTATTTCTTCTATCTCTCTCATGAATATCTTTTTCAAAAACCTGAGGACTATCATTCTCTGATGTTTTCACAGTATAAACAATCTTGTAGAATCCACTTACATCCTTTCCTTCTGCTTCTCCGTCGCACTTTGCAGGAACTTTGATGAGCATATCCACATCCTCGTTATAGCTGTGGTGGCCATGCTTGTTACTGCCGTCTTGAACTCTATCATCCACCTCAATCTTAATCTCTGCCGAAGGAGCCGTGTTATCAATCCATGCTGTCTTAGAATCAATCTCTATGGGGTCTGTATCTCCGTAAAACAGAACACTTACCTTATATTCTGTTTTACCTTCTTTATTAGTTGGAACCGGGATGTTTTGATCTATCTCAAACTTAGTGTTTTTTAATTCAGACTGCGCTGCTGTATTTCCATCAATACCTGTAACTATAACCGATTGAATCTTTCTTGAAGTGCTTCCGGCAACATTAATCATTAACTGACCATCAATTACTTCTGAATGCCATTCCTCATCCTTTGATTCACCCTTTCCTGTTTGAAGAGATACATCCAGATCATCCATTTCATCTGCTTCGTAATAGCATAATGCTTTCGGAGAAAATTCTGAAAACTCTGCAGTATTACCCGCACGGTCTTCCGCAATGACCTTTTTTATCTTGTAGTTTCCGTGATGATTGGGATTCCAAGTATAGGTATCTTCTGTACCGAGGCTCATCTCAAACAACTCTTCTTCGTCGTCATAATCTGCCACAACATATACAGAATCTATGCCTTTATCATCAGTAGCCTTTGCTGTTACGCTAAGATTTGAACTGCTGGTTGAAAACGCAGTAAGGCCTGTTTCATCGCAAGTGTAAGTAGGGGTTCCTTCTGCTACAGTAACACTTTCAATTACCGGATCAACTTCATCTATCTTTTTAACTGTTATATTAAGTGTATAGTTGTTCTCGCCTTTCTTCAGATCTTCGAAGTGGCACACTATTTTTTCATATTCCGAACTCGGATTATGTTCTACTTCTTTTGCTCCGTCGCATGATACTGAAGAGACTTCATAGTCATCGTCTATATCATAATAGAAGGAAACTCGAGCAGTAACTTTATCATCTTCTTTTTCTACATGAGAAGTAGTGTATGACCCTCCTCCGGGATAATATCTTTCATTATCCTTAGGCTCATACCTTCCCTCAAATAGTTCAAATTTTGATTCATTATTATTGGGATCTGTGATCTCAAAAGAAATGATGACTTCTTCAGGCTCGTTCATGCCAACGTTATCGTTTGAATTCATATTCTTAGCCTGAATATTTTTAGGGAGCAAAATAGAAGGATCTATAGGATTTCCGTTCTCATCAAGAAGAACACCTTCGCCTTCTTCAGCGCCCTCGGGCTTCTCGCCGTCAGCAAGCTGCGCATCGGGATTTTCCTCGTTTGCAGGGTTGCCTTCTGCGGGCAGAGTTTCTTCGTTCTGAACGGGATTATCAGACTTATTGTCAGAATTCACTTCTTTATTATTATCAGGATTATTTACATCGTCGCTGCTCTGATCGTCAGCGCCGTCTTCCTTGTCCGAATCATCATTCTGATCGTTATCTTCTGTGGGCTCCTGCGTGGGCTCTTCATCTACAATTGCGGGCTCCTCGCCGGGTTCACCTGCGCTTACTTGCAGAGAATCAAAATTAGCGATCAATAATGATAAACTTAAGATGATAGGAAGTAGTCTCTTAAGAGCAAGAGACCAAAGGCTAGTCTTTTTCATGCACTTCTCCTCCAACAAATACTATTCGAAAAACTATTACATAACTATTTTTAAACTACCGACTCGTTCCCCTCAAAACTTATCGGTAATTCACATTATAGACACACTTAACAAATATTGCAATAGTTTTTAACAATTTTATTAAAGATTATCAAATATTTTTTTGACCGGTCGTCAGATTGTTAATTTTAGGATTCTTTGGGTCGCGCAAGAAGGTGCATGGTTATGGCAAAAAATAAAGGCTATAGCTGTGAAGTTCAGCTATAACCTTGCCTTTTATTACGGTGTCATTATTATTTGTTGAAATTATCGGGAACATGGGAGAACAGTCCGCCTGATGTAACAGATTGATCTGTATTATCGTCGGTTTTTGTGCTGTTTTCCGTGTTTTCAGTCTTGTCGGATGAAGGCGCCGCCTCATTTTTTTCGTTTTCGGAAACCAAATCTTCTTTTTTAGTTTCTTCCTTTGTCTTAACAGGAATGTCTTCTCCGACCTTTGCTGATTCAGGTCTCGTTGCATAGAGTCTTTTACTCTTATTGGCTTCCTTCTCTTCTTCCGTAGGTTCGGGAATATTCTCGGCCTCACGGTATATCTTCATGAATTCCGCACCTGTGATGGTTTCTTTTTCAATAAGGAACTGTGCAATCTTATCCATTGTATCAAGGTGCTGACTGAGAATTTCTTTTGCCTTGTCATAGGCCTTTGCCAAAATGTTCTTTACTTCTTCATCGATGAGTGTAGCTGTCTCATCACTGCACTGAAGAACTCTGTTTCCATCAAGATATCTGTTCTGGATTGATTCAAGCTGCATAAGTCCGAATCTCTCGCTCATACCGTAGAGTGTGATCATATTTCTGGCAGTGCTTGTTGCATCCTCAATATCCTGCATTGCACCTGTTGTAACGGTATTAAATATAAGTTCCTCTGCAGCACGTCCGCCCATCGCGATAATGATATCATCCATAAGCTCTTCTTTGGTCTTAAGATGATTCTCATCTTCGGGAAGCTGAAGAACATATCCAAGAGATCCTTTTGTTCTGGGAACAATTGTAATCTTCTGAACAGGCTCTGTGTTGTTGAGTACCGCGCTGACAAGAGCGTGACCGACTTCATGGTAGCTGACGCTCTTTCTTTCCTCTTTGCTGAGGATTGAGCTCTTCTTTTCTTTACCTGCAATAACCTGTTCAAAGGCTTCCATGAGGTCTTTCTGGTTAACGCACTCTCTTCCTGCCTTAACTGCGTTGATGGCAGCTTCATTGATCATGTTGGCAAGATCGGAACCTACGGCTCCGCCTGTTGCAAGTGCAAGTTCTTTAAGATCAACGGTCTCATCCATCTTGACGTCTTTGGAATGAACCTTAAGGATCTCTTCTCTACCCTTAAGATCGGGTCTGTCAACGATGATTCTTCTGTCGAAACGTCCGGGTCTAAGGAGCGCTTTATCAAGGATCTCGGGTCTGTTGGTCGCACCCAGGATAAGCACACCCTTGGATGAATCAAATCCGTCCATCTCGGAAAGGAGCTGGTTAAGTGTCTGCTCACGCTCTTCGTTACCGCCGCCGTACTTGCTGTCACGGCTACGTCCGATCGCGTCTATCTCATCTATGAAAATGATGCAAGGTGCATTCTTACTTGCTTCGTTAAAGAGGTCTCTTACACGGCTTGCTCCGACACCGACATAAAGCTCGATGAAATCAGAACCTGCAAGTGAATAGAAAGGAACATGTGCTTCTCCGGCAACAGCCTTGGCAAGAAGTGTCTTACCTGTTCCGGGAGGTCCCACAAGAAGCGCTCCCTTGGGGAGCTTCGCTCCGATCTTGACGTACTTGGAAGGGTTATGAAGGAAATCAACAACCTCTACCAAGGACTCTTTTGCCTCATCCTCACCTGCAACATCCTTGAATGTTACTCCGGTTTCTTTCTGTACGTAAACCTTGGCGTTGCTCTTACCGACGCTGAGCGGTCCGCCGCCTCTTCCCATTCTTCTGAAGATAATGGAAAGTATAAGCCACATAAGAAGGATCGGTACAACATACTGTAATATAACGGAAAGGATTATTCCGGAATTGTCCGGAACTTTGCTGCTGACTTCTACACCGGCCTTCAGCATTCTTTCCGTAAGGACGCTGTCTTCCTCCGCTTTACCTGTGTAGTAGGTAACGGTTGAATTACCTGTCCAATATGAATATCCTGCGCCAAGCTTATCCTCGTCTTTGGATTCCTTGGGATATATGTCTATCTTGTCATAATCAATGACGATCTTCTCCACCTTACCGTCATCAACCATTTGGATGAATTCGCTATAGGTTATTTCTTTGTTGGTATTATCTGAGAATGCCCTGAGGAAATAGGACATGCAGACCATCGTGACAAGAGCTGCCACCAAAAGAAGAATTATGTTCTGTCTTCTCGGTGAATTGGATCCGCCTCCGAGCGGATTGTTATTTCTTTGATTCTGATTATTATCCATTGTATTTATTCCTTATATTAATATGCTATACTATGTATTGTATAGTGTACAATTTGATATTTCAATTGCAGAACCTAAAAGTTTTATTAAATAATTTGGATTAGCATCTAGATTTTCACCCGTTAAATCTATATAATAATAACTTGTTTTTATATATAAATATTGTCTCGTCAAGAAATCAGGAGGAAGTTAAGAAATGGCTGTAAAGTATATTTTTGTGACAGGTGGTGTCGTATCAGGACTCGGTAAGGGAATCACCGCCGCATCACTCGGAAGATTGTTGAAGGCTCGTGGTTACAAGGTGACCATGCAGAAGTTTGACCCCTATATCAACATCGACCCCGGAACGATGAACCCCGTTCAGCACGGTGAGGTTTTCGTAACCGAAGACGGCACTGAAACTGACCTCGACCTTGGTCACTACGAAAGATTTATTGACGAGAATCTTGATAAAAATTCAAACGTTACAACCGGTAAGATTTACTGGTCTGTTCTTCAGAAGGAGCGTCGCGGCGACTATGGCGGACGCACTGTACAGGTTATCCCGCACATTACCAATGAGATAAAGAGTAAGTTCTACAGGAACTTTACAGATGATGAGACGCATATCGCGATCATCGAGGTCGGCGGAACAGTCGGAGATATCGAGAGCCAGCCTTTCCTTGAGGCGATCAGACAGTTCCAGCATGAAGTAGGACGCGAGAATGCAATGCTCATCCTCGTTTCACTTATCCCTTATCTTCGAGTTTCTCAGGAGATCAAGACCAAGCCCACACAGTCAGCTGTTAAGACTATGCAGGGAATGGGTCTTCAGCCCGATGTTATCGTATGTCGTTCCGAGATTGCTCTTGACCAGGATACCAAGGACAAGATTGCTCTTTTCTGTAACGTACCCAGCAATCACGTTCTTCAGAATCTCGATCTTGAGTACCTCTACGAGGCACCTCTTGCTATGGAAAAAGAGCGTTTGGCTCACGTTGCATGTGAATGCCTGAACCTTGATTGTCCCGAGCCCGATCTTACCGATTGGAAGGCAATGGTTGATACTCTTTACTCATTAAGTCATGAGGTTAAGATCGCACTTGTAGGTAAATACACTCAGCTCCACGATGCTTACATCAGTGTTGTTGAAGCTCTTAAGCACGGCGGTATTTCCAATCAGACTGCTGTTGATATTAAGTGGGTAGATTCAGAAGAGGTTACGGAAGAGAATGTTGCTTCCATTCTTTCGGATGTAGACGGTATCCTTGTTCCCGGTGGTTTCGGAGACCGCGGTATCGAGGGTATGATCCACGCCATCAAGTATGCCCGTGAGAACAATGTTCCTTACCTTGGTCTTTGCCTTGGTATGCAGCTTGCTATTATTGAATTTGCCAGAAATGTTATTGGTTACAAGGATGCTCATTCAATTGAGTTTGATCCCAACACAACACATCCTATGATAGCTCTTTTACCCGATCAGAACGGTGTTGAAGATATCGGCGGAACACTTCGTCTCGGTTCATATCCTTGCGTACTCGATAAGGATTCCAAGGCGTTTGAGCTCTTTGGTTCAACTGATATCACAGAGCGTCACCGTCACAGATATGAGGTTAACAACGACTACAGAAACGTACTTGTTTCAAACGGCATGAAGCTTTGCGGTATGTCACCCGACGGAAGGATCGTTGAGATGATCGAGCTTCCTTCCAACGATTTCCATATGGCAACACAGGCTCATCCGGAGCTTAAGTCTCGTCCCAACAGACCTCATCCTCTTTTCTCAGGATTTGTTAAGGCATCTCTTGAGCACGAGAAAAAGCGCTAATTGATTATTGCCTGCACGCCTTCATTCATTGCTGTAATGGCTTCATCGATGCCTGTTTCTTCATTCATAAGCAGATCGTGTTGCTTATTAAGAACCGCTTCGATCTCTGAGGATTTGTCGATCGCAGGCATTTCGAGATATGTGTGACTTGTTACAAGAGCTTCTTTTGAAGCTTCATCATTAGGAAAACCATCCATCCCTGCTATGAGTTCAGCGATTTTTTCGCCTCTCATCGCGGGGATGTTTCCTGTCCGGGCCATTATTTCTGCGCCCTTTTCTCCGCTTACAAATCTGACAAAATCCCAGGCTGCTTCTTTGTTGTCTGCTGCCTTTGGGATTGCGAGCGCGGTTATCGTAGACAGAGTCGAACCGGGCTCAACGCCTTCTGCGTGAGGATACTTCACTATTCCCCAGTTCGCGCACTGTGTATATTCTCCCTCTTTTATCTTATTAATAAGTGTTGATATGAACCAGGAACCCATATTCATCGTCGCAACATTCCCTTGCGCAAATGCCGCGGAATAATGAAGTCCTCTGGTTTTGAGCGTAGCGTAGTCCATGCAAACTTTGTCTTTTTGCTGCGAAAGGACCATCTCGTAATAGGGTTTTGTAAACTCGTAATGACCGTCTACAATAGTGTTTTTTCCGTCAAGAATCCCGTCAAGCTGTACCGTGGATCTCCATGTGTGATAATGAGCACCGTAAATCTGTCTTCCTTCGTAGGTTCCCGCCACCTTCCTGCAAAGCTTGTCGTACTGTTTCCAAGTCATATCGTTGGTCGGATACGGAACTCCGGCAAGGTCAAAAATATCCTTGTTGTAGTAGATTATCCATATATCTGAGCGAAACGGTAGCTCATAAAGCCAACCGTTCATCATAAGCTGATCTGTCACTCCGCTGTAACACGAAAGATCGATCCCGTCTTTTTCAATAAAACTATCCAACGGTTCGAGGACGCCCTTTTTTACAAGGGTCACATAGCCCGGAACGTCTTTTATCGTAACAACATCATAGTCCGCATTTTCTCCGGCAAGCTGAGTTCCTAGAGCAGTGCTGTAATCTGCAGATCCAAGGTCTACCATTTCTATGTTTACTTCGGGATGTTCATCCATAAACGCATCAGCAAGTACTTTATAGCACTCGTTGTTTGAAGCATCCCAAAGTGCCCACTTAAGTGTGATCTTATCTTCCGACTTGTTGTCACTTTCCTGCGCCGTATTATTAAGTTGTTCGGTGCTTTCGTTTGTACCCTTTGCGCCGGTACATCCCGTCATCTCGAGAATTATCAATGTAACAGTAAGCAATAACCCTAAGACTTTGTTTCTCATGTCTTGCCTCCACCCTCTAAGTTCCCCATAAACATGCTGCTTTAGATATCGCTTTTACTTCTTATGTATTCACGCGGGCTGTGTCCATCCACTTTTTTAAAGACTTTTGAAAAATAATAGGCTGATTCAAAACCAAGTGCATCGGCGACTTCGTAGATCTTCATGTCCCCCGAAAGAAGCATCTCTTTTGCCTTTTCAATCTTCTTAGTATATACATATTCGGAAAAGCCGGTCTCCATTGTCTTTTTAAAGAGCACCGACAGATATGCGGGCGAGAGCCCGAATGCTTCCGCAACTTCGTTTAGCTGCACTCTTCCGTTAAGATTATCATCGATGTATTCCTGGATTGTCTGAATGAGCTTATCTTTGCCGGATCTTCTGTTGTTTCCGACTATTATGTCATATCGGCTTATCGGTGTTTCTTCGTCTGCAGAAGAAAGAGCTGTCATCGCCTCATCACAAGATACCGCTATGTCGGTGACCTTCGAAACGGCAGATCCTATTCCGAAGGTCATTGCGCTCTTAAAGTAACCCGACACCATCGTCCTGGCGTTTTCAAGCGCATCTGCGATCTCGTCCATTGTAGTTGAGACATCAGTGTCTTCCGCAAAAAAGAAAACGACAACAAAATGTCTTAGATCAACCGATACCACTCGGCATTGGTTATTATATTTTGAAAGAATCTCTTTTGCCATGTTTAGACTTGAAGTATAAATATCCAAGGTGTCGGTCGAAGCCTCTCCCTGCGCAGCGTCTACCGCTATCTCACCGTAAACAACTGTGTATTTTTTAAATTCCAGATCGACTCCGAGCTCTTTAGCTTCTTTTTTGATATCATCTTCCCCAAGATGAGAGCTGTTAAATATAAGTCTTAAAAGAAACTTCTGCCTGAGGTCGTCGAGCGAAGATGTCGCTCCAACGTCAGCTCTTTTGGGCGCAGGCGCAGAGCCTTCTATTCTCTTTATTGCTTTGGAAAGAGCTGCGTTTAGTGTCTTGGGTGTAAGTTCTATTTTGACAAGATAGTCTACCGCATCTCCCGACAGCGCTTCTCTTACCATGTCGAATTCTTCATATGCGGTAAGGATGATAAATGCCGGAATGTTCCCGAATTTCTCGTATGATTTTTGAAGCAGCTCAAGACCTGTCATGACGGGCATTCTTATATCCGCTATGACAATATCGGGTTTTTCTTTTTCAATTATCTCCCATGCTTCCTTGCCGTTGGACGCCGTCGCGATTATCTCGATGTCATTTGAATGCTCTTTTGAAAGCATTGTTTTAAGTCCTATCTGCACGAGCGGTTCATCGTCCACTATCAGTAATCTGTACATTTATCGCATCTCCTTCGAAACGATAGTTACTTTTTATCCTCTTCGTAGTCCATGGGAAGTACGAATCTCATTGTCGTGTATTCCCCAAGCTTACTGGTTATTTCTATTCCATACTCTTCACCGAAGGTGTACTTGATCCTTTGGTTAACGTTATAGGTTCCCACCTGTTTAAAGAATTCCGTCGAAGTATTGCTCTCGCCGTTTAAGACGGATTTTATGGCTTCTTCACTCATTCCGACTCCGTTGTCGGTCACCTCGATAATGAGCTTATCTTCTTTTTGATAGGTATGGATCACGATCTTTCCCGAAGTTCCCTTGGGCTCTATACCATGAAATATCGCATTCTCAACTATGGGCTGAAGTGAGAATCTATTGATCTTTTTATCTAAAAGAGCTTCATCATCAGTTATGTATTCCAGTGATATCGTTCCGCCGTATCTGTATTTCATGATGGTAAAATAGTCATCTACAAGCGCAAATTCATCCCTTAGTGTAATGAGATTCTCCGTGCCCTTTGCTATGTTTTTCATTAGTCTTGAAAGCGCGGTCGACATGTCTGCGATTCCGTCTGAACCTTGTATTGTCGCCATCCATTTGATGGTATTAAGCGTGTTATAAAGAAAGTGCGGATTGATCTGAGATTGCAGAACTCTGTATTCCAGATCCTGTTTGGCCTTCTCATCGAGGAGTCTTTTTTCCATGAGTGCGGAAACATTGGCGGCGAGATTATTGATTCCCGTTCCTATATCACCAAGCTCATTGTCCCACTCTATCTTTTCATCTCTGGAAAAATCTCCGGCGCCGATCAGATCAAGTCTGTCTACAATCTGTGAAACGGGTCCCGTTATTGTCTTGTGAAGGATGACCGAGAGCAACGCTCCTGCAAGCACAATGATCTGCACGATCATAAAGATCACAAGACCGTAATAATTCATTCTATTTTGGAGCGCTTTCGCTGACGGAAGATAAGATATTTCCCATCCGGAGTTTGGAAGAATATAAGAGATCACATCTCCCTGTTTGTCTGCTCTGACAAGGTTTTCGCCGTCAAATTTAAAAGTGTTTCCTTCGCTAAAGGTGATAAAAAGAGCTTCATCTTCTTCCATGTTAAAGCTCTTAATCTTAGAAGTTAAGCGGCTTACCGGAATATCCATATAGATCCATCCGATCATCTCATATGATGAAGCGCTCTGCACACTCTTTATGATTGGAATAATAAGCTCGTTTCCGCTTTTCATAAGCGGGTTCTGTATCGGACCGATCCATGTATAGCCTTTTCCGTTTAACAGTTCCGAGAAATGTTCGGATTCCATTATCTTGTGGCTTATATCCGCTACACTCTGAGTATCGCCTCCCGATAAGGACTGCAGATACTGATCTCCGCTTGGCGTTGACACAATAACTCTGTTGACGATATCTCTTATTCCTACGATATTGTATTCGTTGTTAAGGTGATCCCATGTTGTGACAGAGAGCCTACGACCGGCCTGTTCGTTGGTATTGTAGTAGTTCTCAACATTTTGAAGATATCCTCCGAGCGTAGTATCCAGACAGATCCAGTTGGTAAAAGTCATTGCCGTTTTGATCTCATCGTCTATCTCGCTTCCGAGGAGCTGTATATTTGTCATGGCGGATTGATGCTGATTACGTTTAAGATAACGAAAAGAAAGGCTGAAACTAGCCGCAGCAACAGCCAGCGCAAGAATCAGCGCGAATCCAAGTGCCCATATAATTATCTTATTTCTAAGTGTATGTTTTTTCGTGCGCATATAAGCATTATAACACGTCAATAGCGAGCTTTACAGCGCCCATGATTCCCTGGTCACCGTTAAGTGATGCGGGAACTATATATGTTTCTATGTTCTCAAGTTCTTTGGTCTTTATATATCCCGAAAGCTGCTCAAGTGTCTTCTTTCTTATAAGTGGAAAGAGCTGTTCCTGGTTCATAACACCGCCCCCGAGTATGATGATCTCAGGGCTTAGCGTAACTATGAAATCGCAGAGTGCCTGTGCTATATAATAACTTTCAAGTTCCCATACTTCTTCCTTGTTCGCCAATTCAATTGCTTTTTTGCCCCAACGATCTTCTATCGCAGGACCCGATGCCATTCCCTCAAAGCAGGTTCCGTGGTAAGGGCATTTTCCTTTATAAGCGTCACCTTCCGCAGGCTGCAGCTTAATATGCCCAAGCTCGGGATGAAGCATTCCGTGAAGGAGCTGTCCGTTTGTCATTACACCGCCGCCTATGCCGGTTCCGATGGTGATGTATAGTGCGTTTTTCTTATCGCGCGCGCATCCCCAGGTTATCTCACCAAGGAGCGAACCGTTTACATCGGTATCAAAACCTATGGGAATATTGAGCTCTTTTTTGAAAGCTCCGACAATATCATAATTTCTCCACTCGAGCTTTGGTGTGGAAGTGATAAAGCCGTAGGTTTTGGATTCTTTATTTAGATCTATAGGCCCAAAGCAAGCTATTCCGAGCGATGCAATGTCTTTTCCTTTAAAAAAATCTACCATTGCCGGAATTGTTTCTTCAGGACTTTTTGTTGGTATCGTAACCCTTTCAAGGATCTCGCCGTTCTCGTTTCCGACAACGCAGATCATCTTGGTTCCGCCCGCTTCTATTCCTCCGTATAACATATGCTTACCCCTTATTGTGTTATTTCTTTATATTATAGCACTTACCTCGGCAAGTGCTCTGCTCAAAAAAACGGCGCCGAGATCTCTCTCGACGCCGTGTATATCTTTATTGTAGCTTCAAACTTCAGATTAAAGCTGAGGGCCTGCAGCAACAAGTGCCTTGCCGTCTGCGTTTCCTTCGTACTTCTTGAAGTTCTTGTTGAATCTCTGTGCAAGATCCTTAGCCTTAGCTTCCCACTCAGAAGCATCAGCGTATGTGTCTCTGGGATCAAGGATTGCAGGATCAACTCCGGGAAGTGATGTAGGAACTTCGAAATCGAAGATCGGGATCTTCTTAGTCTCAGCCTTGTTTACATCACCGTTAAGGATAGCATCGATGATTCCACGAGTATCCTTGATGGAGATTCTCTTGCCTGTTCCGTTCCAACCTGTGTTTACGAGGTAAGCCTTAGCTCCGCTCTTCTGCATCTTCTTAACGAGCTCCTGAGCGTACTTTGTAGGATGAAGCTCAAGGAATGCCTGTCCGAAGCAAGCTGAGAATGTAGGTGTAGGCTCTGTGATTCCTCTCTCTGTTCCTGCAAGCTTAGCTGTGAAGCCTGAAAGGAAGTAGTACTGAGTCTGCTCAGGTGTGAGGATTGATACAGGAGGAAGTACTCCGAAAGCGTCAGCTGAAAGGAAGATAACGTTCTTCGCATCAGGACCTGCAGAGATCTTGTTAACCTTCTGTACGATGTTGTCGATGTGGTTGATAGGATAAGATACACGAGTATTCTCTGTAACGCTCTTATCTTCGAAATCAATCTTACCATCAGCAGCAACAGTTACGTTCTCAAGAAGAGCATCTCTCTTGATAGCGTTGTAGATATCAGGCTCAGACTCCTTATCAAGTCCGATAACCTTAGCATAGCAACCACCTTCGAAGTTGAATACGCCGTTGTCGTCCCAACCGTGCTCGTCATCACCGATGAGGAGTCTCTTAGGATCTGTTGAAAGTGTTGTCTTACCTGTTCCTGAAAGACCGAAGAAGATAGCTGTGTTCTTACCTTCCATATCTGTGTTAGCTGAGCAGTGCATAGAAGCCATGCCCTTAAGAGGAAGATAGTAGTTCATCATTGAGAACATACCCTTCTTCATCTCTCCGCCGTACCATGTGTTGATGATAACCTGCTCACGGCTTGTGATGTTGAATGCTACGCATGTCTCAGAGTTAAGGCCAAGTGCCTTGTAATCGTCAACCTTAGCAAGTGAAGCGTTGTAAACTACGAAGTCAGGCTTGAAGTCTGCAAGCTCTGCATCTGTAGGCTGAATGAACATGTTCTTAATGAAGTGAGCCTGCCAAGCAACCTCTACGATGAAACGAACTGCCATACGAGAATCCTTGTTAGCGCCGCAGAAAGCGTCAACAACGAAAAGTCTCTTGTTGCAAAGCTCGTTCTTAGCGATCTCCTTAACCTTAGCCCATGTCTCTTCTGTCATAGGGTGGTTGTCGTTAGGATACTCTTCTGATGTCCACCAAACAGTGTCCTTAGAATTCTGGTCCATAACGATGTACTTGTCTTTAGGAGAACGTCCTGTGTAGATACCTGTCATAACGTTGACAGCACCAAGCTCTGTGTCCTGACCTTTCTCATAACCTGTAAGCTCAGGCTTCTTCTCCTCTTCATACAACATCTCATATGAAGGATTATGAACTATCTCAGTTGTTCCTGTGATGCCATACTGACTTAAATTGATTTCTGCCATCTGATTCGACCTCTTTTCTTTATAATATTATCTTTGGTATAAAAAACCAAAATTTGCGACCGTTACTTCATTTATACTACAAAGTCAAATTTTTATCAAGCGCATACTCGTTACTTTTCATCAAGTAAAGCCTGATAAATTTCACGTTTTCCGACCCCTCTGTCCGCCGCAACTTTTTTCATTGCATCTTTATGCGAAACACCCGCATCCTCATAGAATTTCATGTGCTCTTCTATGCTCATTTCCTGCCAGGATTTCCTCTTTTCCTCGTCCTGTTCTTCAAGGCTCTTTCCCTCAATGACAAGTACGTACTCCCCTCTCGGGTCGTTTTCCTTGTAAAAAGAGATTGCTCCTTCCAGCGTAGTCGGTGTTATATCTTCAAACTTCTTGGTAAGTTCCCTGCAAAGAGTGATCTTCCTATCTCCCAAAGTCTCGTAAAGGTCATCAAGAGCCGCCTTTAAATGGTGCGGAGCCTCATACAATATGATCGTTCTGCTCTCATCCTTGAGGTCTTCGAGGATTCTTTTCCTTGCTTTCTTATCATCAAGTGAAGGAAGAAAGCCTTCAAAGCAAAATCTCCTTGTAGATAATCCGGAAAGCGTAAGCGCAGTAATACAAGCCGCCGGTCCGGGGAGCGATGTCACCTTGATCCCTGCCTTTTGACACTCTCTTACAAGCACCTCTCCGGGATCCGATATGGCGGGCGTTCCCGCATCCGTTATAAGAGCAACGTTCTGTCCTTGCTGCATCTTTTCTATAAGGAAAAGAGCTTTATCATATTTGTTGTACTCGTGATAACTGGTCATTTCGGTGTGAATATCGAAATGATTGAGGAGTTTAATGCTGTTTCTGGTATCCTCCGCAGCTATCAGGTCAACGTTTTTTAATGTCTCAAGCACCCTAAAGGTCATATCATCGAGATTTCCTATGGGTGTCGCGCATAGATATAACATTCCCTGCATAATTAGTACCCGTATATGTCGTATATTTCCTGTGTGTATTTGCCGGGCGCATCATAAATGATGAGCGGCTTTTCTACCGTAAGTCTTGATCTTCCGCCTCTGGCTCCTTCTATGAGGACCATATTGGGCTCTTTGTCCACATATGGATACACAAGCTTCATTCTCTTTGGCTCAAGCTTGTAATCATGCATCATTACCATGATCTCGGCGAGTCTGAAGGGTCTGTGCACCATGTAGAACTTTCCTCCGGGTTTAAGGCACTTTGCTGCTGCCTTTATCACATCCTCGAGGTCGCAAAGGACTTCATGCCTTGCGATCGCCTTGGGCGCATCGGGATTTTTAAGTCCGTGCCCGCCTATCATGTACGGAGGATTACTCGTAACAACATCAAAGGAGGCAGCCTCAAATAGATGCTCTGCCTCCTTAATATCACCTTGAACTATTTTCACGCGCTCTTGGAGGTCATTTAGGATTACACTGCGATCGGCCATGTCTGCGCTCTCGGGCTGTATCTCAAGTCCTATCAGCTCTTTTGCCTTAGTCTTAGCCGCCATCAGTATCGGGATTATTCCGGTTCCGGTGCCAAGGTCAAGTACTCTGGCTCCTTCCTGTGCCGTCGCAAATCCGGACAAAAGAACTGCATCCATGCCGAAGCAAAATCTCTCCGGATCTTGTATTATCCTATAGTTGTTCCTCTGGAGCTCATCCAGTCTTTCACCGGGTTTTAGATCAATTGTCCCCAAGCTTTGACTTTCCTTCCTGTTTCTCGATCTTCTCAAGCTTCTCGAGCTCTTTCATTTCTTCTTCATCTTGAGAATTTTTCTTATTATTGTTGTTCTTTTTCTTAGGTTTCTTCTTAATATTGGTTATCTCATCGAGCTTGTACTCGTGAACTTCCTTCTCATCGTCGATATCAACAAGGATCTTGATGGTCTGACGAAGAATGTTAACGCTTGATACCTCGCCTTCATATCCGTCGTTGGCTGTACAGATATCGCCTACGCCTGGCATCATACGGTTGAGTTCTTCGTATACGTCCTCTTCGTTCTTGAGGCAGCACATAAGTCTTCCGCAAACACCCGAGATCTTGGTCGGATTAAGTGAAAGGCTCTGCTCCTTGGCCATCTTGATGGATACAGGAACGAAGTCTGCAAGATATGAATGACAACAGAGCGGTCTTCCGCAGATTCCGTAGCCACCGATTATCTTGGTCTCATCTCTTACACCGATCTGTCTGAGCTCAATCCTTGTCTTGAATACAGCCGCAAGGTCTTTTACCAGCTCTCTGAAATCGATCCTGCCGTCGGCAGTAAAGTAAAAGAGGATCTTGTTGTTGTCGAATGTATACTCTGCATCTATGAGTTTCATCTCAAGGTTGTGCTTCTTGATCTTCTCAAGGCAGACCTTAAATGCTTCTTTTTCTTTTTTACGGTTTTCTTTTTCCTGTTCGTCATCCTTGGTGCTGGATGTTCTAAGGACGGTCTTTAAAGGCTTGACCACATCTTCGTCGGGTATTTCCTTGGGCTCTGAAACAACGGTTCCGTATTCTACTCCTCTTGCTGTCTCAACAATTACGTGATCACCTTTTTTGATCAAATATTTTCCGGGTGAAAAGAAATATATCTTTCCGGCAGTTCTGAATCTAACGCCGATTACTCTTGTCATAAATACTCCTTTATGCCGATAAGCATAAGCTCAAGGGCAAGTTCTATATTAACATTGGATTTAATGCGATTTTTCGCAGTCTCCATGATTTTAATAATTTTATCAATATCTTGATAACTACATTTTGATGTAACACTACTAATATACGCTATTTTATCTGTGAAAATCAAGTGTTCCTCGTTGTCCGTAGCCTTGTAGACAAGCATGTCTCTGAACAGAAAGTAGAGTACATCAAGGAAATCTTCGAGGTTTTTGTCATCTATTCCCTTCTTGGAAGTTTTTTCTTCCTCTTCGGAAGGGGCGAGGATAGTTCTGACTCTTTCGAGCATATCATGTATCTCAAGGTGCGGAAGCTTACCGATCAGCTCAATGGTGCTGTTCTTAAGGCTCTCAAATCTCTCATTTGATGCAAGCTCCAGCGCTTTTCCGACGTTTCCTCTTGCAAAAGAAGCGCAAAGCATGGCCTTATAATCCACAACATGGCACTCTTCCATTAGGAACTTCATTATGGTGTCGTCCTGTGCGGGTTTCATAGGTAAAACTATGCATCTGCTTGTGATTGTCGGGAGAAATGCATTGATATTACTTGTAAGAATGATGATAACTATGTATGCGGGCGGCTCTTCAAGCGTCTTAAGAAGCGCATTCTGAGCTGCGACCGTCATTTTTTCTCCCTCGGGAATGATATATATTTTGTATTTGCTTTCGTACGGCTTAATTACCACGTCGTCGCGGAGCTTAAGTCTAATGTCGTCTACACCGATACTTCCGGGCTTTTCATGCGTTATCGTGATAATGTCAGGATGTGAATCGGACATTGCTTTTATACAGGACGGACACTTGTTGCAAGCTTCAATATATCCGTCTTTTTCGGCCCTGTCCTCGCACTGTAGAGCTTTGGCAAAGATTCGTGCGATATACTCTTTTCCCGAATTATTTTCTCCGGAAATTATATACGCATGTGATATCTTGTCTGTCAAAAGCGCATTTTGCATGTGCTCTTTCATCTGAACTTGATCTATGATATCGGCAAAATCCGCCATTTTAGCTCCCTACTCATGTAAAAATATCCAAAAGCAGCCCTTCTATCTGTCCAATCTTGGCAAGGATGCTTATGTTGTCTTTTTCATCTTTAACCAGTTCCTGTGCAAGCGCATCAAGCTCATCATCCACCTGTCTGATGATGCCGTAAACTCTGTGTCTTCCCTTTCTGTCAAGAAAGTTCTCTCTTGAGAATTCGTGTGATCTTGATACTACTTCATTTAAGAAATCTTTGATCAGAAGTCTGTATCTCTGCATATCTTTGATATCGTTTCTCTTGGATATACGTTTTCCCTGCTGAACGATATCCTGCAGCATCAGATTAAGGCGCTCCGCAAGCCCCGTATCTTCGAGCTTACTTGTAAGCACAAATTTAAAATCCCCATTCGCCTCTTTAACCTGCTCGGGCTCCGGGATCTGAGTTGTCGGGCTGATATTATTAACTTTAATATCCATGCTTCGCACCTCGTTACAACTTTACTTCATTTCTCTATATAATATATTTTATCGTATTTCTCGATTTATGTATTCAGTTATTTCTTTTATACAGGTTTCGATGGCTTCGTTGTTCTTAAAGAGCTTACTTACGCCTGCTTCCTTAAGCTTATCTTCGGCAAAATCTTCTTCGTCGGCAAGAAATCTTCTGCACATCTCATCATATCTGGGGTGTTCTTGCTTATCTTCTCTGTGCATAGCTCTTGTAAGACGTATCTTGGCATCCACATCAATAAGAAGCGGTACCACATTTTCTTTTCCGAAATAATCCCTTATGTAGCAGTAGGACTCAAGCGTTCCTATCATCAGATAATTGCCGCCATCAAGGTCTATCCGGCCGTCGTCAACGGTAAAATATCGCCACTCGCCGTAATTGGTATGATAGGTTCTCTCTTCAATTATCTTTCCTGCGTTTTTGAGGTTAAGATATCCGTTCTCATCCTTAAAAAAATACTGAACTCCGTCTTTCTCGCCGTCTCTCATGGGACGAGTTGTATAAGGAATGACTTTATTAAGCTTAAGATCCCCGTTTTTTATGAGCTCTCGGTAAATTGTGTCCTTGCCCGATGTGCTTTTTCCCATCAAAAGAAATATCTTACCCATTAAAGCTCCTCAACACGAATCATATTGGTTCTTCCGGGTATTCCGAGAGGAACTCCGGCTGTAAGTACGACTTTGTCGCCGTCTTTGAGATATCCGTAGCGTTTAGCTGAGCTTACGGCCTCTTTGAAAAGTTCGTCCGCTGTATCTTCCTGTCTGATATGAAGCGGTGTTACGCCCCACATAAGGTTAAGCTGTCTGCATGTAGTCGGATTGATAGTGCATGCGATGATCTGGCAGTTGGGTTTGTACCTTGAAACCATAGCCGCGGTAAATCCTGACATAGTGACTGTAATGATAGCATCTGCATTAAGTTCAGCCGCTATATTACAGGTTGCATGTGAGATCGCAGTCGTTGAATCACCGGGTGCGTAATCTCTTTTTCGAAGTCTTCCAACGTAGTCGATATCGGCCTCTGTACGCTCCGCGATCCTGGCCATTGTCTTAACGGCTTCAACAGGATAATCGCCTGATGCGGTCTCTCCTGAAAGCATTATTGCTGTGGTTCCGTCGTAAATAGCGTTGGCAACGTCTGTAACCTCGGCTCTTGTCGGACGTGGATGATGGATCATAGAATCAAGCATCTGTGTTGCTGTAATAACATATTTTCCTTCAGCCTCTGCCAGCTTGATCATCTCTTTCTGAATAACGGGAACGTCCTCAAAAGGCACCTCAACACCCATATCGCCTCTGGCAACCATGATTCCGTCCGCCACCTTAAGGATTTCCTTGAGATTATTGATTCCCTGAGTACTCTCTATCTTAGCTATAATCTTCATGTGGCTGTTCTTGGCATCAAGGATTTCTCTTATCGCAAGTACATCCGCTGCTGTCCTGACAAAAGAAGCAGCTACAAAATCAAAGCCCTGATCGCAGCCGAACTCGATATCGCCTCTGTCCTGTTCGCTAAGATATGGCATTGTAAGCTCTGCTCCGGGCACATTGACTCCCTTTTTATCGGAAATCGGTCCGCCGTTAACAACAGTGCAAACTATATCTGTATCCGTCACGTCATCAACCGCAAGCTCAATAAGACCATCATCCAAAAGAATTGTCATTCCTTTTTTACAGTCATTAGTGAGCTCTTTGTATGTAATGGAAACCTCGTCCTTGGTTCCCTGTATATCTCTTGAAGTAAGTGTGAATTTCTGACCGGCTTCAAGCTCTTCTTTGCCGTTTGCAAAGTCCTTAAGTCTTATCTCGGGACCTTTTGTATCAAGCATAACAGCAATAGGAAGATCAAGCTCCTCGCGAAGCTTCTTGATCCTGTCATACTTTCTTTTATGCTCTTCATGTGAACCGTGTGAAAAATTAAAACGAGCCACATTCATACCCGCAAGCATTATCTCACGAAGCTTCTCTTCGCTCTCGCTTGAAGGACCAATTGTGCATATAATCTTGGTTTTTCTCATACTTATCCTCTCTAACTAACGTATTACCTTTAAAAATCTACCATAACCTTAACGCCGATTTCGGCGCTCTGTTTTTTATCTATATTTATTATACCTTGAAGATTGAGATTCTTATCATTGCAGTTCTTAATCTCCGAAACAATTTCTTCCGTGAGCACTTCCCCCGGAACAATTATCGGAATTCCCGGTGGATACAAGTTGATAAATTCTGCAGAGATTCTTCCGCATGCCTTATCAATACTTACTACCTCCGACTTTGCATTCCAGGCCTTTGAAAGCTTCATTTTATATGGTGGAATATCACGTATCCTGACAATTTCCGCTATATTAGAATTCTTAAAGAGGTTGCCTGATTTTCCTTCTATATTGCTCTTTTTAACCTCTTCTATCTTTTTATCTATATTTTTTAAGGCTTCTATAAGCCTTTCTATTCCTTCTTTCGTGTCGCTTCCCGTTATAATGGCAAGAGCAGTTCTCGTACCCGCCATTTCAAGCTGTAAAGCATATTCCGTACGAAGTATATCATATATCTGCTGTCCTGTCATTGTGCCGGAAGCGTCTGTAATAAGCACTTTACAGGGGTCATCAATTTCATCAGGACCGGGTAAATTGATATTTTTAAGTGCTGAGGTCTCTTCAGATATATAATTCCTGTAATTTAGGAGCTTATCTATATATTCAGTTCCATTCTTCTCCATTTCTTCCATGCATTGTTCAATTGAAGCCATGAGTATATATGAAGGACTGCTGGACTGATAGATTCTCAGATATCTTTTTACAAGCTCTTTATCAATAAGTTCTCCGTTTATATGAATAAGCGCTGTCTGTGTCATGGAAGGAAGAGTCTTGTGAACGCTGTGGATCACAATATCCGCCCCCTGTGCTACTGCACTTTCGGGAACAGAAGCATAATCTTTGCTTGTTTTTTCGCTTCTATTGATACCAGATGCGCTACCAAAACCAAAATGCGCTCCGTGAGCCGCATCTACAATAAGCGGAATGTTTTTTTCATGGCAGAGCGCCGCAATTTCTGCAATATCGCTGCACTTTCCCTCATATGTAGGGGAAGTGATAAATAATGCCGCAATATCTTTTGGCAGATATGGACGAATGTCCTCAGCAGTGTATGCCTCAGGGATTTCATATTTGGAATTCATCTTGTAAGGAAGATATTTAATATCAAGATTTCTGATATAAGCAGCGTGATATAAGGCTTTATGGCTACCTCTGGCAGCCAGTATCGTTTCTCCCATCGAGGCCGCAGCGGACACAGCACTTAACACTCCACATGTGCTACCGTTTACAAGAAAATACGTCTCTTTGGCGCCATAAAGCTTGTTTGCTCTTCTTTCTGCATCAAGAATAAGACCTGTTTCGTCGTGTAGATTGTCGAATCCATCTATTTCTGTGATATCACAACGAAAAGCACCCTCAAATGGGGTGCTCGTAGTATTTCTCTTATGTCCCGGCATATGGAAAGGATAATTATCACTTTCTGCCAACTTTTTCAGCTCATGATATAAATCATGCATAATTGATTCCGATTTTTCCTTTTCTGATTTTAAGCGTTTCCAAAGTAGAACTATATTTATCGGCAAGGCAGATTACCCAGGCCTCTCTGCATCTTGGCGGCTTAACGGTAAGCGGCCACATATGCTTAGCAATTATATCTTTCTCACGCTCAGTAAGAGGATAGTCTTTTACTGCATTCTTAAGGGCAATTCCGGGATGATAAAAGCCGTGAAGCTTGGGATGAGTATTGACCGGAGCCTCGGCATCATGCCAATCGTACAAGAAATAATCATGCAAAAGAGCTCCTCTTACAAGATCTCTCTCCTTACAGCCAAGGCCGAGTTTTCGGTTGATCCTGATAGAAAGAAGCGCAACATGAATACAATGCTCATATACAGTGACATTCCCATGCTGAATATAGTTCTTAAGAGTATTATATTTCTCACAGGATAATATCTCTTCGCCATACATATGAAGGATACTCCTGTATGTCTCATTTGTTTCAATTTCAGAAAGTAAACTATCTTTAATCATGCCATTATATTATCACATCATGCCAAAAAAAGAATAAAAATCATAAAAAAACTCAGTAAACAATTTGTTCACTGAGCAAGTAATCTGTCCTATAAAATAAAAAAGATGCCTAGAGTCGGAATCGAACCAACGACACGAGGATTTTCAGTCCTCTGCTCTACCAACTGAGCTATCTAGGCATATAGTAGCGGGGACAGGATTTGAACCTATGACCTTCGGGTTATGAGCCCGACGAGCTTCCAGACTGCTCCACCCCGCGTCATTATAAATCCGCACCTCGTACGAATTATTAAATTGGGATTTCCACATCATGTGGTCACCCATAACTCGCACTAAACTCGTAACCTCGTTAAGTGCTCTGCATAAAAATGGATGGCGGTGGATTCGAACCACCGAAGCAATTTGCAGCAGATTTACAGTCTGTCCCCTTTGGCCACTCGGGAAGCCATCCATATAGAGCCGATGAGCGGACTCGAACCGTTAACCTGCTGATTACAAATCAGCTGCTCTGCCAATTGAGCCACATCGGCTTACACTCGAATAGTGTAAGAAGAAAAATGGGACCTACAGGGCTCGAACCTGTGACCCTCTGCTTGTAAGGCAGATGCTCTCCCAGCTGAGCTAAGATCCCGTTCAAATAAAACAAACATTATGAAATTGAGCGACCCGAAGGGGGTTCGAACCCCTGACCTCCGCCGTGACAGGGCGGCGCTCTAACCAGCTGAGCCACCGGGCCATATTAAAGGTTTTTGTACCTTCAAAAC
Source organism: Butyrivibrio sp. INlla21 (assembly GCF_900116875.1). Lineage (GTDB taxonomy): Bacteria > Bacillota > Clostridia > Lachnospirales > Lachnospiraceae > Butyrivibrio. The sequence goes on from NZ_FPCC01000011.1 coordinate 103,692, forward strand.
CGAACACTGAATATTTCCAGATAATTTCTATACAGGTGAAGTTCTGCTCTCGACTATTTCATAGTCTCGCCAGAACAACACTCGAACTAGATTCGGCCATGCCTCATCAAGTTCTCCTAGTTTGGATAAGCCCTCGACCTATTAGTACACATCAGCTGAACATGTTACCATGCTTACACCTTGTGCCTATCTAACCTCGTACTCTCCAAGGGGTCTTACTGCAT
>NZ_FPCC01000004.1 GCF_900116875.1 Butyrivibrio sp. INlla21
AATATACTCTCGGAATCTATAAGCCAGTAACAATGCGGCTTTCAGATTCCTTTTTTATTAAAATCCCCCACTTTTTTATCAAAAAACACTTGACATTTACCTCCAAAAATGCGGCGCTTCGCGCCCTTGTCAAAAAGGAAGTGTCGTTACGGCGCGGCCGTAAGTTTTTTGATTGGAGGGCGATTTTATGTTACCTGTTAATTGTGGCAGTCATGCCGACTACCAAAACTTTGTTGTTGAAAATCTCCGCAAATATTACCCTGATCCAGATGCTATATCTCAAAGCACCTGGGATATCATAGACCGCTTTTGGAACCTTGATCTTTCCTACACTGATCAAAACATGATCTCCAAGTATTCTAAATTTGGTCCTGCTCCCAGAACTCCTTCCTGCATGCATCGTTCTTACCTTCTTAGCATTGACTTCAAAGTTGATTCTATTACCGAATGGGTTTCACAATTAAAGATCAATCCTCTTTATGCCATTCTCAGCGGTTTTGAAGTAGGTGATACGCCCGGTATTGGAACTTTCTATGATTTCTTTTCCAGGCTGTGGGATTCGAATGATAATAACCTGTCTTCTCATCTGCATAAACTAAAAGCCACTGTTAAAAAACCTGGTAAAAAAGGTTCTAAAGCCAAACCCATTGATAAAGTTACTGTCGATGAACTATTTAAGCAGCTCGAAGGAACTACGTTCTCTATTAAGGATCAACCTTATGGTTCTCTCTTTGAACTTTTTAAGAAAGAATTTCTGGAAAACTCTGTCCGTAAAGGTCTGATAAATAGTTCTAATCTATCTATTGCCGGCGACGGAACTCCTGTTGTCACATCAGCAAGAGAACGCAAACATCGCATCTGTGAATGTGCCGAAAAAGGTATTACTGACTGCGACTGTGAAAGATACTTTTCTCAGCCTGATTGTGACATCGGATGGGATTCCTCCAGAGACTGCTTCTATCACGGATATGATCTATATATGATTGTTGCGTCAGACTCAGAAAGTGATCTCCCCGTATTCCCGCTCTTAAATCCAGCCTCAATGCATGATTCGCATGGCTTTCTTCATTCCTTCTTCAGGATGAAATCATTTCTTCCGGATTATAACGTCCGTAAACTATTACTGGATTCTGCTCATGATGCCATGCCTTACTATGAATACTGTAAAAAGGAACACATAACTCCTTTTATTGATCTAAACGAAAAGCGTGGCATAAAAGTGCAATACAAGAATGATTTCACCATTGGTAAAGATGGTGTTCCTGTATGCAAGGCTGGAAGAAAAATGAACCATGATGGTGTTGAAAGCTCCAAATACCGCATTAAATTCCGTTGTCCCTTGGCAAGCAGAAAATTTGGATGTTCCTGTAGTGAACCATGCTCGAATTCCAAATATGGTCGTACTGTTCATTTGGCCATGAAAGATAATCCGCGCCTTATAAACATACCGCCAAGAGATAGTGATGAATGGAAAAACGAGTATAATGCAAGAACTTCTGTTGAACGCTCAAACAAGCGTGAGAAAATAGACTTCAAGCTAGAAAGCGGCAGGCACCGCTCAACAAAGATGTGGTACTGCCGCCTCTATCACATCCTCATGTTACAACATTTGGATGCATGGGATCTGCCTTACGAATCCGCCCTGAGAAAGTTGGTTTGTAATGTAGCATGATCTCGTAAATATCATACAGCATTCTCAGGCATAGCAACAGTGTTATGTCTATTATTCATGCCCTGTTTTGCATCTTTTTTTCATCTTGGGTAATATTCACTTGTCAAAGTTCAATTGCCAGAATTTAGCTGGCATGATCACTCAAGATTCCGAGAGATCATATGATTATATATATTAACCAACTATATAATACACAACTTTAGAGGATATGACGTTGCAAAATCTATAAGATTTTTTTATCACCCCGTGTATTTTATTTCGGTGACGGTTTGATCGATCACAAAAGAGATCGTGTAATCATCATATGAATAAGTTAAAATATTCATGCTATCTATAGCTACACCTTTAGTTTCACCGTATGCCGCCTTAACTTCCTCTTCTGTACTTCCGACACTTATTCCTTTTGAAGTCTTGATATTCTCATCTTTAATAGAGATCATATCGGGAAATTCCTGTCTGTTTTCTTCATCAATCTCGTTTATGATATATGATGACACCCCAACAAGCCCCGAATCGAAAGTATAATAAAATCCGGGTTTATCACCTTCCTTGGTCTCGGGTTGTCCGAATGCTTCAAAAACATTATCCATATTTTCATCCTTTATGGACACCGTAACTCCGTTATATTCAAATGCAGCATCTTGTGATGAATCTGCAGAAGCTCCTTTTGATCCACCAAACCCACAGCCACCAATCGATACGGTTAATAATGATATCAATATCATTCCGATTAGTTTAGTTTTCATGATATTTACTCCTTTTTTATCACATTTATGACATCGAATTATCTTTTCACACATTTTTCTCCACCCGCGCTATGTATTTCTTTGGTTATTTGAATTTTTTATCGCATTATCAGCTATTTTTTCAGCCCATTTAAATTTACAAAGCGCACCGAAGATTACAAGCACAATAGAAACAAGAAGAATTATCATTGCTTCATCGTCTTTAACACCTTGCGAAATTAGTACCACTATAAATATTAAAAAAGGAAGCCCCACTTCAAGAGCCGTTGCTCCAATAGCACTTATCAAAGTTGCAAGTTTGCTGCTTTCATAAATCGTATAATTAATATATCTCCAATGCCTTCTCATAATATCATCGTTCCTTTAAAAACTTAGGATTTAAACTCTTTTTCATATATATCAAAAGATTGTTTAATCATTTTCTTTGACATTTCAAAGCCTAAAGAAGCAGCATTTATCACAACAAAATCATCTGGCGCTCCTGCCAGATCGGACGCTTTCCATATCCATCCTCCCCATTCATCCTGTGAATACACTTTATTAAACTCTTCCCAGTCAGTAAAAACCGGCGTGGCTTTGGTAAAAGTTTCGCCTTCACCCTTGGTTAAAGATGGAATTGTTATAGTAGTTCCTTTTTTTAATACCGCTTCGCCATTAACGGAATCTGCTGATTCTGAATTCTTTTTAAGTTGACCCATTCCTTTTACAGGGATAAGGAATCTGGCCTCACAGAAGGCTTTAATCATATCATCTTCTAACTTACGAAGTTTATCTTTCTTCCCATCATAATCAGCTCTGTAAAATCGTTCCTGCTGAAATTTAGCTAAAGCTCTATAATAAGTGGGATTCATAACAGGACGATTGATCATTGGAACATTACTAAAATCAGGCGGAGTGACAACATCACTGTTTTTTAATTCTATATTGGCATAAGCTCCTTCATCCACATGAAAAAATAGAGCTCCTTTCATATATGCTGTTGTACCCATAAATTTATATATATTTTCATGCGGTATTTCTGCTACTTCAAAAGTCGTTCTGTATCGTTGCATAAAATAATCAACGCATTCGTCGGCATAATCTTTTTCTGTAAAAAGCCATACCCCGTCATTATCATTTATAAAAGGCGAACGAGTTATTTTATCCGTAATCGTCCAAAGACACTTAGCATCTTTAAGATTATCAATTATTATTTCTTTTAAAAAATCAATTGCTTTTACGAATACAACCGCATCATATTCACGATTCTCATATGCTTCAAGATTAATACCCACATACATATTATTTTTAAAAGCATAGCGAGCATTTGAATATATAGTAATAATATCCTGAATAGGCAATTGCTTAATTTCTTGCATAATTTCAGTATTCTCAGGGCTTATCCGGGATACATACTTACTACTTATATCAAATGCATGCTGTGTTCTCTCTTCTCTGGTCATTTATTTCCCTCTCCATTCCAACAAATACTTTTTTATAGAACATTATATAATGTAACTCTTTGCTTAACATTATAATATCCGTCTATTAATAAAACAACCGTTTCTCTATATATAACACAATTATTCCTCTTATTATGTTGCAACAAAAAAGCGACTGCAAGAACAGTAAGTTCCAGCAATCGCTTCATTATGTTCAAATCTTAATTCACCACTCCAAGTTATTGTTTTCTATCTTCTTATCTCTTAACATAAGATCTTTAACAGCTTCTTGAAGTGACTTTCCGCTAAATAAGATATCGTTAACTGCCTTGATGATAGGCATCTCGACATCGTACTTCTCGGCTAGCTTAAGAGCTGCCTTGGCACTGTAAACGCCCTCTACGACCATCTTAACTTCGTCCATGGCTTCCTGATATGTCTTGCCCTGTCCGATGAGGATTCCGGCGCGTCTGTTACGGGAATGCATGGATGCGCAAGTAACGATAAGATCACCGATACCCGAAAGACCTGCGAAGGTCTCAAACTTACCGCCCATAGCCATTCCAAGTCTTGAGATTTCGGTAATTCCTCTGGTAATAAGTGCAGCCTTGGCATTATCACCGCAGCCGAATCCGTCCGCAATACCTGCGGCAAGAGCAACGACATTCTTAAGTGCCGCACCTATCTCTATTCCAAGCATATCCGGGCTTATATATACCCTGAAGTAATCGTTCATAAATATGTTCTGAACGTATTTAGCGATATCTTTATCAAAAGCACCTACAACTATTGTGGTAGGCATACTCTTTCCGACTTCCTCGGCATGTGAAGGTCCGGACAATACGCATACATGGCAGCCCGGAAGTTCATCCAGTATAACATCGCTCATCACCATAAGTGATTCTTCTTCAATACCTTTACTGCAATTAACGATTATCTGCTTATGTTCTTCGCTCTCGTTTATAAAAGGCTTAATGCGCCTTATTGTTTCGCGCATATGTGCCGAAGGAACAACGACAACGATTATATCCTTATCCTTAACTGTCTCTTCCATATCCGAAGTGAACTTAACGCTCTCGGGAAGCTTAATACCCGGAAGCTTTTCTTCGTTTCCTCTGTATGCACGCAGCTTGGAAACGCTGTCTTCACTCCTTGACCATACCGTTACGTCATGCCCGTTACCTGAAAGCACGTGCGCCAACGCAATACCCCAGCTTCCCGCACCTACTATGCCAACTTGTGTACCCAAATCAGGTCCTCCAAAAATATATTTTAGTCTATCTTATTTTTCTTAGTTAAATAAGTCTTTCTCTCAGTACCCGATATGAGCTTTTTGATATTTCCTCTGTGCTGATAGAAAGCAAGCGCTGTTAATACAGCAACTATTATATAGATTTCATTGAGCTCACTCTGAGGAAGTGCTCCGAGAAGCCCCATCTGTCCGAAAATAACTGTCTGGATAAAAAATAAAGTGTAAAGGCAAAGGCTGCTGACTGAGACAAAATGCGTAATGTTAAAAGGAATAAAGAACGCAAGAAGTCCGACAGCAACAAACTTCCATCCCATAGAAATAATATACCCTGCGGTACAAGCGATTCCCTTTCCGCCTTTGAATTTAAGGAAGAACGGGAAATCATGACCAAGTACACAGCCTGCAGCCGTATAGATCATATAAAGGTACTTATACTCCGGATTTCCTTTTGTAAAAAGGAAAAATGTAACAACAATAGCAAGTATGCACTTAAGCATATCTCCCAAAAGAACGATAAGACCTGCCTTAGTTCCCATAACTCTCAGTGTATTGGTCGTACCTGCATTACCGCTTCCGACGCTTCTGATGTCTACTCCTTTCATCTTGCCGTACAAAACAGCGGTCTGAAACATGCCAAATACATAACCGATAACCAAACACAATACTCTTTCTAACATTACTTATCCTCTTTTCTCTCCCTGATGATGAATCGTAGCGGCGTACCTTTAAAGCCAAACGCCTCTCTTATCTGATTCTCAATATATCTTGTATAGCTGAAATGCATCAGCTTTTTGTCATTTACAAAAATAACAAAGGTCGGCGGTTTAACGGATGCCTGCGTGATGTAATAAAGCTTAAGGATCTTGCCCTTATCACTCGGCGGCTGCTGCATAACAACGGCCTGCGTCATGATCTCGTTAAGAACACCGGTTGCAACTCTCATAGAATGATTCTCGCTTACGATATCTATGAGGTCATAGAGCTTAACAAGTCTCTGTCCGGTCTCTGCAGATATAAAGATTATCTCCGCGTAGTTCATGAACGGAAGCGTATTTCTGATATTCTTCGTAAACTCTTTTACCGAATGATTGTCTTTCTCAATAAGATCCCATTTATTTACCGCGATAATAACTGCCTTGCCGCTCTCATGTGCAATACCTGCGATCTTGGCATCCTGCTCGGTAACACCTTCCTCAGCGTTGATAACAAGGATAGCGACATCGGCTCTCTCAACGGCTCCTACTGTCCTAACGATCATGTAGTGCTCAAGCGCATCCTTAACCTTACTCTTACGCCTAAGTCCGGCTGTATCGATAAAAGTATAGTTCTTGCCGTTATACTTGATCTCAGTATCGATGGCATCACGTGTTGTTCCGGCTATATCGGACACAATAAGTCTGTTCTCACCGATAAGTTTGTTGATAATTGAAGACTTACCGACATTGGGCTTTCCGATTATAGCGATCTTGGTGGTATCGTCCTCGTCATCGTTAATCGAATCCTTGCGGAAATGGCTTACAACCTCTTCAAGAAGATCGCCGATTCCCTGCTTGTTAACGGCTGAAATAGGGAAAGGCTCACCGATACCAAGGTTATAGAACTCGTAAACATCAAGAGAATCTCTTGTGTAGTTATCAACCTTATTGACGCACAGAACAACCGGCTTACCGGATCTTCTGAGCATATCGGCAACCTTGGAATCAGAATCCGTAAGTCCCTGCTTGACATCTACCATGAAAATAATGACATCGGCAGTGTCTATCGCTATCTGAGCCTGTTCTCTCATCTGAGAAAGAATGATATCTTTGGAATCGGGCTCAATACCGCCTGTATCGATAAGGGTGAAGTTATGATTAAGCCACTCCACATCCTGATATAATCTGTCTCTTGTAACGCCCGGCGTATCCTGAACGATAGCGATCCTGCTACCTGCCATTGCATTAAAAAGCGTGGATTTACCGACGTTTGGTCTTCCGACCACTGCAACTATATTTTTTCTACTCATATTTTTTCCTTTATAAAAGACTGTAATTAATAAGTTTCTAAAGCCGGAATATCAAACAAAAGAGCTGCAAGCTCATGTCCGTCGCACTTGGATATTCCGATATCAACCGAAAGCTCTTTTTCCACATCCGAAACCGTAAGATCATCAAGGAAATAATCCTCTCCGCTTCTAAGCAGGTTCTCCGGAAGATAAAGCGTTGATCCAAGCTCTTTTTCTTTTAACTGCTTAATAATGTCCTGACCTGTAAGAAGACCCGAAACGGTAATCCTCTTACCAAAAAACTCATTTACTATCTCATAAACATTAACTTTAAGGCCCTCGCACAGTTCCATAGCCTTATCAGCCATAGCCTTGATACAAGGATAAACAAGTCTTCCTGTCGCTATGGAGATATTTCTTTTAACAGATAAAAGATGCGTCGCATGTTCGTTCTTAATTACTTCAAGCGCCTCATCAAATTCATCTATGAGAAGTCTCATCATACCGACGCCGTTCTCATACTGAATATATCCGTCGTATGTCTCGGCTTTGGGAAAATCCCTGCCTGCAAGGAAATACCACTCATCACTTGCATGAATGAAATGGATCCCGTGCTCTGCATACACCTTCTTCTGCCAGCTTTCTATCAGATCGATGACCTGCTCGGCATCCTCTTTGTTAAAAGGTTCGAGCGGATAAAGTCCGTCTCTGTACTTGGAAAGTCCCACCGGAACTACAGAAACGCTCTGAAGGTTGGGAATATACCCCGCAAGGTCACGAATCGATCTCTCAAGCTCTTTTCCGTCATTAACCCCCTTACACAGAACGATCTGGCCGTTAAGCTCTATTCCCGTTCCCGGAGCGCAGAGTCTGTCGACCTTTTTAAGTGCTTCGCCCGCAAACCTGTTACCAAGCATCTTGCAACGAAGCTCGGGATTGGTGGTCTGAAAAGATACGTTGATAGGCGAAAGGTGATATTTAAGGATTCTGTCTATGTCCTTGTCGGACATATTGGTAAGAGTTACATAATTTCCCTGCAAAAAAGAAAGTCTTGAGTCATCATCCTTAAAGTACAGAGTATCACGCATACCCTTAGGCATCTGATCTATAAAACAGAAAATGCATTTATTGCTGCAGGACCTGTAATCGTCCATAAGTCCGTTATCAAACTCTATGCCAAGATCCTCATCGAACTCTTTGTCGATGTCGAGAAGCCACTCTTCTCCGTCTGATTTAAGAATAAGTACATCAAGATGCTCATCCTGAACAAGATACTGAAAATCAAAGATATCCCCGATATCCTGATCGTTGATCTTAAGGAGTCTGTCGCCCGGCTCAATATTCATTTCTTCGGCAATACTTCCTTCTACAACTTTGCCGATAAGATGACCTTTTTCTGAATTCATCTAATATTATTACCTCTTTTAAGCTAATACTCCCGGGTGTTATTATACATGAATTTCCTTGACGTGTCAGTAATTATGATGATAAAACAATATATGGAAGAAATACAAACCATATGAAAGGAATTATTATGCCTGATTTTCACCTTTTGGAAGGTACTATTCCCGTAGCGCCTCTTAATCTTATCGTTATGGAGTCTGCTTTGGAACTGGGAAACAGCGTAGATTCTTATATTTCACAGTTCAGACACGAGCTCTATTCAATGCCGGGTAACGATCCCGCATTTCACGGCTATGTTAAGGACAGCTACAAAATCCACTTTACCATGGACAGATTCGGAAGCGGCGAGTCTAAGGCCACCATTAACGAGAGTGTCCGCGGTAACGATGTCTATATCCTTACGGATATCTGCAATTACAGCATAACTTACAAGATGTACAACTACGTTAACCACAAATCTCCCGACGATCATTATCAGGATCTTAAGAGAGTTATCGGTGCCCTTACAGGCAAAGCCAAAAGAATTAACGTAATCATGCCCTTCCTCTATGAAGGAAGACAGCACAAGAGAAACGGAATGGAATCCCTAGATGCGGCTCAGATGTTTAAAGAGCTCTATGACATGGGAATCTCCAATTTCATCACCTTTGATGCTCACGACCCAAGAATATCCAATGCTAAGCCTCTCGGCGGATTTGATAACTTCCTGGCTTCATATCAGTTTATGAAAGCTCTTCTGTCACATATTGATGACCTTATCGTTGATAAGGATCATCTGACGGTTATCTCTCCCGATGAGGGTGCTCTTGACAGAGCCGTTTATTTTGCGAACGTTATCGGCGCAGATACCGGTATGTTCTATAAGAGACGTGATTATGCTCATGTCGTTAACGGTTCCAACCCAATCGTTGCTCACGAATTCTTAGGTTCAGATATAAAAGGACGAGATGTTATCGTAATCGATGATATGATCTCTTCAGGTTCAAGTATGATCGATACCGCAAGACAGCTTAAGAACATGGGTGCCAAACGCGTATTTATCTGTACTACATTCGGTCTTTTCACCGACGGAATGGATAAGTTTGATGAAGGATATGAAAAGGGATACTTCGACGCCGTTATCACAACCAATCTCACATATATGGATGAAGAAATCACCAAGAGAGAATATATCTTCATCGCTGATATGGGTAAATTCCTTGCAACCATCATCAACTTCTTAAATCACGATGCTTCAATGTCAACGGTTAACATGCCTACAGACAAGATCCACGAGATCGTCGAGAAATACAACTCCGGTTGCAAGACACCGACAGAGCTTTTTGATTAAAAATAACACTTACAATATAGAGAAAGCGCCTTGGCAAGTCGTAACTTGTCAAGGCGTTTTCCCTCTCTTTTCTCTTTCCCTTTATGTATTGTTAAACAGCCTCAAAGCTGATAACAACCTTAAACAGGTCTCCGTCTAGCTTTATATCAAAGCTTCCGTTCTGTGCAACGGTGAGGTTCTTGGCTATTGATAATCCAAGTCCGCTTCCTTCCGTCGCTCTCGATACATCTCCTCTTATAAATCTCTCCGTAAGCTCGCTTACATCAACATTTAACTCAGTAGCGGAAATGTTTTTTATGGAAAACTCAACGTTGTTTCTGTTATCTTTTCCGGGAACATATTTCATGTCCATATATACTCTTGTTCCGGAAAGCGCGTATTTGCAAACATTGTTGAGTAGATTCTCTATAACTCTCCAAAGATGATGCGCATCAGCCGTGATACACATGCTGACAGCCTCATGCTTAAATATCGGAGAAAGATTACTGTCCTCAAATTTCTCGTAAAATTCGCCTATAGTCTGATTAACAAGCTCTACAAAATCGGTTCTTTGAAGATTGATATTGATATTACCCGAACTTATCTTGGCTACTTCAACAAGATCCTCGGTAAGCTGTTTAAGCTTCTGAGATTTCTGATCAAGGACATCTATATACTCTTTAACCTTGTCATTATCAATCTTTTCTCTTTTTATAAGATCAACATAATTTATGATCGAAGTAAGAGGCGTCTTAATGTCATGTGAGACATTGGTTATGAGATCCGCCTTCATCTTCTCATCCTTCATGCTGGTATCTACAGCCATCTTGATACCGTCACCGATAGAATTAACGGCTTCGGCAAGTGCTACGTTGTCGGAACGAAGATTCTCCACATCAACCTTGGCGCTGACATCCCCGTTTTTGATATTCTCAATTACATGGATGATCTTATCTCTGTCAAGATTCTGTCTGTATACGAATACTCCGATCATTATATCCATGATCACCGCAATAACGATGCCGGGAATACCAATAAGCACAAGAAGGATATTGATCACAACAAAGATCGCATAAGGAACCCATGTGCGCACAATTACACTGGCGTTATTGGTCGTATTAACAACAACATCCTTAGCACCGAAGACAAGCTTCTTGATAAGACTGTCTTTCCATAAAAGACCGCTCTTACCCTTTTCCGTAAGGTTATATATAAGATCAAGAAGTCCGATATCTGCGATAAATACGCCAATTCCGACAAGTATCAGGACAACCGGATTCTCTAAAAGTCTGTCAATGCTTCCCTTGTAGGTCATGGAAGCCAGATATGTTATCCCTAAAGGAACCGCCATTATAGCAAGCCCTCTAAGAGTAATAAGCTCTGTCGCCGTTCTGTTCTCGGTCGTTTCCGGTATAACGGAAATCTGAGAAATAGATACGATCAAAAGAAGGATATATATAAACGCACACATAGCACAGAAGAAATAAAGCTGTGATCTGTATGGGCTATACTTGGTGAAACCGGCTTTACCCTGTGTGAAATCATCCTCGCAAGGATAAGCATTCGTATCAACACCAATGTAAACTTTGATCTGATCGGGATAAGCATAGCTGTAATTCTTGATCATGGATCTTACTATATTCTCTTTAATGAGCGTATTGGTATCATACGAAAGCTCATTTGGACAATAATAGATGTATTTTCCGTATTTTTTGAATTTATCAAGAATGTTTTCACCGTCTTCAATACGGACATTAGTATAAATATCGGTCTTGTCGTTTATAGTTCTTGAAACGTAATATCTTAAATTTGTGTTCTGATAGCTGTAATAAGAAATGTTATTTACATACTCATTGTAGCTGCTAAGCAAAGCTACAGAAGCGCTCTCGACAGACTGGCGCAAAGTATTGTATTCATCCCAATTTGAAACGATTTCTTCAATATTCTTACCGTCAGCGGTCTGATATCTGCACTTAAGAATATCATATTGACCGTCTTGAAACTCATAGTCTCTGGGCTTTGTTGAAGTGATACTGTTCTGATCAAGCTGAGAACTCAGGTATGAGTTCATTCCTCCGGATACAATATTGTTTTTAAGATGAGTGTATGTGGTTTCTTCCGCAAGAAACTCTTCGCACTCTTCTGCGGTCATATCCTTACGTTCAGTCTCAAAACCGTTCTGAGCCCATTTTAAAAGATCGGAAAGGCGGTAATGAGCAGTTATATAACCGCCCAAAAGAACCGAGCCTCTGTTAACGTATGCGGTAACGTCAATAATCTTGTCACCGTCATACTGTCCGTTCATCTCAAGCTGGCTTCGCTGAGCAACCAACCTAAGAACATTGGATATGTTATTCCCAAGAATATTATTGAAAAGATAAGATTCCTCATAAGGTCTGGATTTATCGGCTTCATGAAGGCTGTATGAAATATCTCCGCCTACGCCGTTTATAAGGATATTGGTTCCAAGCATGGAAAATAAGAGTATAAGAACGATAAAAGCCGCCAGAAAATGCTGTATAACACTTCGTACGTTAATTCTCCCAAGTCGATTATCTTTCATATAACCTCATCCTCAATCTTGTATCCGACTCCCCAAACTACCTTGAGGTATTTGGGGTCCTTCGGATTAATCTCAATCTTTTCTCTTATATGCCTGATGTGTACGGCGATGGTATTGTCAACCCGAACAGCTGAATCCTTCCAGATCTGCTCGTATATCTGATTGATCGAATATACCTTGCCTTTGTTCTTAACAAGAAACGCCAAAATATTGTATTCAATGGGCGTAAGTCTAATGCTCTCTCCGTAGACAAAGCATTCCTTGGAATTGTCATCAATGACAAGACCGCCCGTAGAATATACATTTTCCTTGTCTTCAACACTACCAAGTGTCATAAATCTGCGGATATTGGACTTAACTCTGGCAACAAGCTCAAGTGGGTTAAAAGGCTTGGTGATATAATCATCCGCACCGATATTAAGTCCCAATATCTTGTCCGAATCTTCGGATTTAGCTGATAGAAAGACAACAGGAATAGTGCTGAATTTTCTTAGTTCCCTCACAAAATGAATACCGTCCATTCGCGGCATCATTACATCGACAATCGCAAGCTGAATCTTGGCACTCTTAAGAACTTCCAGTGCTTCGATGCCATCGTAGGCTTTATAGATCTTGAAACCCTCCTGCTCAAGATAGATCTCGATCGCATCTACTATTTCCTTATCATCATCGCATACAAGAATATTTTCCATACTATCCTCTCAATCCCTAATTAATATTAAAACAGATAAATCTTAAGATTTGCTGTAGAAAATTCTTAAGATTTCTTAAGAATCTCTTTTTATCGATAAAAATGCAGCAAGATTACCTCTATCATCGTGATGAATCCTATGAGAAAACAAAAGATCCGGATTACATCTGGTGCATATATCGGTGACAATTATATTTTCCTTCTTTACTCCTTTTTTTAAAAGAGTCAGCTTAATGGCATTCCACAGATACAATCTGTACTTGCCTTCAGGATACTTTATCAGTATCTTTTCGTTCTTTAATTCTTCTTCCGTATAATTCTCGGAAAACTCTGTTGCAACATCTTCTCCTATCTCATAGCACTCACCGCAGATAGACGGGCCGATCGCACAGATCAGATCAGAAGCTTTCGTTCCGTAATTCTCAGACATCTTTTCTATGGTCCTTGCAGCGATCTCTCCCTTAGTTCCCTTCCATCCCGAATGTGAAAGTCCGATTGCCTTATTTACAGGATCAATAAAATATATGGGAGGGCAATCTGCGTGAAATGTCGACAGGATAATCCCCGGAACATTTGTGATAAGTCCGTCTATATCGGTGTAATCTCTTGACTTTGCAGGTCCCTTACCTCTGTCTTCTTCGGTGATAACCTTAATGTTGGTGGTATGAGTCTGGAACGTTGATACAAAATCATCAAGACTTTTTCCATGTCCCATTACATCTGCTATTCTTCTGTAGTTCTCATCTACGGCTTCCTTTTCATCGCCTCTTGTATAGCTTAGGTTCATCTCACTGTAGCAGCCCTTAGAAACGCCTCCAAATCTTGTACTGAAAAGATGATCTATAAAATCTATGCTTTCAAGTCTTGGGAAAACAAGGTATTTAACACCGTTTTTCTCCCGAAGCTCCATCGTTCTTTCATCGCCGGTTCTTTTGATTGTTGTATCCAAATTTCTTTCCTTCCAAATGTTTAATATACGTATTCAAACGCATCTTTAATCCATTTTATCTTATATTCTCCTTCATCGCCATAAATTGCGACAACATCGTAGCGAATAGGTGTATTTTCAGACAAATTTTTGCATTTAAGATAAACAAGGGATGCCTTTGATATCTTTTTCCTTTTAGAATAATCTACGGCAGTCTCGGGACTGCCGTATTTAACACTCTTTCTGTATTTAACTTCTATAAAACACAGGTATTTTCCATCGCGCGCGATTATATCGATTTCTCCGCTCCTACAACGAAAATTTCTCTCTATAATGCTTGCACCGTTGTCGCATAAGTGATCAGTCGCAACATCTTCAAGTGCGGTGCCTAAAACTCTTTTATTTAATTCCATCACTTAACTGTCTTTCTATTGTATTACTATTTCTTAATGCCTTCTCGTCTTGTCCTTTGCCTTAATCTTATCCATCGCATCGACGAATACCAGAATCTCAGCCACAACCTCATAAAGTTCGGGAGGGATCATCTCACCGATCTCAAGCCTAGAAAGAGTGTCTGCCAGCTTGTCGTCAACATGAACGGGAACCTTGCTCTCCTTAGCCTTTTCGATGATCTTTTCGGCAAGAGCTCCTTTTCCGGATGCAACGACTTTGGGGGCACCGTCTTCATTGGGGTCATAGGCCAGCGCGACCGCGGTTTTCACTTTTTCGTTGTCATTATTGCCATTGTTTGCCATTGTCATTTCCTCGTGCAAAAAAGTTTATGCCAAAACAATCTTTCCGTCATGCTCTGGCATCAAAGGAAGCCGTAGAGATAAGCGTATTTCTCGATACATTCAGCATCTCGTCAACAGCTGCGTCTTCACCGTCCTTTTCATCATGAAGCATCATGTTAACCTGCATCGAATAGCCTCTCTTCTCAAGCCTTTCATTAAGAATGTGGATGTTGTCATTTATAAGATCAAGCACAGAATCATCAGCCACATAGAAATTCGTCGTAACTTTGGTATTAAGCATCTTAACGTAGACATCAACAGGACCGAGGTTTTCCATATCAAGATGAAGCACCGCACTTACTGAGCCGTCTTCAGAGAGCTTCTTATGCTTATTTCTGTAGACAAAAAGATCTCCGTGAACATCCTGCCCCGCCATCCGAAGAGGAAGCTGAACATATTGGAACATCTGATTAAGCTGATTTATAAAATCAAGGTTGTTCTGAATATTGCTTACCGCCTGCCCAAGCTTCGAATCTGCTCCGACGGTATTTACTATTGCATCCGACAAGCCTTTCATCTGAGAATTAAGTCTCTGATACAGATTGTCGATATTCTCTTTCTTTTGAACGTCGCCCGGTTTTAACAGCCATTCGGAACTCATGGCATCCTTAAGGACCTTATTATAGTCATTACTTGTAAAAAGATTCTTCCAAGCCGCGCTTTGGCTCTTATCGGAAAGATCCGCGGAAGCGTAGCTGTTATTTAGCTCTTTTAAAAGAACTTTCGCAGCTTCGCCCGCATCTGTCTTGGAAGTCTCAATATATTTATTTATCGCTTCATTCGAAAGGTTCAAAGCCTTTAAATTATTGCGCAGTTCATCAAGATTGGACGCGCCCTCAGTTGCCTGTGAAGCGAGTTCGCCTACCTGAGCTGCTGTTTCGCCTGCCTGTTCGGCTGCGCCCGCGCTGACAGCTTCTTCCCCAGATTGACCTGCAATGGCGGCGGTCTGTGATGCTCCTTCTCCGGTCTTCGAAGCTCCATCAGCAGATTGCAAAGCGCCCTCAGTTGCCTGTGAAGCGAGTTCGCCTACCTGAGCTACTGTTTCGCCTGCCTGTTCGGCTGCGCCGGCCTGTGCTACTGTTTCGCCCGCTTGAGCTTCTACTGTTTCACCCGCACTCGCTGCAGTGGCATCGCCTGCAGAAACAGCGCCTTCCGAAAGCTCATTTAACAAAGCTCCGTATAATTTCATGGCACCTTCTTCGTTGCCGTTTGCGGAAAGCTCGTTAAATGCGGCGGGAAGCTCATCCATAAGCTCATTTATCTGGCCTATGACCTGATGCTCATAGTTTTTGTAGCTCTCAAATTGAATAATGTTGTTTTCGCTTATTGGAATATTAAGACTCTTCATCTCCACCATAGAAGAGATGGAAGAATTCGGAAACATGGTAAGATTTTTGTTCATGGCAAGCAGCGCATCTCTTCCAATGGGAAGACCTGCTTCCATCATATTTTTGACCATTTCGACGCTATCGTGCGTAACTTCGATTCCGGCTGCGTTAAGCGCCTTTAATGTACTCTCTGTAACCGCTGTATTCTCGTACAACGGCGTTATGGCAACTTTACCGTTTGCCGTGGACCTGACCGCAAAATTAAGTGTCTGCCCCTCTCTAAGACCCATCTCATCAGAAAGCTTGGCAGAGATCACGTTATCGCCCACACTTATATTGGCGACCTTCTCTCCGTCAACATCAGATACAGAAATAACCGTACCCTGGATAGATGAGCCCGCCTTAAGCTCCAGAGGCTTGGAGACGCCTTCCGGAGTATTCAAAGTCTTGCCGTCAATTATATACGCCGAACCTGATTGTGATACATTCTGAATGATGCTCATATAAAGTTACCTATAAAGCTTCTGCGATGAATCGGGCAAGGACCGTATTTCTTGATAGCCGCTATATGTTCCGCGCTTCCGTAACCCTTGTTGGAATCAAATCCGTACTCGGGATACTTGATCGCATAGTCCTTCATCACCCTGTCTCTTGTAACCTTAGCAATTATGCTGGCAGCAGCAATCGAGATACTCTTTGCATCACCTTTAATAATAGATATCTGCTTATACTTCTCAAGCTGCGGAATATGCACAGCATCTATCAAAAGAGCCCCCGGCTTGACCGAAAGTTCGTTGACAGCCATAGTCATAGCTTCAAAAGTAGCCTGAAGTATGTTGATCTCATCGATCCTCTCATTTGAGACATGACCGATGCCAACCGCAAGAGCCTTATTCATTATTTCGATATAAAGCTCTTCTCTCTTTTTTTCGGATAATTTCTTAGAATCATTAATATAGAGAATATCAGCATCCATGGGAAGGATAACGGCAGCTGCGTACACAGGTCCCGCAAGCGGCCCTCTTCCTACTTCATCAATGCCGCATAATAAGCCAAAAGACTCATTCTCCCTCTCATATTTTTTCATCTCATATGTACGACGGATCTCTTTTTCGATCGCATCGATCTTCTTACCGGCGTTTTCAACAAGCTTTTGCACACCTGCTCTGTCATCGCCGGAATACTCAGAAATGAAAACCTTATATCCATCAACGCTGTCAAGATTCTGAAAGATATCTTTGATAGCAGAAATTGACTCCATTATTTAATTCCCCCAAATTTGTTCAAAGGAAAAATTCTAAATACGGCTCTTCCCATGATACGGCTCTTTTTAATTGTTCCTACGGATTCATCCCTGCTGTCCATACTGTGATTTCTGTTATCACCGAGAACAAAGAATTCTCCCTCGGGAACAGTTATCTCCTCAGCCGCTCTTTGCGGATCCTGAATGACTTCAGCCCCGTAATTTTCTTCAAGAATCTCACCGTTAATATAGATATTGCCATCGTAATCGATCCTTACCTTCTCACCGGGAAGACCGATAACTCTCTTGATAAAGTTCTGTTTGTTTCCATGCTCATAAGGGAAAACAACAATATCAAATCTCTTGGGATCGTGGAATCTGTAGCTAACCTTTTCAAGTATAAGCGATTCCGAATCGTATACCGTCGGATTCATTGAAGAACCGATAACCTGTGTTCTCTGTGCAACAAAGGTTATGAAAAGAAGGGTCAAAACAAAGACCACCGCAAGATAAATAAGTGTATCCAATATTTCTCTTGCTATGCTTTTTTTAGATTCTTTACTCATATTATGACTGTCCTTATATAATGTATTTTGGTAAAAAGAAATTACTCATTAGGTCTTTCAAGAGTAATCTTGCCAAGTCTTCCGTTTCTGAAATCATCAAGAAGCATTGCTGCAGCTCTTGAAATATCAGGCTCAGCTCCTTGCTTAAAACACTTTCTGTTAATGGCAATTGCAGAAAGTACAGCGCTAAGGTGCGTGGAATAAGGAACTTCCTCAAGCTCATCAACCTGTTCCTTGGTTATATTATACTTCGAAGGAATGGCTTCTGCGTAATTCTCTTCAAGAAGTTTAATAAGTTCACACGCAAGCTCCGTTGTATCAAGATTCTCATCGTTCATGGAACCAATAAGTGCAAGATGAAGACCGACCGTATCATCCTCAAATTTAGGCCACAAGATACCGGGAGTATCAAGAAGCTGCATATTCTTACCAAGAGAGATCCACTGTTTTCCCTTGGTAACACCGGGCTTATTTCCGGTCTTTGCGGAAGCCTTACCTGCAAGCTTATTGATAAAAGTAGACTTTCCGACATTGGGAATGCCTGCAACCATTGCTCTTATGGGTCTTCCGACTATTCCTCTTTTTCTGTCTTTCTCAATCTTGTCGGCGCATGCCTTAAGAATGAGATCCTTAACCTTTCCTGCCTCGTTTCCGGTCTTTGAGTTCATCTCAAGCACAAAATAGCCTTCGTTCTTGTAAAACTCTTTCCATTTAGAGGTTATTGAAGGATCGGCCAGATCGGCCTTATTAAGAAGAATAAGCCTATACTTATTCTTTCCGAGCTCATCTATATCAGGATTTCTCCCTGATGCGGGAATCCTGGCGTCTGTAAGCTCTATAATTATATCGATCAGCTTGATGTTCTCTTGCATCATTCTGATCGCTTTGGTCATATGTCCGGGATACCACTGAAAATTCATAAATTCACCACTTACTTTTTCCTAAATATAAAACCTGACTTGTTATCGCCGCTTCTTATCTTAAACCAAGCCTTTCCAACGATCATATTGGTCTTGACGGGGCCTATATTGGCACTTCTCGAATCCTCAGAGCTGTTTCTGTTATCTCCAAGGACAAAGAATTCACCCTTTCCAAGCACTATCTCATTGGATGCGATTCCTTCATCTTCCATTTTATCATATAAACTGTCGTCTTCTTCCTGTAAGCTGCCATTAATATAAAGAGATCCGTCGATGATCTGTACCTTTTCTCCGGGAACAGCCACCACTCTTTTTACATAATAATGTGAATTGGTATTACCGTTAGGCAAAAAAACGATAACGTCACCCTTCTTGGGACTAAGTATCATGTAAGCAAGCTTGTTTACAAGTACTTTCTGTCCGTTATAAAGCATGGGTTCCATTGAATCCCCAATCGTACCGACCTGAAGGCCGAAGATAGTCATAAAAACGACCGCACAAAAAACAGCAAAGGCCGTGACTCCGATCCATGAAAAGATCTCTCTTATAAGCGCTCCGGAAAATGTCTTCTTTTTATGATAAATATATAAGCTGTTACGACGTCTTCTCCTAAACATTGTTCCCCCTTAAGGTTAAACAAATAATATCACAAATTCCTCGATAATAAAGAAAAGGCAATTACTGTGAAAAGTAACTGCCTTTTGTAGCAAATTATCTGGTAACAAGCTCCTTAACCTTAGCCTTCTTACCTGTAAGACCTTTAAGGTAGTTAAGCTTAGCTCTTCTAACCTTACCTCTTCTAACAACCTCTACCTTCTCAACGATAGGTGAGTGAAGGGGCCATGTCTTCTCAACGCCAACACCGTAAGACTCTTTTCTTACTGTGAAAGTTGTACGGTTGCTACCGCCCTGGATCTTCTTAACAGTTCCTTCGAAAACCTGAATTCTCTCACGGTTTCCTTCCTTGATCTTAGCGTGTACTCTTACAGTATCACCTGTGCTAAACTGAGGCGCATTAGCGTTCAGCTGCTCTTTCTCGAGCTCCTGGATAATTGTACTCATATATATTTCTCCTATTCAATGGACGTTCTTAATACACTATCTGTAACAGAGGACCGTCTGATTATCATAACGTACACTAATATAACACATAAACAGCCTATTCGTCAACACAAAAGATCTTTCGGTCCAAATCTTTCCGGAAGTATCTCCGGAAGGGAAAATGTCTTATATTCGTCTACCGATTTGGCGATTATTACAAGGAAATTATCCCTGCAAAACTCGCTCATAACCTGTCTGCAGACACCGCATGGGAAACAATAATCAAGTTCATCCTCGCCTCTATGTCCGCCGACAATGGCAATTGCTTTAAAATCCTTAACTCCTTCGCTGACAGCCTTGAAAAAAGCAGTTCTCTCAGCGCATATGGTTGGTGTATAAGAGGCATTTTCTATATTACAGCCGGTATACACCCTGTCATCTCCCGCAAGAAGTGCTGCTCCGACATTAAAATGCGAATACGGCGTGTAAGAAAAAGCTCTCATATTAAGTGCATATGTTATTAGCTCTTTTATCTTTTGCTCATCCATACATAATACCTCGATTATCTTGAGCCCTTGTCGTAAGGAATACCCTCAGCCTTGGGAGCCCTTGAATTGGCAGATGTAAGTGCAAGAACTATAAGCGAGATGATGTAAGGCATCATATTGTATACGGATCCGGGTATATTGAGAGCTGCAAGGAAATCAAAGCCCGAATATACGTTGGAAAGTGCTCTGAAGAATCCGAACAAAAGTGCAGCAAGTCCGATATTTACAGGTTTCCACTGACCAAAGATCATAACGGCAAGTGCAAGGAAACCAAAGCCCGCAACACCGTTTTCAAACTTCCACTCACTAACACCGGCAGTTATGTACACAATTCCGCCGATACCTGCAAGAAGTCCGGAAATAAGCACTCCCGCCCAGCGCATTGTATATACATTTATACCTACGCTGTCGGCAGCCTGAGGATGCTCACCGCAGGCCATGAGTCTGAGTCCGAATCTTGTCTTGTAAAGCACGATGTATGAAGCGATAAGCGCTATCAAAGCAACAAGCATAAACCAGTTGAACTGGAATTTACCGATATTTACGACAAGTGCCTTCTTAGATGTTACATACTGAACAGTTGAAGAAACGTTGTCGGGATTCTCAGCGATGTTGATCGACTTAACAATAACGGTTGCAGCCGCAGCGGCAAGCATGTTAAGAGCGGTTCCTACAAGTGTCTGATCTGCCTTAAAGTTGATGCAGGCAAATGCAAGAAGCATTGAATAGATAACACCGCACAATATTGAAGTACCAAGTACCGCAAGTACAATCAAAAGCTTGGGAAGTGAAGGATTGATGTACTTAAGGGTAAGTGCTCCACCGAGAGCTCCTATAACCATTATTCCTTCAAGTCCGAGGTTGATAACACCCGAATGCTCTGAGAAGCATCCGCCGAGAGCAACCAATATCAAAACCGAGGCAAACAAAAGTGTATATTGAAGAAGTAATACCATTATTTGTTACCTCCTTCTGCATTATTCTTTTTATTTCTGATCCTGCTGTTTAGGAAGTACTTAAAGAACAGTACGAAACCGCAGAGATAGATGATGATCGCCGAAATAAAATCGGAAATCTGTGAAGGATAGATATTCTTATCAAGATAAGATCCTCCACTGGTAATGTGCTGTATAAAGTACGAAGCAAAGATTGTTCCGATAGGATCAAGTCCTCCGAGGAACGTAGCTGCGATACCGTTAAAGCCCATTCCCGGAACGGATGACTGTGTTACGGACCACTGCTCATATCCCGTAAGGTAAAGGAATGCGGCACCGAGGCCCGCAAGAGCACCCCCGATAAAGAGTGTGAGAATAATATTTCTCTTCTCTTTCATTCCGCTATACTTTGCAGCATCTTTGGCAATTCCGGTAGCCTTGATCTCATAGCCGAATACTGTCATTGAAAGGATTACCTTAAGAAGCACAGCTATAAGAATGGCAAGCGGGATCGCTATAGTAACGTATTTATTGTTTGAGAATAACTTCTCAAGTCCTATTGAAGGTAAAACAGCAGCTTTGTTTGTGCTTGCAAGAGTTACCGTATAAGGGCTCGCTGTTTCTTTTACCCCTGAAAGGAGCATGTTAACCGTATAAAGACCTATCCAGTTAAGCATGATACCTGAAATAACTTCGTTAACATTAAGATATGCCTTAAGGATACCTACAACGACACCGAATATACCGCCTGCAACGAATGCGGCGATAAGGCATACATACCAAGGAAGTCCGAGCTTAAGAGCACAGAAAAGAGATGCTCCGGCGCCCGCTACGTACTGTCCTGCAGCTCCGATATTGAAAAGGCCTGCCTGATAACAGAACTGGATTGAAAGCGCACACATAAGAAGAGGCGCAGCCTTAACGAGCGTATTACCAAAGTACTTAAGTGCAGCTGCCTTGGTAGGATAAGTGAAATAGTTCTTTATGATAGTGATAATAGCTTCTGTCGCACCCTTTGCATTGATAAAAAGAAGTGCGATATAACCGATCAAAAGACCGAATACGATACAAAGAAGTGATGCAAGTATTGACTGCACAGCAGGTCTTGCAAAGAAGCTTATTTTTTCAGTCGATTTATTTTCTGCAGACATTATGCACCTACCTCCTTTCTCTTGGCTCCGGCCATGTAAAGTCCGAGTTCTTCGGGAGTTGTCTTCTTAGGTTCGAACTCTCCTACGATCTCTCCCTCGTACATTACGAGGATTCTGTCTGAAATGCTCATAACTTCTTCCAGCTCGAGCGAAACAAGAAGAACCGCATGTCCCGAATCTCTCTGAGCGATGAGCTGTTTGTGAATATATTCGATGGCACCTACGTCCAAGCCTCTGGTAGGCTGAACCGCAATAAGAAGATCGGGATTCTTGTCGATCTCTCTTGCAATAATCGCCTTCTGCTGATTACCACCGGACATGCTTCTCGCCAATGTAACAGCGCCCTGGCTGGAACGGATGTCGTACTGATCAATAAGCTTATCTGCATATTTGTTGATCTCGTTCTTTTTAAGGAAGCCTGCTCCTGTAGAGAACTCAGGCTCAAAATATCTCTGAAGCACGAGATTATATGCAAGTGAATAATCAAGTACAAGGCCGTGTTTGTGTCTGTCCTCGGGGATATGGCTCATACCGCTTGTTGAACGCTCTCTTATCGAAGCATGAGTAATATCTTTACCTGAAAGTTCTATCTTACCGGTTGTAATATTCTCAAGTCCGGATAATCCGTAAACAAGCTCTGTCTGACCGTTTCCGTCGATTCCGGCAATACATACGATCTCGCCTTCTCTTACGTCGAAAGAGACGTTCTTAACGGCATTGTTATGATGAAGCTTGGAAGGAACCGTCATATTTTCAACATGAAGGATAACCTTGCCGGGCTCCTTATCTTCTTTGGTAGCTACAAGCTGTACGTCACGACCGATCATCATTCTTGAAAGCTCTTCCTGATTGGTCTCGGAAATATTAACCGTACCGATGTACTTACCTCTTCTAAGAACCGAACATCTGTCGGCAACTGCCATGATCTCAGCAAGCTTATGAGAAATAAAGAGAATTGATTTGCCCTCTTTTGCAAGATTCTTCATGATCTGCATAAGCTCATCGATCTCAGCGGGTGTAAGAACCGCAGTGGGCTCATCAAAGATAAGTATCTCATTATCTCTGTAAAGCATCTTAAGGATCTCGGTTCTTTGCTGCATACCAACCGTGATATCCTCGATCTTGGCATCGGGATCAACCTTAAGTCCGTATTTCTCGGAAAGCTCAAGTATCTTCTTACGAGCTACGTCCTTCTGCAGGAATCCGTGCTTAACCGTCTCATCACCGAGAATGATGTTATCGAGTACAGAAAAGCACTGAACGAGCTTGAAGTGCTGATGAACCATTCCGATACCAAGGTCATTGGCATCATTGGGATTGTTAATCTGTACTTCCTTTCCGTCCTTCTTGATAACACCTTCTTCAGCCTGATACAAGCCAAAAAGCACGCTCATAAGAGTAGATTTACCTGCTCCGTTCTCACCCAAAAGAGCATGGATCTCGCCTTTTTTCAGCTGAATGGTAACATTGTCATTAGCGATAATACCCGGGAAACGTTTAGTTATGCCAAGCATCTCAATAGCATATTCGCTGTTATCTGCCACTTTTGTCTCCTCCATAAATTTAATCTACCTAATTGGTAAAAAGGACCGGAAGACTATGAATCTGCCGGTCCCTATCAGCTTAATAGCTGTTAAAAGCAAAATTACTTAATGTTGCCCTGGAAGTTAACCTTAATGTTCTCAGCAGAAGGCTTCTCAGCTGATGTGTCGTTGGAAACTTTGATTGTTCCGCTTGCCATATCAGCAACAAGCTTGAGATAATCATCCTTGCTAAATGTATCGTTCCATACTGTTGAATCCTCAGGAAGTCCTACATAGTTAAGTGATGTGTCATCGCCTGATACAAGACCGAGATTCTCGATCTTTCCTGCGAACTTATCCCACTGTCCGTCTCTGATTGCTGAAAGAAGTGTGTTAACTGTAGCCTGAAGTCCCTTCATAGCTGAAGTAACTGTCATGCCTTTCTCATACATTCCGTCGATTGTAGGAGCCTGGTCAACGTCAACACCGATTACCTTGCCGCCAACCTTAGCAGCAGCCTCACCTGCAGATGTGAAGATACCACCGCCGCAAGCGAATACAACTTCTGTGCCGCCCTGATACCAAGTATCCATAGCTGCTGTGATATCAGCATCGCCGTAGAACTGGTTACCGTAAGCGTAGTTAAGTGTTACGTCAGCGCCTACTTCCTTAGCGGCTGCGTCAGCACCCTGAACGAATCCGTAACCGTAACGGATAACAGCGGGAACTGCCATTCCACCGAGGAATCCGAGCTTTGTGAAGCCCATCTTTACTGCTGCGTAGCCTGCCATGTATCCGGGAAGCTCTTCCTGGTATACTGCAGAGAATACGTTAGCATATGTCTCATTGTTGAAATCTGAATCATCGCCCTCAAGATCATACTCTGAAACGTCAAGAGCAACGAACTTTACATCGGGATACATGTCAGCTGTCTCTTTGATAGCTCCTGCAAAAGCGTAGCCGGGCATAACGATTACGTTATAGTTATCAGCTACAGCCTTGTCGATCATAGCTACTCTCTCAGCGTCTGAATCGCCTTCGGGCTTGTAGTATGTGAAGTCACATCCGTTAGCCTCTGAGAAAGCCTTACATGCCTCGTAAGTTGACTGGTTGAATGACTGGTCTGTAATGTCACCGTAGTCAGTGATCATTGCAACTCTCATGTCAGTAGCAGCAGCTGTCTCTTCAGCGGCAGGTGCCTCTGTAGCGTCAGCAGCTTCAGTAGTCTCAGTAGTCTGTGCAGGTTCTGATGTTGTAGCGGTACCAGCATTGTTAGAACCGCAGGCAACAAGAGAAGCTACCATTGATGCAGCCATAATTACTGCAAAAAGTTTCTTTTTCATAATTGTCCTCCATTATTTTATGATGTACTACTGTATAATAAAACCGTTTAGGCTTTATCCGATGCAATAAGACGTCTTACCGCCTCAATGGTGGTCTTGTACACCACTTCCATGTCATGAGCCTGTGGATTGGGAAGTCCCTTCTTGGCTCTTTCCTGATTGGCAACAACGAGCATAACAGCTCCAGTTCTTGCTCTTAAATAGTCTCCTACTACAAATAATGTGGATGATTCCATCTCAGAACATAGTGCTCCGCATTTGATCCATGCGTCCCACTTGTATAAAAGCTCAGGTCCTACAGGCTTGGTCTCAGGTTCATGCTGACCAAAGAATGAATCCTTACACTGTACAACACCGACATGATAATTTGCTCCGGCCTTCTTGGCGCCTTCTACAAGAGCACTAACAACATCAAAGCTTGCAACTGCAGGATATTCAATGGGGGCATACTCTTTGGATGTTCCTTCCGCACGAATAGCGCCGGATGCGATCACGATGTCGCCTCCGATAACATCCTCCTGCATACCTCCCGAGGTACCCATCCTTATGAAAGTATCGGCTCCGCACTTCCTGAGCTCTTCTACAGCGATTGCAGTAGATGCGCCTCCGATACCGTGTGACATAACGGTAACCTTCTCTCCGTCCAAGGTTCCCGTATAAGTATTATATTCTCTATTATAAGCAATAAATTCAGGATTATCAAAAAGCTTGGAAATAGTCTCACATCTTCCGGGATCGCCTGTCAAAATAACGTATCTTCCTACGTCTCCGGGTTTAACATGAGTATGATATTGATATCCCGCACCCTCAGTATAATCGACCATATTCATTCCTAACCGCTAAATATTGATATTAGCAATAGTTTAATCACAATATAACTTATAATAATTATATCACAGAAGTCCGTCCATGACATGAATAATGATCTTTTTGTTTTTTATATCTATTTCT
This sequence comes from Butyrivibrio sp. INlla21, assembly GCF_900116875.1. Classification (GTDB taxonomy): domain Bacteria; phylum Bacillota; class Clostridia; order Lachnospirales; family Lachnospiraceae; genus Butyrivibrio. The sequence goes on from NZ_FPCC01000004.1 coordinate 26,314, forward strand.
TTCACGCAATCCTTGATGGCAGGGATATAAATCTTATTGCCGTCACCCGCCTCCATCTCGTATACATCGTTGGCTCCGGTCTGGATAACATCCGTAAGAACACCCAGCTTGTTGTCATCTTCATCGACAATATCAAGTCCCAGCATATCGGCAATGTAGTATTCACCGGGATTAAGCTTAATGGCATCTTTCCTGTCTATCGTAAGCTCACAGCCCCTAAATTTCTCTACATCCTCGATTTTATCGAACTGCTTAAATTTCACTATCACAAATTTCTTAAAAAACTTGGCGCTCTGAACGTCAAGCAAGAGCTCTTCGCCTCTCTGAGTGTGAAGAGTTACTTTTTTAAGTTTTTTAAATCTATTGGGATCTTCCGTTGTGGGAAATACATTAACTTCACCGTGAAGACCGTGTGTTGAAGCAACAACACCAACCTGAAATCTATCTGTCATACAATTCTCCGTCAAATGCTCTGTTCCGAATCCGGATTCTTTTTCTTTCTTCTTGGCTTCTTGGGAGGCTTGGGAGGATTCTCTTCAATGTATTTCTCGTAGAGATCCGGCCTTCTCTCCTTAGTTCTTATTATAGCCTGTTCAAGTCTCCATTCATCAACTTTTTTATGATCTCCGGATAAAAGAATCGGCGGAACCGACTTCCCCATCCACTCTTCTGGCCTTGAATACTGGGGATATTCAAGAAGATTATTGCTAAAGCTCTCCGTCATCGCGGATTCATCATTATTAAGAACGCCCGGAACAAGCCTTGCGATCGCATCGATCATGACTGTAGCAGGGAGCTCACCGCCCGTAAGCACATAATCTCCTATTGAAATATAATCCGTAACTATTTCTTCAAGAACTCTCTCATCCACGCCCTCATAATGTCCGCACAAAAAGATAAGGTCATCTTCCTTGGACAATTCGCTTGCAAGCTTCTGGTCAAAGACCTTGCCCTGCGGAGTGACGTATATGACTCTGGGGTTCTTGGTATCACTCTTTTTATTTTGTTCGATCTTATCTTTTATTGCAAGATAACAATCATAAATAGGCTGTGCCTGCATAAGCATGCCCGCACCGCCTCCGTATGTATAATCATCAACCTTGTGATGCTTGTTGTCATTGGAATAATCCCTGATATTGACCGCTTCAAAGGAGATATGTCCCTTGTTAATGGCTCTTCCAAGAATACTCGTTGAAAGAATCTGTTCAATCATCTCGGGAAACAAAGTCATAATATGAAAATTCATAATAATCCTTTTATAAATTCAGAGGTAAAAAAGAGCCGAATAAGAGTTTCCCCTATTCGGCTCATTGTTCGTAAATAAGTCTTAAACAATCTCCACATCAACCTTGATGTTCTCTCTGGTAGATGCTGCCTTAACAACAGCTCGTATAGCCTTCGCGATACGTCCCTGTTTGCCAATTACCTTGCCCATGTCAGAAGGTGCAACATGAAGCTCGATCATATAATTGCGCCCGTCTTTCTTCTCGGAAACAACAACTTCATCCGGATTGTCTACAAGCGCTCTAGCGATTACTTCAACTAATTCTTTCATTGTTTTACCTCCGGCGTAAGTAATTATATGTATATGACATGATATACGGATTGCTCCACTTTGTGACACCTATATCATTCAATTACTTGCTAATGCCGGCCTGTCTGAACAACTTAGCAACAGACTCTGTAGGCTGTGCACCGTTAGCGATCCACTTCTTTGCAAGCTCCTCATCAACCTTAACTGTGCTGGGATCTGTGTTGGGATCGTATGTTCCGATCTCCTCGATGAACTTACCCTGTACAGGGAACTTAGAATCAGAAACGATGATTCTGTAGAAAGGAACCTTCTTCTTACCAATTCTCTTTAATCTGATCTTTACTGCCATTTTAATTTTCCTCCATTTAATAAATAAGATAGATAATAAATTGTCTTTTTATATGTGTGAAACAGCTGTGTGCTGCATGACATATCATAATTATTAGTTAAAAGAACTTGTTTCCGCCGAACATTCCGCCAAGGCCGCCCATTCTGCCAAAGCCTCCGCGCTTGCCGCCCATAAGTCCGGGCATCTGCTTCATCATCTTCTGCATCTGCTCAAACTGCTTGATAAAGCGGTTTACATCGGCAATATCATTACCTGAACCCTTAGCGATCCTGTGCTTTCTCTGAGGAGACATAAGCTTAGGATTCTTACGCTCTTCGGGAGTCATCGAAAGAACGATAGCCTCCATCTTGGCAAGCTTCTTTTCATCGGGGAGCATATCATCGCTCACCTTACCCATTCCGGGAAGCATACCCATGATCGAAGAAAGGCCACCCATGTTGCGCATCTGCTTCATGCTCTCGAGATACATCTCGAAATCAATCTTGCCCTTCTTCATCTTGGACGCCATCTCTCTGTCCTTCTCGGCGTCTCGCTCGGCATTGGCTTCAACTGCCTTGTCGATAAGACTTAAGACATCGCCCATACCAAGAATACGGCTTGCCATTCTGTCGGGATAAAACTGCTCAAGATCTGAGAGCTTCTCACCCATACCTACAAAAAGAATGGGCTTTCCCGTAACTGCTTTGGTTGAAAGAGCCGCACCACCTCTGGAATCACCATCCATCTTGGAAAGGATGATACCGTCGATTCCGACTTTCTCGTCGAACTGCGATGCAACATTAACCGCATCCTGACCTGTCATGGCATCCACAACAAGGAGCGTCTGATGAACGGTTACGGCTTCCTTGATATCCGTAAGCTCCTTCATCATCTCTTCATCTATCTGAAGACGGCCTGCTGTATCCAAAATAACAACATTGTTGCCGTTCTTACGAGCCTGTTCTATCGAATTCTTAGCAATCTCAACAGGGCTTACATCCGTGCCCATTGAGAAGAAATCAACTTCCTGCTTGCCTGCGTTGATCTGTAACTGATCGACAGCGGCAGGTCTGTAAATATCGCCAGCAACAAGAAGCGGCTTTCTGCCCTTCATCTTGAGCTTGCCGGCAATCTTAGCTGCGGTGGTTGTTTTACCTGCACCCTGAAGACCGCACATCATGATGACTGTGATCTCATTTATAGGAAGCAGCGAGATTTCGGTGGTCTCAGAACCCATAAGGGCAGTCATCTCTTCATTAACTATCTTGATGACCATCTGTCCGGGATTAAGTCCGTTAAGAACATCCTCTCCGACAGCACGCTCCTGAACGGAACCGATGAACTGCTTTACAACCTTGAAGCTTACGTCAGCTTCCAAAAGGGCCATCTTAACCTCTTTAAGAGCTGCCTTTACGTCTTCTTCGGAAAGACGTCCTTTTCCTCTAAGGTTCTTAAATACATTTTGTAATTTATCTGTAAGACTCTCAAAAGCCATTAATTATGTTAACTCCTCTATAATGCGACTTGATATCTCTTTGGTGCTCTTCTTAAGTTCATCCGTGGATAAAGAATCCGCGGAATCGGTAAGCTGCAAAAGCTCTTCCGCACTGCATTTGATCGCTTCAAATCGTCTTATCATGTGAAGCTTGTCTTCGTAACTCTGCAATGTCTTGGTACATCTCTTGATGAGGTCATGAACTCCCTGCTTGCTGATACCGTGTTCATCGGCAATCTCTGTAAGGGACATATCCTCATAAACGGCCGCTTCATATATGCTCTTTTGATGCTCTGTAAGAAGCTCGCCGTAAAAATCATACAACAAGCCCTGCTCTACGATTTTTTCCATATACCATCCTTTGGTCATTAAGACACATTGAATATAATAAACATATAAATAAGAGGTGTCAAGTATTTTTTCTTGACACCTCGAAGCTTAGATTTTAACGTCGGAAGGAAGAATTCCGAGCTGATTTTTAAACGCTCTGCTAAAAGACGAATAGTCTTTAAATCCGCTCTCGATACAGGCTGCTGTCGTCGGCATTCCGGATATGATCAAATCTCTTGCCTTAAGTATTCTCTTTTCCGAAATATATCTGTGAATCGAATATCCGGTTTCTTTCTTAAACGTACGCATCATATGATATCTGCTCATATAGAATTTATCTGCCAAAAGATCTATCGAAAGATCACTGCCCAAATTATCCGTGATATATTCTATAAGTTCGATTACTCTTCTGTTATAGCGTGCCTCAGCACCGAAAGCTCTTTCTTCCGAAATACATGCTTTATTAAATGCTATCAGCATCTTAAGAACATCAAGTCTTGTCGTAAGCTCACCCGCATATTCAGAAGACTCTTTTGCCATATCATCTTCTATCAGCTTGAGCATATCAAGAAGCTCCGCGCTGATATTGGCTGAAAATCGCGCAACATGACTGTCTTTTTCGGCAGAAATATTAAATGCATCCAAAAGTCCGTTACTTTCAAGAAAACTATGACTCAGATACAGGATTATCCTGTCATATGTTCCACCGTCACTTGATACAACCGGTCTGTGAATATAGAACCTGTTAACCAGCACAAAATCGAAGGGCAAAAGCTCATACTCCCGTCCTTCGATCATATATTTAACGTTACCGTCAAGTATCAGTATCAGCTTATGGAAATCGTGATAATGATACGGTATATCCAGTTCTTCCTTGTCGGAAATATGAAAGAAACGAAAATCCTTATTCAGATATCCCTTCTGCTCATATTCCTTGAGATTATCCTTAATATTCATGCTCAGTACTCTGTTATGCAGACATTGAGGTCAACGTTACCGTCTATTCCGTTCACTTTACCGGCAGATGTATACTGCCACATGTTGAAATGATAAGGGTAATACAAAGGAGCGCCGTAATAAGCGATCCAAATATCGTAATCATCCACATCCACGGCATCCATCAAAAGAGCAAACGACTTAACATTACCGTAGATCATGGGTTTATAACCTGCAGCACTTACGGTATCGCAGAAAACCTTGGCATTTTCTTCATATACATCGGAAGAAAGCGTTGCGGTACGTGCTTCGTCGGATTCAGCCGATTCAATATCTATAACAACGGGATACTTGATATCATAAGGCTCTATCATATCAAGCAAAAGCTGTGCCTCTTCAATGGCTTCTTTTTTATTCAGAGCCTGTGAATAGAAATAAACTCCGACATCCAGTCCGCTTGCGAGTGCACCTTCAATGTTATCGATGAACTTATCGTCCTGAAGAAGCTTACCTTCAGTCGTTCCTCTGTAACCGGCTCTGATCATGGCATAGTCAATGCCGTCCGCAGCAACCTTGTCCCAGTCAATATTTCCCTGGAATCTGGAAACATCAACACCCTGTTTGATATAAATATCATCGTTTCCTATATATTTAAGAAAACCGTTGTCGGTAAACTCAAAATCATTTTCATCAAAACCGTGATGTTCGATCTCATCGGAAATAGGAAAGAAAAAATATCTTCCCGAACTGGACACAACAATCTGATCCGGAAAAAGAGTTCTCACAGCCGAAATGGCTCCTTCTCCCGATTCAAGCTTCCTACGAAAAGTCTCCCTTATGGAAGCCTTGGTGCGCTGCTCCGCTTCGTTTGAAGCCTCATCAATAAGACGCTGTGCCTCTGTAGCGGTATAATAGCCTTCACTTGTTATCGCATCAAGCTCGCTTCTGAAAGCAGCCTCTTGTCTTTGAAGTGATGCATTTTTAACGAGAAGAAAGATACTAAAAGACAGCGCCATAATAGAAACAAGACTCAAAAATATTATGGAAACAATATTATGAGAATTTCTGACGCCTCTTTTTTCTCTTATATCCTGAAGGTTAGTTTTCATAGTCACATTCTCTCATCAAAATAGCTCTTATAGCCTTCACCGAAGATTTCACTTGCGCTTGTGATTATCATAAACGCATTCGGATCCTCATCTCTTACGATATCCTCCGCAAGTGGAGATAATCTCTTTTTAACGGCGCAGAGAATTACTTTTTTCTCTTCACCGCTGTAAGCGCCCTGTCCGAAAACATGAGTGGCACCGATATCAAGCTCTTCCAAAAGCCTTGCAGTAATGATATCCGGTCTGTCGGATATGATGTAGATAAGCTTCGCTTCATCTCTTCCATATAGAACAAGATCAAGAATAAGTGAAGTGATGATAACACATAGGAACGAATAAAGCGCAACGGTAATGTCGTGCAATACAAACGTAGCTGCGATCAGCACGAATATATCGGTCAACATATACAAAATACCGGTCTTGATATGCGGATACCTGATGCGGAGAAGCTTGATGATAACATCCGTTCCGCCGCTCGTGGTATGGCACTTAAACAAAAGACCTATCGCTATTGCGGTTGTCGCACTTCCGAACGTGATCGCCAGAAGCCTATCATAAATTGCGTATTGAATGAAATACTTGGAGCAAAAATCAGTTGCAAACGATATGAGTCCCGTCGCATATATAGTCGATATCGTAAATCTGATACCGAATTTGTATATGGCGATGATCAGTATCGGTATGTTCATGATAAGGAACCACATACCTGTTCCGATGCCCCAGATTCTGTTAAGTACAATGGCAAGTCCGGTAAGTCCTCCCGGGGCGATATTGTTGGGATCGATCAAAAGAGCCGTTCCAATTCCGTAAAGTATTGCCGCAAAGGTTATTATCAGGTACTCAAAGCACCTTCTTTTAATAGTTACCGGTTTGCTCATATTTTATTTAAATATTTGTCCTTACTATTCTTGGCTTGTAGCCGTTTTCTTCAAGCGCATTAAGGATCTGCTCCTTATGCTCGCTTCCGAACGCCTCAAGTGTGATCCTAAGCTCAACGGCTGCATTTCTGTTTATTGATACGAACTGATTGTGTTCAAGCTTGATAACATTACCGCTCACATCAGCTATTATGCCTGATACTCTCGAAAGTTCGCCCGGCTTATCGGGAAGAAGTACAGAAACGGTAAAGATTCTGTCTCTCATGATAAGTCCCTGCTGTACTACGGATGACATTGTGATGATATCCATGTTTCCACCCGAAAGTACACATGCTATCTTTTTATCCTTGCAGTCAAGCTGCTTAAGTGCAGCTACTGACAAAAGACCTGAATTCTCAACAACCATCTTGTGGTTCTCGACCATATCAAGGAAGGATACAACAAGATCTTCATCGGGAACGGTGATGATGTCATCAATGTTCTTGGATATATAAGGGAAGATCTTTTCTCCGGGAGTCTTAACGGCTGTACCGTCAGCAATTGTGTTGACTCCGGGAAGGGTTACAACGTGTCCTGCCTTTATTGATTCCTGCATACAATTTGCACCCGCAGGCTCAACACCTATTACCTTGATCTTGGGATTGAGGAGCTTTGCAAGTGTTGATACACCGGTTGCAAGTCCGCCTCCTCCGATGGGAACAAGAATATAATCAACTGTGGGAAGCTCTTTGATGATCTCCATTGCGATCGTACCCTGACCTGTTGCGACATCAAGATCGTCAAAAGGATGAACCATCGTATATCCGTGCTCATTGGCAAGCTCGCATGCATGCTCGTAAGCTTCGTCATAAACATTACCGTGAAGAACAACCTCGGCTCCGAGTGCCTTGGTTCTGTTAACCTTGATAAGAGGAGTTGAAGTAGGCATTACGATCGTAGCCTTAACTCCGTACTGCTTAGCCGCATAAGCAACACCCTGCGCATGGTTGCCGGCCGAAGCGGTTATAAGTCCTTTGCTTCTCTCTTCATCTGTAAGAGTCGTAATCTTGTAATAAGCGCCTCTAACCTTGTAAGCACCTGTTCTCTGAAGGTTCTCGGGCTTTAAATAAACTTTATTACCTGTGTTGTTGCTCCAGTAATCACTGTATATGAGCTTAGTCTCAAGAGTTACCTTTTTGACGTCCTCATATGCTTCTTCAAATTTCTCCAGTGTCATCTTATTCTCGTCAGCCATTTCTTTTCCTATCTCCCAACTTATATTTATACCGCAAAAGCAGTGTATTAGCTAAAAAGTGCATCGACAAACTCATCAGAGTTAAATCTCTCAAGATCGTCGATAGCTTCTCCGACTCCGATATATTTAACCGGAATATTAAGCTCCGAAACTATAGCTACGGCAATTCCGCCCTTGGCAGTTCCGTCAAGCTTGGTAAGAATGATACCCGTAAGATCGGCAGCCTCACCGAATTCTCTTGCCTGCATGATAGCATTCTGACCGGTTGTTCCGTCAAGAACAATGAAGTTCTCTCTGCAGATCTCGCCAAGCTCCTTATCGATGATCCTGTTCATCTTGGCAAGCTCTTCCATAAGATTCTTCTTATTGTGAAGTCTTCCGGCTGTATCAACTATCAAAATATCACAGTCTCTTGATTTAAAAGCAAAGGCCGCATCATAAATAACACTCGCGGGATCTCCGCCTTCTCTACCTGTAATAATGGGGCATCCGGCTCTGTCAGCCCACTCTTTTAACTGTTCCGTAGCAGCGGCTCTGTAAGTATCTGCAGCTGCAATAAGAACTTTTTTACCTTTATTCTTGAAAATAGATGCAAGCTTACCTACGGAAGTTGTCTTTCCGACACCGTTAACTCCGATTACAAAGATAACCGTTTTCTTATCCTCAAAATCATAAGCATGCTCATCAATGCTCATCTGCTCTCTGATATTCTGAATAAGAAGCTCTTTGCACTCGGCAGGATTGGAAATATGCCTCTCTTTTACCTGTTTTCTTAAGTTGTCTATAATACGGCTTGTTGCATTGATACCGATATCACCCATGATAAGAGTCTCTTCGAGCTCCTCATAGAAATCGTCATCGATTCCCGAAAAGCCGGAAAAAACATTGTCGATTCCCTTGGCGATATTTTCTCTTGTCTTGGACAAGCCCTGTTGTAATTTGGCAAAAAAGCTGTTGGCCATCAGTTCGTAAGCTCCTTATCAATAAGATTAACACTTACAAGAGTGGATACACCCTTCTCCTGCATTGTAATACCGTATAATCTGTCGGCACTTTCCATTGTACCACGACGATGTGTAATTACAATGAACTGAGTACTTGAAAGCTTATGAAGGTACTTGGCAAAACGAACTACGTTATTTTCATCAAGCGCAGCCTCAATCTCATCAAGAAGACAGAACGGTGAAGGCTTTAAGTTCTGGATAGCAAACAAAAGAGCTATCGCGGTAAGTGCCTTTTCACCACCGGACATCTGCATCATGTTGACAAGCTTCTTTCCGGGCGGCTGAGCGTTGATCCTGATACCTGCTTCAAGAATGTCTTCATCCTCGGCAAGCTCAAGAGTTCCCTTACCACCGCCGAACATCTCTTTAAATACCTTGTCGAACTCGATGTTTATGAGCTTGAACTGCTCCATAAACTGCTTTCTCATGGACTCGTCAAGATCTTTGATGATCTCTTTGAGCTGTTGCTCGGCTTCTATAAGATCGTCATGCTGAGTCTTCATGAAGGTATATCTCTCCATGAGATTCTTGTAATCTTCAATAGCGTTGACGTTGACATCACCAAGTTTTCTGATAGCATCCTTAAGCTGTGAAGTCTCTTTCTTCATAGCAGGAACATCGGTCATCTCTTCGTCGCGAAGCTCGGCTGCATCGGAAAGTGTGATCTCATACTCATTCCACATGTAATTGATCTGTGTTTCAATGGCTTCCTCACATTTTTCCTTACGTGACGTAAGCCTTATAACCTCTTTTTCAAGGTCAGACATTGTCTTATTGAGTTCTTCCGTCTTACCAAAGAACTCTTTCTGAGATATCGCAAGATTATTCTTCTGCTCTTTCTTGGCTTCAAGGTCCTTGGTAGCATCTGACTGCACATCAAGTGAAGCCTCGATCGTAAGCCTTATCTCCTCAATGTCCTTCTTACTCTGATTGAGGTTCTCCTCATTTTCACGCATGGATTCCATGATCTCGGCAAGAGCTTTCTCTTCCGTCTCGATATCTTCATCCACACGCTCGATATTCTGTCTGAAGAATTCCTGCTTCTGATGAGCTTTCTCGTACTCGATCTCTTTCTTGGAGACTTTATCATTCTCCTGTTCTTCTATCTCATGAAGGCCTTCAAGTTCTGCTCTGAACTTCTCAACCTTCTCTGTGCAGGTCTTCTCAATATTCTCGGATTCTACAAGAGCTGCCTCAGACTCTTCCTTCTCTGAAGCGATCTCAAGGATCTTGCTCTCGATCTCGTCATTCTCAGCCTTAAGATCAGAATAATTGCCTTTCTGCTCTTCCTGACGGCTCTCTTCGTTTTCTATGTTAAGACGAGCGGTATTTTGAGCAATAAACTTACTCTGAAGCTCTGTCCTTAGTTCCTCGGCTTCTTCACGAAGCTCGTTACGCTTTTTCTTGGAATCTTCGATCTCTTTTTGGAGCTCGTCCATCTGCTCTTTATATTTCTTAACGTTGGCCTCCATCTCATCCATCTCACGACGTCTTCCGAGGAGGTTGGAATTGTTCTTAAATGCACCACCGCTTATAGCACCGCCGGGAACAAGAAGCTCACCCTCTAAAGTAACCATACGAACGGTGTAATTATATTTTCTTGCGATCTTAACGGCGTTATCCACGTTATCAACCGCAACGATCCTTCCAAGCATAGCCTTGGCAACTTTCTTGTACTTGGGATCTGTGTCTACAAGCTCATCGGCCATACCGAGAACGCCGGGCTCATTAAGAGCTTCTTTGGCCTTAAGCTCCGGAGGATTATCAAGCGATGTAAGAGGAAGGAATGTAGCTCTACCTGCCTTGGAATCCTTAAGATACTTGATCATCTTCTTGGCTGTCTCTTCATCGTCTGTAACGATGTTCTGAATATTACCGCCAAGCGCTACTTCGATAGCGGTCTCATACTTGGGCTGGGTCTTGATGATATCGGCAACAACACCGATGATTCCCTTGGTGTCGTCTTTTCTCTCCATAACTTTCTTAACACTGCCGCCGTATCCTTCATATCTCTCTGTAAGATTGGCGAGAGCTTCAAGTCTGGATTTCTCCTGCTGATAAAGTCCCTGTGTCTTACGAAGCTCGGTATCCTTAAGGGACATATTCTCACGAAGGCTGACAATTTCCTGCTCGCAAGCCTTCTGTTTCTTGTTCATCTCGGAAATCTCCGCTGTGATTTTATCGAACTCTTCGCGAAGCTTTTTGATGATCTCTTCCTGCTTGGACTCATCGGACTGTGCTCTTACAAGCTTACCGGTAAGTTCAGCCTTTCTGATATTGACCTGTTCCTTCATGGTCTCGAGTGAACTGAGCTTGGACTTGATATTGGCTCTTGTATTAAGAGTTTCGATAATTGTGCTCTTACATTCCTCGATATTATCGTTGATCTCTGTAATCTTGGATAAGATGTTATCAAGCTCTTTCTTGGCATTGTCTCTGTCTTCCAAAAGAGCCTTAACTTCTTTGTCTATCTCTTCTTTTTCTTCGAGATACTTATCTTTTTCTTTGTTCTTTTCGTCTATCTTAGCCTGCTCATCCTTCATTCTTGTCTTGAAATGAGCATCGTTAACAGAGGCAGAATTGATCTTCTCATTGAGAATACCAATCTGTCCCTCAAGTTTCTCTTTCTTAACGGATGAATCCGTGATCTTGGCTCTGGCCTCATCGATCTCGGCGTCCAATCTCTCAAGCTCTTTCTGGAGATTCTCATACTCATCCTTAGCCTTCTGATAGCTGTCTTTGGCCTCTGTCAAAGATTCTGTCGCTATCTCGAGGTTCTTGCCCGCTTCTTCAAGCTGATCCTTCTGATTCTTGTTCTCTAAAAGGAACATGTTCACATCGAGAGTCTTAAGTCTCTCTCTGTGCTTCAAATATTCCTTGGCAACCTCAGACTGCTTCTCCAAAGGCGCAATCTGCTTCTCAAGCTCGGATAAGATATCGGAAAGTCTTGTAAGATTGATCTTCTCTTCCTCAAGCTTCTTGATCGCAGTCTCCTTACGGGACTTGAACTTAACGATACCTGCAGCCTCATCAAAAAGGTTACGTCTGTCCTCAGGCTTACTTGAAAGGATCTGATCGATCTGACCCTGTCCGATAATGGAATAGCCCTCTTTACCGATACCGGTATCCATAAAGAGCTCATTCACATCCTTGAGCCTGCACGCAGCACCGTTGATCATGTATTCACTCTCACCGGAGCGATACAAACGTCTCGAAACGGTTACTTCATCATAATCAATTGCAAGAGAATGATCGGAATTATCCAATGTGATGGCAACATAAGCATAGCCAAGGGGCTTCCTTAGCTCTGTTCCCGAAAAGATGACATCCTGCATGGATCCTCCGCGGAGCTGCTTGATACGCTGCTCACCGAGAACCCATCTGACTGCATCGGCGACATTACTCTTACCTGAACCGTTAGGTCCGACGATACCGGTAATGCCGTTATGAAAATCGAATTTTATTTTATTGGCAAAAGATTTAAAGCCATGAATCTCAATACTTTTTAAATACATTATTTTGAATCGCGTAAAACAAGAATAGCCTGGTAAGCCGCGCTTTGCTCGGCAGCCTTCTTGGTTTTTCCTGTCCCCTCTCCCATAATCTTATCTGCAACATAGACGCGCACCTTGAATATTTTATCATGTTCGGGACCATCTTCGCCACAAATTTCATACCTTATTTCTTTATGCTTCATACTCTGGGCAAGTTCCTGAAGTTGAGACTTGCTGTCCCTGTATTTCTCCAAACTCTCGGTGTTTGTAAGAATATAATCATCTATATAGCGCTTGGCTACAGGAAGTCCTCCATCAAGGAAAAGAGCTCCGATAACAGCCTCCATAACATCGGCTATTATAGAATCCTTATTACGTCCGCCCGTGTGTTCCTCGCCTTTTCCAAGCTGAATATAGCTTTTGAGCTCAAGCTGTTCCGCGTCTGAAGAAAGAGCCGGCTCACATACAAGCGAAGCACGTATCTTGGACATCTCACCCTCTTTTTTATCGGGATATGTCTTATAAAGAAATTCACTGGATACCATCTCAAGAACGGCATCTCCCAAGAACTCGAGTCTCTCATAATCAGGCTTTTTGTTGATACGCTGCTCATTGACAAAAGAGCTGTGTGTAAATGCCTGGATCAGAAGATCCTTATCCTTAAAAACATATCCTATCTTTTCCTCAAAATTACTAATATCATTATCATTCAACATAAATATATTACCCACTTAACAAAAGTGAGGCAGTTACATCTGCCTCACTAAACTCCGGTATATTGTTTTGCAGCTTATTTACTAGTGATGGCTGCCTTCAAAAGCTCTACGGCTTCACCGACTGTCTTGATATTCTCTGTCTTCTCAGGATCTATCTGAACATCAAATTCATCCTCAAGTCCCATGATGATCTGGAAAAGATCAAGGGAATCAGCCCCAAGGTCCTCTGTAAATGTTGTCTCCATTTTGATCTCCTCAGGATCAACATTGAGTACATTGGCAATAACTTCTTTCAACTTTTCAAATTCCATAAATTCCTACCTCCACTGCTCAGCAGTATTAAATATATAGCATATATTTGACCAATGCGTCAATTTTCTTGCGAAAGCTTAGCACTGATTTTTTCTGTTATCTTTTGCTCCGTGAATGAAACGCACTGTAAGATTGAATTCTTGATCTCTACAGGGCCGCTGCTTCCGTGAGTCTTGACCACAAGTCCCTTGAGTCCCAGCATAGGCGCTCCGCCGTACTGATCGAGACTGTAATTACCGAGAGCCTTCTTGAGATCTTTTTTGATCAAAAGAGCTCCGATCTTGGTCTTAAGATTGGACATGAGGCTCTTCTTAAGCACGTGCATAAGGGATTTCGCAACTCCCTCGTACATCTTGATAATAACGTTACCCGTAAAGGCTTCGCATACGATAACGTCCGCATATCCTGCGGGGATCTCTCTTGCTTCGATACTGCCGATAAAGTTGATATCGGGACAATTCTTAAGAAGCGGGAAAGTCTCTTTTACAAGGGCATTGCCCTTTTCTTCCTCGGCACCTATATTAACGATGGCAACCGTAGGATTCTTCTTGCCCATGATGTTCTCCATGTAAACGGTTCCCATCTTGGCAAACTGTACAAGATGATTGGATCTTGCATCTACATTTGCTCCGCAATCAATAAGGAGCGAATTACCTTTCTCAGTGGGAATAATAGGTGCAAGCGGTGCTCTGTCTACGCCCTTAAGTCTTCCGACAATAACCTGTCCTCCGACAAGTGTGGCTCCTGTGCTGCCTGCTGATACGTACGCATCGGCTTCACCGTGGTTGACCATATACATCGCTTTAACGATCGATGAATCCTTCTTGGTCCTGATAGCCATTACAGGGGGCTCAGCCATCTCTATCTCTTCCGTCGCATTGATTACTTCCAGTCTGTTCTTGTCATAGCTGTACTTAGCCAGTTCTTTGTTAACGACCTCTTCCTTACCTACAAGAAAAACCTTAAGGTTATCAGCCTCAGAAAGCGCATCTACGGCTCCTTTGACTGTGGAAAAAGGTGCATTATCACCTCCCATAGCATCGACCGCAACTCTAATAAGTTCCGACATATACGGGACCTCCCATCATTTATAGACTTATTCTAATATACTAGAGTAAAATACAAAAATCAAGGCTTTCCGACAATGCCGGAAAGCCTTTAAATTACGCACATTTGAGGTTGTACCAAAAGTAATCAAGCCTCAGCTTCAATGATGCTCTTCTTGTTATAATAGCCGCACTTCTTGCAAGCCATGTGAGGCTGCATAAGAGCTCCGCAATGACTGCACTTAACCAAAGTGGGAGCTGTCATTTTCCAATTAGCTCTTCTCTGATCTCTGTGGCCTTTTGATGATTTATTCTTAGGGCAGATTGACATTTGAGTAACACCTCCTTACCAGTAACCGTATAAGAAACTGCCTATGTTTTAAGGCAATTGTTTACGTTTATTCATTAGCATACCTAAGTAGTATACTTATGCGAAATAGATTTGTCAACAGTTTTTTTCGCGCTATCTGTTGCAGTTCTGCGAATATTTCTTAGGTGAGATACCAACCGATTTGGTAAATGCTTTAAGGAAATTGCTGTAATCGGAAAATCCGCATTCTTCACACACATCACTGACGCCTCTTCCATCGGCCAGAAGCGACTTTGCGATCGATATCCTACGGGCCGTCATGTATTTACCTATAGTTGTTCCGGTCGCAGATTTAAATATCCTGCAAATATAGGATTCACTGATATAGAACTGCTTTGCAAGGTCCCCGATACTGATAGGCTCATTAATATTGTTATTGATATAAGAAAGGATCGCATCCACCTGCTCGTTATAAGTGGCAAGCTTTTCTTCGGAAAAATTGTTGTCTCTTGCGCTCACTATCTGATTTATCATAACAAAGAGCTCGGTAAAGGTAGCTCTTTCAAGCAGATCATGACCGAAACCGTTGCTGGTAACTATCTTATTAATAAAATATAGAAATCTCGTTTGCTGTTCCTGTGTAAGTCTTATCCTATGTGAAAAACCTTCGCTTCTGTTATGAAAACAAGCATCCAGATCTGTTTCCGTACTGGATATGCTCTTCATAAATTCAGGATCGATCATGATAACGATCCTCTCATGAAGCTCTTTGTCTATCTGAGTAAGATAATGCGAATCATACTGACTTATAAGAAAGATATCTCCCGGCTCAATATCATAAAGCTTATTATCTATAAGGAATTGTTTTCCTCCGGATATCGAATAATAAACCTCATAACAGTCGTGAATATGCATTTCCATAGCTTTTTCATCTTTATACAGATGAGCAACGCTAAAATACTTATTCGCTATACTTTCAGCCATAGCGGCCTTACATGAATTTAATTCCTTCATAAGAAAATACCAAAAACAAAAACTCTTTTACCTATAATATCTCCAGACAGGAGCCCCGCAAACTTCATCAACCATTTCCATGTTGATGCCCGGTCCGTACTTCTCGTTTAAGAAAACATATACATATCCGGCTCTCTCACCGCCGCCTATATAAAAGACATCATCCCTGTCCACAAGTGCTTTCATGGGATTGTCTATCTCGTTGACATTGGCGTGATAAAGCCCGATAGGTGAAGGCTGGATCCAACCGCCTATCTGACAGAAATTCGCATAATAATCAAGATACTTTCTGTCCATATCAAAAATATTCTTGGCTCCGCACAGCTCACCGTACGTAGTATCGACATCAACAATATAAAAGCCGTCTCTTTCGGTTATGGCCTTAACCTTCTCATAAGTAAGATCGGGCTCATATACAACATGTCCGTTCTTCTCTGTAATAAAGAAGCTATACTGTCCGCATACGAATATGATGCATGAAAGAACAGCAACTATCGCAGCTGCAATAGAAAAGCCTTTTCTGCGCTTTTCATATAATCTGTACAGCGCATTATCCTTATAAGCTCCGGTACATATTATAAATGTAACCGTAGTAAGAATCGCCGAAAGCCACACTCCGCTCTCAACTCGCCACATTATCCTCTTTGAACAGGTAAGAACATAATATAAAACAAATATCCAAGCCGTTTGGATAACCGAAAGCAGCTTGTATCTCTTTTTAAGAAACAGTAAAGAGAACAATAATAATAGAACAAAAACAACACTGCTCGCACCGTATTTTGGTGTCTCAACAAGCTTTTGGAAGGTGTATTTAAAGACCTCGGGATCGAGTCTTAGCTTATCCTTTCTCGTTCCCTGACCAATCTTCTGCATAGTCCTTAACTTATCGAGGTTGAAGTACTCGGTATCATTCCACACCCACTGGTCAAGCAGCTGAAAATCCGTTTCAGTGAACCCGGCTTCAAGATATGCTTCCTTGTCCCAATTAAAATTATAGTTACCGTGATCGCATTTCTCGACCATGATAGTATTCCACTCCATGAAATACTTCCAATCGGGATTCATATAATAAGCCCAGTAATTGGCCAAAAGACATATCAAAACCGCTGCGATAGGAGCCGCAAATGTGATCAGTGCATTCTTAAGCTCTTTTTTGAAAAAGCAGGGAATAAAAAGCATCACTGTTCCGAGGAACGGAAGAACAATACCCGCTCCGGCTGCTCTTGCCATAACACCCATCGAAATAAGCAGTGTCGCAATAACAATACCGGGAATGCTTCTCTTTCTTTTAAGAACAAGAGAAAGAAGAAGCACGCAGCCCGCTATGGCATAAAAAGACGCATTCTGCGTAAACTGTATCTCGGTATAAAAATCATAGGCAAATAAAAGATTAAGTGCCGAAGTTATAAACGCGGTTACGGGAAGAGAAAAACCATCCGTAAGTACTGCGCTTATAACGATCACGGAAAACAGATTAAAGATAAGATATGACCACAAATACCAGTTAACACCGGGGATCACGGTATACAGAACCTTTAATACATATCCGAATATAATGTTGTTATAGACAAGATACTGCGAGCTCTCGCCAAAAGCCCCTGCGGCGATAAGATTCATGATCGTATCGTCATTGGTGGAATATTTAAGTCTTCCGAGAATAATACAAGCAAGGAAGAAAACAAGGCTGATAAGCGAGATCGAAAGATATCTCTTCTTTTTTAAACTCATAAAAACTCCGTATTATTTGCAAAGTGCATAGGTATCTCTTGCGATAGCAAGCTCTTCGTTTGTGGGAACAACCATAAGAGTTACCTTGCTGTCTGCACCGGAAATGATCTCTTCCTTACCGCGAACCTTATTGGCCTCTTCATTGAGAGTAGCTCCGATAAACTGCAACTTATCGCAGATGAGCTTACGAACAAAGCCGCTGTTCTCGCCAACACCTGCTGTAAAGCAGATAGCATCTACTCTTCCGAGGGCAGCCGTATAAGATCCGATATATTTAACCACTCTGTAAACGAAAGCATCTACAGCACGCTTAGCTGCGGGATTTCCGGCAACGTATGCATCCTCGAGATCTCTGAAATCAGAAGAAAGATCGTTTGAAAGTCCGAATACGCCGGATTTCTTATTAACAAGATTCATAACGTCGGCAACGGTTGAATTCTCTTTTTTCATAATAAATTCAACTACGGAAGGATCGATATCTCCCGTTCTGGTTCCCATGATAAGCCCCTCAAGAGGTGTAAGTCCCATTGAAGTATCGATGCACTTGCCGCCGTCAACTGCTGAAAGTGAAGCACCGTTTCCAAGGTGGCAAACAATAAGCTTAAGATCCGCAGCATTCTTGCCAAGAATCTCAGCCGCTCTCTTACTTACGAAAGAATGACTTGTTCCGTGGAAGCCGTATCTTCTGATTCCGTATTTTTCGTAATATGAATAAGGAAGACCATAGATATAAGCCTCCTCAGGCATTGTCTGATGGAAAGCCGTGTCAAATACCGCAACCATGGGAACACCGGGCATAACCTTCTGACATGCTCTGATTCCGATAAGATTGGCGGGATTGTGAAGAGGTGCAAGATCGCTCACATCCTCGATGGCCTTGATAACTTCATCATCTATCACAACAGACTTGGTA
Source organism: Butyrivibrio sp. INlla21 (assembly GCF_900116875.1). Taxonomy (GTDB): domain Bacteria; phylum Bacillota; class Clostridia; order Lachnospirales; family Lachnospiraceae; genus Butyrivibrio. Next base: position 44,695 of record NZ_FPCC01000004.1, read on the forward strand.
AACTTTTCTCCGCCGTGAACTATACGATGTCCGACAGCGCCGATCTCATCGAGTGAAACAACACCGTCTTCTTTATTTGTAAGAGCTTCGATAACAAGCTCGATAGCTCTGTTGTGGTCGGGCATAGGTGATTCCTTTATGATCTTGTCCTTACCTGCGGGAGTATAAACTATGCGACTTCCGTCAATACCGATTCTCTCGCAAAGACCTTTGCAGATAACATCTTCGGAAGCTGAATCTATAAGCTGAAACTTAAGTGATGAGCTTCCACAATTGATAACCAGGATTTTCATAACTAGCGTAACCTCTTTTCGTACATTTTTTATTTATGATATCATAATAGTTAGATATCGTATCATTATCATATTCACTGAAAGCGCTTTCACATGAATACAATAGGAATTATAGCCGAATTTAATCCTTTTCACAATGGGCATTTGCATCTTATAAACGAGTGCAAAAGGCTGACGGGTGCCGATAAATGCATAGTTATAATGAGTGGCGACTTCGTTCAGCGAGGCGCTCCCGCTCTTACAGACAAATTCACAAGGGCCAAAACAGCGATTTCCTGCGGTGCGGATCTCGTTCTTGAGCTTCCTGTTTATTACGCTACCGGAAGCGCTGAATACTTTGCAAGAGGCGCAGTTTCTATCCTTGATAAATTGGGAGCAGTCGACTACCTATGTTTTGGAAGCGAATGCGGCGATATAGATGTGATAAGCACAGTTGCCGGCATATTAAGCGCCGAGCCTCGTATCTATAAAGAAGCTCTGTCAAAAGAACTAAAGAAAGGAAGCAGCTTTGCTTCGGCGCGGGAGAAAGCTCTTTTATCCGTTCTTGAAGATGAGTCTTTTACAAAAAAGAATCCCATAAAGCTTTCCAAGACCAAGTTAAAAGAAATAATCTCATCTCCCAATAACATTCTGGCCATCGAATACGTGCGTGCTCTTAAGCTTTTTAAAAGTAAGATAAAGCCATTTACGATAAAAAGAGAAGGCGACGACTACAAGTCAGAGGCGCTCTCACAGATTCCGAGTGCCATGGCTATCAGAAATACCATATTTAATGATATTTCTGATAAAAAAGAACTTAAGAAAACGCTTAAAGCTTCTATACCCAAAGAAGCGCTTGAACTGCTTTTATCCAAAGAAACAGGTTTTGTAAGCAGCAACGATTTCTCCGATATCATGCGCTATAAACTGCTTCAAAATGCTGATAAAGGTTTTGAAGAATACGTTGATGTAACAGCGGATATCTCAAATAAGATCATAAAGAATCTCGATGAATATGAGGATTTTGAAAGCTTTTGCATGAAGATAAAGTCAAAAGACATCACATATTCAAGGATAAGCCGGATCTTAATACATATCCTGCTTGATATCAAAAAGGACGCCATGAATGAATACGCCGGTGATTCTTATACGGGCTATGTCAGAATACTTGGTCAAAAAGCGTCCTCAAAAGATCTTTTGTCAGAAATAAATAAGAAAACCAAGCTTCCTGTACTCAACAGACTAAAAGATGCTCCGCATAAGCTAAACCCGCTTCAGATGAGGCTTTTTGAGGAGTCTCTTAATGCCGGAAGAATTTACAACATAGTAAATAAGCAAGGTTACAAAAACGAATATCGCTTAAAGCCAGTAATCATGTGATTGCAGCCGTTTTATTATCGTGATAACATTAATCTATGGGAATTTAAATCAGTAAATTTCGGAGGATAAAATGGGTCTTCAAACGATAGCCAAGGGGCAGATTCTTCACAAAGCGGGAAATGACAGCGTTAATACCATAGAAGTCCTTGTCAAAGGTAAATTCAAGGTATACGATCAGTATTCACAAGTCGTACTTACCGTCGGTGGTCTTTTGGGCATTACCGAGATCCCGGGAAAAGAGTATTCGTTTACCTATGAGGCTCTGGAGGACAGCGCCGTATACTCCTACCCTTTCAATTCGGATGAAGACGTTGAAGTCGTGATCAGGTCCAATCCAAAGATCGCATCGATACTTTCATCACAGGCTTCGGACAGCGTATATCAGTATTTTAACGCTTACGATAAGCTCTACGACGATGCGCTAGCCGAATACGAAAAGATAAAGTCAGATTACGCAGACTACCCTGTTTTATGCATAAAAGCAGGTGAAACTCCGATCTCTTTTGAAAAGATAGATCTTCTTATTCCACCCGAAAGAACCGATAAGGTCTCCGATTGGGAATTCAATATGGTTAAGAGTCTTAAAGAACAGGAGGTCAATCTCAAAAAGTTCTTTTACCCTCTTAATATTGATATTTGTATCGGTGTCGTTATGCTTGCGCTTGAACGCTGCAGGCTTATTGTTGATGCATCCAGATATCTTATCGCATACAGGAAACAGCTCAAGAGAAACACCACAGACTTTGCGACCACAATGAAAATGATAAACGGTAAGCTCGAAACAATGGCTGCTTCCGAAGGCGAAGGCGGCTCTTCCGATATCGTCATTGTAAATGCGCTCAACACGATCATCAGCTATTCAAACGTCGCTCCTGAAATAGCGGCAAAGTTTGAGGAAAGAATACATAAATTCAAGAGTGATGACAACCGCTACGACTCTGCCGATGAAGCAAGGAGCCTTAGAAGAAAGCTCGCTTCTTCATTCTATGATGTATATAAGGGAGCATTTCTTCACAGCCTGGAGGACAACGATATTCCTCTGGAGCTTAAGATGTTCTTTATGTTCGGCTTTGTCGACGAGGAACTTGCTGGTGATAAGAATACCCGGATACTCTGCAACATGGCAAGAGCCTATGTGCCCGATCCCGAAGGAAATGTGCTTCTTTTATATGAATGGCTTAAGAAAGTTTACAATCTCGAAGTTGAGCCTTCACGAAATGAATTTGACCAGGACTGGCCCACCTATCTTCGCGAACAGAAGGCAACAGGAAATCTTAATCAGGCACAGATTGATGCAATGACCGACGATCCGCTCAGCAGACTTGATTTCGAGATTCATAATCTCTTTGGACTTGGAAACCGCATGACTTTTGGTCGTATATCCGCATTCGTTCCCGTATTTGATTCACAGAATGTATTAAGACCGTTGGATATGGCTTACATCACCGCATCCAAGATAAATGAATTCTATAACAATATAAGAAGTATCGACTATGGCGTATTCTGCAGACAGGCACTTTACTCCAATCCCGAGGTCGGTATTACTCAGCTCTTTTATGCAGAAGATGTCACACCTTATATGATCCTCATGCCCAACATCGGAAGCAGAGCTTCTTTGTGGCAGGAAATCGAAGGTAAAAAGAGAAGTACCAAGGCGAGAATGCTTGTTTCCATATTCAATACGGAAAATACAGAAGAATGTATGATCAAGCTCTTTGGTGAGTTCAGATGGGAAATGTGCAAGACCGAGCAGGGCGTACACTGGAACGATGTTACAGATCCTTCGCTTACTTCGATGTACTGCGACTACCTGCAGTTCTTTAAAAAGAACTCTTCTCTCTCACCGGAGGTTAAGGAAAAGCTCAAGCTCGATCTTAAGAAATTCAGCAATAATTACAAGAACGTATTTATTGCCGATTACCTTGCATATATCAAATATGAATCGGCCGGTTCGCCGAGGCTTAACAAGGTAAGCCGTGAGATACTGTTCACGTTCTGCCCGTTCTCAAAGAATATAAGAGATGCGATCGCAGAAAATCCTCAGTACAGAGATCTTATCAATCACCTGGCATCGCATAACGCCAACCTGTCAAAGCCGCTTATCAATCTTAAAAATAAGCTTATACGAGATGGAATCCAGGTTCCTTCTGTTCTTGAAGGACAGATTGAATATCTGGAAAGCAGATAATTTTTTGTCCATTAAATATAAAAAAGAGGCTGTTAATAAGTTCCCACTTTATTGGGAAGTTTATTAACAGTCTTTATATTTGTTGTTTTATTTTAAGATTTGATAGCGCCGTCAACAAGTCCGCCCATGATCTGCTTCTGCGCAAACAAGAACAGAATGATCATAGGTATTATTGCAAGAAGCGCTGCGGTCAGGATAAGATCCCACTGCTTAACGTAAGAACCAACAAAAGCCTGAACCGCCACCGGAAGCGTCTTGACCTTTCCGTTGTGACCAAGCATAAGTGACGGAAGCAGGTAATCGTTCCATATCCACATACCGTTAAGAATGGTAACCGTCACAACAGGCGGCTTCAAAAGAGGAAGAATAATATTAAAATATGTCCTCTCCGGTGAGCAGCCGTCGATGGATGCAGCTTCCTCAAGCTCAAACGGCACTGTCTTGATAAATCCGGTAAGGATAAATACCGTCATGGCACCGCCAAATCCAAGATATGCAAATATGATTCCCGGAAATGACTGAAGCATGCTTATACCAAGGAACTTTCCGACATCTCTGAATGTAGAGATAAGAGGAAGCATAACTACCTGGAACGGGATGATCATTGACGCAATAAAAGTCATGTAGATAAATGTCGACCATTTTGTCTTATTGCGACAGATTACCCACGCTGCCATTCCTCCGAAAAGCGCCAAAAGAACCAGCGAAAAGATCGTAACTACAGCCGATGTCATGAAAGCTGACCAGAAGCTGAAGTTTGAATTGTTTATGACCGAAACAAGGTTGTTATGAAGTTTAGTAACAGACATACCCGAAACACTGACGGGATTTGCCACTATATCATTGGCGCTTCTGAATACGTTTATGACAACAAGCGCAAACGGGAATAAAACGTATATCGCTATGATTAGGAATATAAGTCTTATCAAAATACCCAAAGGTGTAAGCTTTTTTACCATTACATCTCCACCTCCCTCTTGTTAGAAATTCGCACCTGTATGATCGAAACTATCGACAGGATGATGAAGAACAAAACAGCCTTGGCCTGACCCATTGCGTAGTTGTTCTTGGTAATCGCAGTATTGTAAATATTAAGTGCAAGCATCTGCGTACCGTTTGAAAGATACTGCCCCATAAAATCCTGCACAGATCCGGTTCCGTTTGTAAGAGCCATATTTACATCAAACTGTTTAAAAGCAGACTGCAGCGTTAAGAATGTACATATTGTAATAGTCGAAGCTATCATCGGAAGCTTGATCCTAAAGAATGTCTGGACCGCATTGGCTCCGTCAATAGCCGAAGCTTCTATAACATCTGTCGGAACGGTTGTAAGTCCCGTGATATAGATCATCATTATATAGCCGGCATACTGCCAGATATAAACCAGAACAATAGCCATGAAACCTGTATTATATTTTGAAAGCATTGAACTGTTATAGTTGAATGCATCTAATGTCCACTTGAGAACTACATTGTTAAATATGAATTGCCAAATATAGCCAAGTACAATACCACCGATAAGATTGGGAATGAAATATGCAGCTCTGAAAAATCCCACCGCACGTATCTTACTCGTACATAAAACCGCTAAAACAAGGCCGATAACATTTACGGCGATCATATTGATAATTACAAATACCACAGTTATGATAAGTGACCAAAGAAAGCTTGGTTCATTGAACATATCCGTATAATTCTTAAGTCCCACAAAGCCTGTCATTCTGATTCCGTTCCAATCGGTCGTGGAATAAAAAAGTCCGAGACCAAACGGAATTATAACGGTAACGGCAAAACAAAATAATAACGGGAATAAAAATATAACGTTGATTATTGCTTTATGATGCTTTTGAGTCGGAATAAAATATAGCCCTGTAAAAAACAAAATGATACCCAGGACCAACATTGATCCCCTGAAGCTAAAATCAATACGTAATATATCAATGATCAAAGAAACAACAATACTTGAAAGTCCTGCCAATAACACAAGTATCGATGTGACAAGCCGAGCCGACTTATTGCTTTTCATTAGGTAGACCCCCTTTATTTATGAACATAGGATGGGCTGTCATATGGCAACCCATCCTCAAAGTTTATAGTTTAAGATTACTTAGCATATGCCTGCTCAGTTACCTGCTTAAAGATCTGGATGAATCCGTCTTTATCAATTGTTCCCGAAGCAAAGTCAGCAAAAACCTGACCTGTGTAATTCTGTGCATAGCCGTCTGTCATGTTAAGCCAGTGCCATGCGGATGTCTTTCCTGCAGCTGTGTAGTCAGAAATAGTCTGAGCAAAAGGATCGTTGGCAACAAATGTGCATGACTTGAAGGGGCTGATGAAGCCTGCTTCCATAACGAGAACTTCCTGTGCGGAATCAGTTGTAAGCCACTGCAAGAAAGCCTCTGCCTCCGCAACATTACCATCCTTATAAACTGCCCACCATGAAGGTGAATTTGTAAGGATTGTATCCATACCGTCTTCGAAAGCATAAGGAGCCATTCCGCACTTGAAGTTTCCTGCCTGTGCATATGCATCCTTATCATCTGTAGTCATTGTTGCACCGATCCAAGATCCCTGAGTAACAAATGCATACTTACCTGATGCAAAGTTGAGGATCTGCTGATCGTAAGTACCCGAAACAAGAAGTGCCTGATCCGAATACTTATTGAAAAGCTCAACCATATCAGCGAAATCTGCAAATCTCTTCTCATCAAGCTTTCCGCCGTCGTTAAGCATGTCAATGTAAGTTGTATCCTCTCTCTTTAATCCGGAATCAAGATATGTTCCGAAGAGATGGTTACCTGTTGACCAATAAAGGTTAACCGGCTCAGCAAAATATCCGATTACAGCTGTAAGCCCAAGCTCATCCTTCTTGGAATCAAGAGTCTCAAAAGCAGCCTTCATCGCTGCGGGACTTGTGATCGAAGCAGGATCAACGCCTGCTTTCTCAAGAATGTCTGCATTATAAGCAAGACCTACAGCCTCTGTTGTGTAAGGGAAACCAACGGTTCCGTCAGCACTTACATAAGCGGCATCGGTATCTTTAACCCATTCCTGATCGCTCATATCCTGAAGCAAACCATCCCAGTTGTTAAAATCAGCTTCTCCACCGCATACAAAAACGTCAGGCATATTGTCAGATTGATAGTAAGCTTTCAGCTCCCCCTGAATATCAATACCGCCACCCATTGACTCGATCTCAACATGGACGCCTGATTCCTTCTCATACATCTCAGCGAGCTTCTTGAGCTGTGAATCAACCTCAATCTTTCCGTTAACCACGCGGATTGATTTTCCTGATGATGCACTTGCCGCTCCGGCTGATCCTGTGCTTGTGGAATCGGTTGTTGCGCCGCTCTCGGCACCTCCGCATCCCACGAGGCTTATTGCCATAAGCCCTGCAACCATAAGTGATAATAACCTTCTTCTCATAATCTTCCTCTCCTTTAATACATTTATTTATAGAGCCAAGACTCTACCAAACTAAATTATTTGTTCAGATTGATTTCCCAAACTCCGGCAAACCAAGGTGGAAGCTTTATATCTTTTTGAAGCTTTACATTTTCATTATCAGAGATCAATAAAGCCGCTTCATCTTTAAAATCTACAGGAATTCTGTATTCAGTTTCCTTGCTGCTTACATTGCATATCACCAACAATGTTTTATTATTCAGTTTTCTGAGATAAGCAAATACATTTTCGTCTTTCGGATCTAATAATTCATATTCACCATATACTATTATATCTGACCAATCGCTATTACGCCTAATATTAATCAGTTTCTTATAATAATTATATACTGAATCTTCATCACCAATTTCTGCCTTGGCGTTGATCTTCTCGTAGTTGGGATTGACCATGATCCAAGGTTTTCCGGTTGTAAAACCGGCGTTCTCGGATGAATCCCACTGCATGGGCGTTCTGGCATTATCTCTGCCCTTTGCTTCTACCGCCTTCATAAAGTCGTCTTCGGTTCTTTTACCCGAACCGACTATGTCCTTATAAGCATTTATCACTTCGATATCTCTGCAGTTCTCGATCTTTCCAAACCTGCAGTTGGTCATACCGAGCTCTTCGCCCTGATATACATAAGGTGTACCTTTCATCATATGAAGAATTGTAGCGATACACTTTGCGGACTGAGGTGTTTCATCTCCAAGCCTGGATACTATTCTCGGCTGATCGTGATTATCCCAGTAAAGAGAATTCCATGCCTTACCTTCAAGCTCATACTCCCATTTGGAAAGGTTTTCCTTAAGATCGGGTAAATAGAATCTCTTTGTTGTCCACTTACCGTTTTCATCATAATCAAGGCCCATATGTTCAAACTGAAATACCATATTAAGCTCAGTCTGATCGTCAGAAGCGTACTTCTTGGCTTCGCCTATCGTAACTCCTGCGCATTCTCCGACAGTCATGATGTCATATTTTGAAAGAACTCTTTTATTCATCTCTTTCAGATAATCATGTACATGCGGTCCGTTAGTAGTATTGGCAAGATCTCCGTATTTACTTCCGGGCCAAACCTTTCCGTCGGGAAGCCCCTCAACTTTGGAGATCATGGAAATAACATCCATTCGAAATCCATCGATCCCCTTATCGCACCACCAGGTCATCATGTCAAAGACTTCATCTCTTACCTTGGGATTGTCCCAGTTAAGATCGGGCTGCTTTTTGGAAAAACAATGAAGATAATACATCCCCGTTGTCTCATCAAACTGCCATGCACTTCCCGAGAAACAGCTTCCCCAGTTATTGGGTTCTTTGCCGTTCCTTGGCTCTCTCCATATGTAATAATCTCTCTTGGAATTGTTCTTGGATGAGCGGCTCTCTATGAACCATTTATGCTCATCGGATGTATGATTTACAACCAGATCCATAACGATCTTGATACCATGTTCATGCGCTTCCTTAAGGAGCGCGTCGAAATCATCCATAGTTCCGAAATCGTCCATGATATCTCGATAATCGGATATGTCGTATCCGTTATCATCGTTAGGTGATTTATAGACAGGGCTTAGCCAGATGACGTTGATACCAAGGTTCTGAAGATAATCAAGTTTACTTCTGATACCGTTTAGATCACCGATACCGTCTCCGTTGGAATCACAAAAACTTCTCGGATAGATCTGGTATACAACACTCTCTTTCCACCACTTCTTTTCCATGTTGTCCTCCAAAACACTTCGCTTTAGTTACGCGAATAACTATCTAAATTCAAGGTAACTCAGTCAATGTACCATGTCAATGGTTATGCGCATAACTATAAAAGCTATACATGTTATGGAGGATATTTTTAGACATTTTTCACAATGCTCTTGTTGATTCTCTTATAACAAGTTCAACCGGCATCTTTATATTATGTTCAACTTCTTTTCCTTCGATCATTCTAAGCATGCTATCTACGGCATACTTTGCCTTCTTCTCGATATCCTGACTAACTGTTGTTATTTTCGGAGTACAGATCGTTGAATAATTGATATTATCATATCCCGAAACCGATATATCCTCGGGAACTCTCACACCTTTACTCTGAAGGAAATTTATTACCTGAAGAGCATAGAAATCCGAAACGCAGAAAATGGCAGTTTTCTCGAGCATCAACGGATACATCCTGTTAAGCCCCTCTGTCATCTCCTCTTTTTGGATATCTATTATAAAATGGGATTTTTCATCGATCGGTATTCCGGCATCTTCAAAAGCCTTACGAAAGCCTCTCCATCTGTGCCTGTCAGCCTCATAATCGGTATCGTCGATCATAGCGACATTTCTATGTCCTGCGCTTGCCAAAAACTTTCCGGTTATATAACCGCCGTTATAATCATCAACAAAGATCTGAACCAGCTTATTGTATTCATAGACAAAAGAGGCATCGATAGTGACAACGGGCTTTAGATACTGGCTTGATATATCTACCATGACATCCTTGTGATGATTACAAAGGATAAGTCCGTCGAGATTCCAACGCATAGCGTCCTTTAGAATCTCATCCGATTTCTGGTTTAATATGATCAATATATATTTATCATTCTTTCTGAATTCACTTTCAAGATATGCAAAAAATGCACCAAAATAAGGGTCTGAAAGAATATTCTTCTTATCCTGCCCATTCGCGACCGCAACGCCGATAAGTCCCGAGCTTCTGCTTACTAGAGACATCGCCGATTGATTGGAAACATATCCGCTTGAAGCTATCTCTTTTTCAATCTTCTCTCTGACCGCAGAAGAAACCTTATCCGTTCTTCCGTGTATAACATAAGAAACGGAGGCAGTGCTGACTCCGCACTTCTCCGCAATATCCTTGATACGAACCATTACTATAACCCTCCTGTTTTTAGTTATACGCATAACCTATTTACCTGTCAAGCTTTCTGTGATACTTTCAAATTAAAATAAAACTGTATTTTATAAAAAACGGGGGTTAATCCTATGGAACGCAAATGGTGGCATAACAAAATCGCATATCAGATCTATCCCAAGAGCTTCATGGATTCTAACGGTGACGGAATCGGTGATATCAAAGGTATTATAAGTAAACTGGATTATTTTAAAGAACTTGGAATAGATATCCTATGGCTTTCTCCGATCTATAAGTCTCCCCTTGCAGATCAGGGCTATGATATCTCGGACTACTACGATATCGACCCTCGCTTTGGAACCATGGATGATCTTGATGATCTTATCGCAAAGGGAAAAGAGCTAGGGATCGGCATCGTTATGGATCTTGTCGTAAATCACTGCTCAGATGAGCATGAGTGGTTTAAAAAAGCCTGTGAAGATCCGGACGGACCTTACGGAAAGTTCTTTTATATCGAGGATCATAAAGAAGGTCAGCCCTTACCCTGTAATTGGCGAAGCTACTTCGGCGGTTCATGCTGGGATAAGCTCCCCGGCCACGATGACAAGATATACCTCCATGTATTTCATAAAAAACAGCCTGACTTAAATTGGGAAAATCCCCTTCTTCGCAAGGAAATCTATAAGATGATCAATTGGTGGCTCGATAAAGGTATTGCCGGTTTTAGGATTGATGCCATCATCAACATCAAGAAAAAGCTCCCTTTTTCCGATTATCCCGCGGACAGAGACGATGGGCTTTCCTCGATGGACAATATGCTTAAGGAAGCTGTCGGCATCGGTGAATTCTTAGGCGAGATGGCAAGCGAAACCTTCCGAAAGTATGACGCCTTTTCTGTCGGCGAAGTCTTTAACGAGAAGGATTCCGAGCTTCCTCTTTTCATCGGCGAGAACGGCTATTTTTCATCCATGTTTGATTTCTCCACGACACATCTTGATGAAGAAAGCAAAACTCGATATGAGGAAAAAGAAATAACCGCAAACGAATACAGAGATGCGATTTTTGCAAATCACAAAAGAATTGAAGGCATAGGCTATCTGTCAAACATCATCGAAAACCACGATGAGCCGCGAGGTGTATCAAGATATATCAAAACTTCCGACTTATCGGAGCACAGTAAAAAAGCCCTTGCCGGAATTTATTTCCTTCTCCCCGGAATTCCTTTTATCTATCAAGGTCAGGAAATTGGAATGGAAAACCTAAAAAGTTCCGATATAGACAGCACAGACAAGCTTGATGACTGCGCCAATGCAGATATTTACAACACTGCTATAAACGCCGGTCTTTCGGAAAAAGATGCTCTTAATGTACTTATCAAGCACTCCAGGGACAATGCGCGAACACCTTTCCAGTGGTCATCGGAAGCTCATGCAGGCTTTAGTACCGCCAATCCCTGGCTTTTGGTTAATCCAAATTATAAGAAGATAAACCTGGAAGCTCAGAAAAAAGACGATGATTCTGTATTTAATTTCTACAAAGAACTGATAGCTTTAAGAAAAGACCCGGAATACACAGATACGTTTGTTTATGGCAAATTTACCCCCATGTATACCGACATGGATAATCTTATCTGCTACAAGCGCACCGGTGATAAGACTATTATTATTTATACCAATTATCAGGCAAAAGAAATTGATATTAAGCTTGAATCACCTATCAAGACGATCCTTCTTTCAAACAGCAAAGAAGTGCGTTTCAATGAAAAAGAACTGCATCTGAACGGATATGATCTTGTGGTAGCGGAAGTTTAAGAGCAAAAATATGCATTATTATAGGGGCTGAATTATCAGCCCCCTTTTTATGGTCATTCACAATGTCACTCCGCGTTTCCAGATCGCCATATCGTGGAAACCTGCTATCTCGCTTTTTACTTTTTCTCCCGATGCAACGCGAAGAATCTGAACAAAAAGCTCATCCGTAAGATCATCAAATGAGCAGCCGTTTAGGATCTTGCCTGCATTGTAATCGATCCACTTTTTCTTTTTCTCTGCTAGTGTGTTATTGCTTGCTATCTTAAGAGTAGGTACGGGACAAGCAAATGGTGTTCCTCTTCCGGTTGTGAAAAGAACTATCTGAGCGCCCGATGCCGCCAATGCCGTTGCGGCACATAGATCGTTTCCCGGAGCGCACAACAGATTAAGCCCTGATTTATCCGTAACTTCGCCGTATTCAAGGACATTCATAACGGGATACCCGCCTGATTTCTGCGTGCATCCAAGTGATTTATCTTCAAGAGTCGTTATTCCGCCCTGCTTATTTCCCGGAGACGGATTCTCATAGATCGGCTCACCTTGCTTTGTAAAATAATCCTTAAAGCCGTTTATCATCGAGACGGTATCGTTAAATATTGTCTCGTCTTTGCATCTGTTCATAAGTATTGTCTCGGCACCAAACATCTCGGGAACTTCGGTTAATATCGAAGTTCCTCCATGCTCTATTATCCTATCGGATATTCTTCCGACAAGAGGATTTGCCGTAATTCCCGAAAAGCCGTCGCTTCCGCCGCATTTAAGTCCTATCGTAAGCTTGCAAGCATCGACTGTTTCTCTTACATCCTCCGAAGCCGCATCAATCAGCTCTTTTAACAAAACAAGTCCTTCTTCCATCTCATCTTCGGAATCCTGGCAGACAAGGAATCTCACTCTTTCTCTGTCATATTCTCCAAGATAAGGCTTAAGGACATCTATATTGCTGTTCTCGCAGCCAAGTCCGAGAACCAACACACCTCCTGCATTTGGATGCTTAATAAGGTCTTTTAATATAATCCTTGTGTGTTCCTGATCGTCGCCGGTCTGAGAACAACCGTAATTATGAGTAAAAGCGACTACTTCGTCTATGCTGCCTTTAATATAATTGCCGGCTATCTTGGCGAGCTTGGTCGCAATATTATTGACACATCCGACTGTAGGTATTATCCAGATTTCATTCCTAATGCCTACTTTGCCGTTTTTTCTGACATAGCCGTTGAAGGTAGCTCTTTTTGAAGACATCTTTGAAAGCTTTTCTTCGATATCGGCCTTTTCCGGACTGTATTTATAATCAAGGATTCCCTCCAGATTAGTAGCAAGATTATGCGTATGAACCCATCTTCCGGCTTTGATATCCTCGGTCGCATGTCCTATCGGATAACCGTATTTTATTACGTCTTCGCCTTTATTAATATCTTTTATCGCAATCTTGTGACCGGGTTCGATCTTATCAAGAGCTGTTATCTCGCCAACTCCCTCAACAAGAACGACCTCGCCCTTTACTATAGATTCAAGACAAACAACAACGTTGTCGGCAGAATGAATATGTAATGTTTTAGCCATATAAATCCCCTTCATACAGAAATGTAAGCATTTACATTTTTATATTATATTTTCGCGCCTACATCGTCAACAAGTTTTGCAATGGTTTTAAATAAATACCACTTGTATAATATTCCTGATAATTAATGTAAAGGCTTACATAATTTTATAAAAAACACTATAATTAAAAGCGGAGGGTTATTACTAAATGAAGAAATTTATGGACAAAGATTTCCTCTTACAGAGCGAGGCTGCTAAGACTCTGTATCACGATTATGCAGAAAACATGCCTATTCTCGATTACCACTGTCACATCAGTCCCAAAGAGATAGCCGAGGATCGTCACTTTGAGAACATAACTCAGGTTTGGCTCGGCGGAGACCACTACAAATGGCGTCTCATGAGATCTTTCGGCATTGATGAGAAGTACATAACAGGTGATGCATCCGACAAAGATAAATTCCTCATGTTTGCCAAATGTATGGGAAAAGCAGTCGGACACCCCATTTACCACTGGGCACATCTGGAACTAAAGAAATATTTTGGTTATAATGGAATCCTGAATGAGAAGACAGCTGAGGAAGTATATGATATCTGCAACAAAGTGCTTCAGGATCCCGATATGAGTGCCCGTAAGCTCGTTAAGATGTCAAATGTAACCCTCATCTGTACTACAGACGACCCGGTTGATTCACTTGAATGGCACGACAAGATCAGAGAAGATGCTTCTTTTGATGTTAAAGTACTACCCGCTTGGCGTCCCGACAAGGCTATGAACATCACTAAGCCCGAGTTCGTCACTTATATGCAGACACTTTCCGATGTAAGCGGTATCAAGATTGATTCCTTCAAGTCACTTAAGGAAGCTCTCAAGATCAGACTTGATTACTTTGCTTCAAAGGGCTGCAATGTCACTGACCATGCGCCTTCATACGTAATGTACCACCCCGCTTCCGACGATAAGATTGAAGAGATCTTTGCTAAAAGAATGCGCGGTGAAGAGCTTACTTCAGAAGAAGAGCTTCAGTATCAGACAGCTTTCCTTCTCTTTGAAGGTGAAGAGATCGGTAAAAGAGACTGGGTAATGCAGCTTCACTTTGGTTGCAAGCGCAATAACAATACAGTAATGTTTAACAAGATCGGTCCCGATACAGGATACGATGCGATCGATGCTTACTACCCTATGGGCGAGCTTGCCGATTACCTTGATGCTCTTGCACAGAAGAATGTCCTTCCCAAGACTATACTTTACAGTCTCAACCCCAATGATCTTATGATCATCAACACTATGCTAAACTGCTTCAACGAGGCGCCCAATGTTGCCAAGATCCAGCAGGGAAGCGCATGGTGGTTCAACGATACCAAGCTTGGTATGGAACAGCACTTAAAGGCTGTTGCCGAGTCAAGTAACCTGTCAGGTTTCGTAGGAATGCTCACAGATTCAAGAAGCTTTACTTCCTACACAAGACATGATTACTTCCGCAGAATCCTCTGCAACTATCTTGGTTCACTCGTTGATAACGGCGAATACCCTGAGGAAGATATGGATATTCTCGGTGAGATTGTAAAAGATATTTCATACAATAATGCTGTAAGGTATTTCAAATTTCCTTTAGAAACGAGATAAGAATGAGTAAAATGACCATTTACGACATTTCCAAAAAAGCAGGTGTTTCAATAGCCACCGTATCACGTGTACTTAACGGAAGTTCCAATGTTAAGGCCAAAACCCGTAAGAAGGTAATGGACGTTATCGAGGAATGCGGCTACAAACCCAATGCTTTTGCAAGAGGACTTGGCCTTAATTCCATGAAGACCGTCGGCCTGCTTTGCGCCGATGCATCGGACCTTTACCTTGCCAAGGCCATTTATTTTATCGAGAGGAATTTAAGAGAAAGCGGATATAATTCGATCCTGTGCTGTACCGGCTATGAGATTGAATCACGTAAGAATTCGCTTAATCTTCTGCTCTCACAGCACGTAGACAGTGTCATAATGGTCGGTTCCAACTTTTTGATGAATAAACAGGAAGATAATCGCTACATCATTGATGCGGCAGCTTCCGTTCCGATCATGCTGCTTAATGCAGACTTTGATTGCCCAAACGTATACTGCACTCTGTGCGATGACTACAAGGCAACATCGGATGTAACCGAGAAGATGATCGAATCCGGAGTAAAAGACATCCTGTATTTATACAACAGCAAATCATACAGCGGACAAAAGAAGCTCGCAGGCTTTCAGAACGCTCTTCTTACAGGTAACATACCTCTTAGAAAAGAGCTTATCCAATGCTTTAACGGAAGTCGTGAAGATATAGACGGGGTAAAAGATTTTGTTCAAAAGCTATATGATAAGGGAATTCGTTTTGACGGCATCATTACAAGCGAAGACTTCCTCGCCGTCGGTGCCATGAACTTTGCCAAAGCAAATAAGATCAAGGTTCCCGATGAACTTCAGATAATCGGCTACAACAATTCAATCCTTGCACATTGTTCGGAGCCCAACATATCTTCCGTAGACAATCGCCTTGAAGATATGTGCATTCAACTAGTAAAAACACTAACAGGAACACTTAGCGGAAGCGAAATGCCGCAAAAGACGATATTCTCAGGTGAACTTATAAAAAGAGGTTCCACGAAATTTTAAAAGGTATCCGGGTTTAATCCCGGATACCTTTATCTTTTGTAACCACAATCTGTCGTAGCAGCATCCATCAACTGTTACTTATTATTCCTCCGCCGAGAACAACATCTCCGTCATACAATACTGCAGATTGTCCGGGAGTTATGGCTCTTTGACCCTCATCGAAAACAAGCCTTGCTACGCCGTTCTCTTTCTCGGGAGGATAAAGTGTTGCAGGCTGCTCTTTATGTCTGTAGCGGATCTTGGCACTGCATCTTATTTCTGTAGTCGGCATTTCGCCTGTGATCCAGTGAAAATCACGTATAAGCAGCTCTTTTTCAAATAGTTCTTCATTATCCGATAAGACAACTTGATTGTTCTTAACATCAATCTTACTAACGTAAAGTCTTCTGTCTGCGGGAACGCCAAGTCCTCTTCTTTGACCGATCGTATAATTGATAAGTCCGTCGTGCTCACCAAGAACATTACCCTTGGTATCCACGATCTTTCCCTTGGGATAAGTCTTACCTGTATATCTCTTTATCATGCCGGCGTAGTCTCCATCGGGGACAAAGCAGATATCCTGGCTCTCGCTTTTGTGCGATGTCACAAATTCGTTTCCTTCCGCAATCTTACGAACTTCGTCTTTGGTGTACTCGCCAAGCGGGAAAAGAGTGTGTGAAAGCTGCTCTTCGGTTAGATCGTAAAGAACGTAGCTCTGATCCTTATTAAGATCTTTTGCCTTAAGGAGATAAAAATGACCGTCCCTCTCTTCTATCCTTGCGTAGTGCCCCGTAACGATATAATCATAGCCAAGCTCTCTGCCCTTATTGTAAAGGCTGTCGAACTTAAGATATCTGTTGCATCTGATACAGGGATTTGGTGTCTCTCCAACCTCGTAGCTGTGAATGAAAGGCTCTATTACCTTCTGCCTAAACTCAGCTTCGTAGTGATATATGTTATAAGGAATGCCTATCTTGTCGCAGACTGCTCTCGCATCGTTTGTATCATTTATGCTACAGCACGTTCCCAAAAGGTCCATCCCCACTATGTCGTTTTCATAAAGGCGCATGGTACATCCCATGCACTCGTAACCTCTTTTTACAACTTCAAAGGCTGCGACTGAGCTGTCGACGCCTCCGCTCATTGCAATAAGAGCTTTCTTGTTATTACTCATTTCGTTCTCCGTATCACGGCATATTCCGCATATGAGTTATGCGGTCAATCTATGATAATCTCAAACCTTTGCTTTTGACAAGCACGAATAAATATAATCCATATCCATGTGCGCTCTCAAAGTACTTTCAAGGATATCATACTGACTTTCCTTAAACTGTGCATATGAAAGACCGGAACTTACATTTTTGCCAAAATAAGCTGTGATAGCTGCTGCAATACCGCCCTCGTCAAAGAGGCCGTGAACATAGCTTCCGTAGACATTTCCGCCATCACTGAGTATCACATCGCCGTAGACATTATCGCTCTCTCCTGTGGTGATGCCCATGTGTATCTCATAGCCTCTGTATTCCTTATCTTTTATGCTCTCGAAAATACCCTTGGGAAAAGTGGTTGTGCCTGACACCTGTTTTCTTATCTTGTCATCACCTATCTCAGTTTCAATATCAAGAAGTCCGAGACCTGTGATCTCATTAACCGTGGATTCTATATTTGCGGCGTCACATATCTTCTTTCCGAGCATCTGAAATCCGCCGCAAATTCCAAACACCGGCTTATCGAGCACAAAACGCTTTATCTTAGCTTCCAAGCCGCTCTCGCGAAGCCATTTCATATCCATAATGGTATTCTTGCTTCCGGGAAGGATTATCATATCGGGATCGTCAAGCTCATAGACGCTGTCAACGTATCTGACATTAACTCCTTCCTGCATATCAAAAGCTCCGAGATCTGTAAAATTGGAGATTCTGGGATATCTTATAACAGCTATATCAAGTCCGTTTGCAGATCCGAATTTCTTATTTTCAAATTTCTCGGTAAGTGAATCTTCATCATCAACTTTGATATTCATATACGGAACAACACCTGCTGTTCTGATGCCTGTTTTTTCCGTGATCATATCAATACCGGAATCAAGAAGCGTAACGTCTCCCCTGAACTTATTGATGACAAAGCCCTTTATCCTTGCTTTCTCTTTTTCCTCAAGAAGCATGGTCGTTCCGTAGAGCTGAGCAAAGACACCGCCTCTGTCTATATCTCCGACAAGTAAGACCGGAGCATCGACAAGCTCCGCCATCCCCATATTAACGATATCGTTGTCTTTAAGATTAATCTCCGCAGGACTTCCGGCGCCCTCGATAACTATGATATCAACCTGTTTTGCAAGAGTTTTAAAAGCCTTCTTTATATCGGGCAAAAGTTTTTTCTTATAATCAAAGTACTCTCTTGCGGTCATGTTTCCTATGACCTCACCGTTTACAATGACCTGCGAACCCACATCACTTGTAGGTTTTAAAAGAATCGGATTCATGCACACAAGGGGTTCGATTCCCGCGCATTCGGCCTGCATCACCTGGGCTCTACCCATTTCAAGGCCTTCTTTGGTAATAAATGAATTAAGAGCCATATTCTGCGACTTAAAAGGCGCACAGGAATAGCCGTCCTTCTTAAATATCCTGAGAAGGCCGGCAACTATTAAGCTTTTTCCCGCACCCGACATGGTACCTTGAACCATTATAACTTTTGCCATTGTTGCTCCTTAAAAAGAAAAGGCAGCACTTTCATGCTGCCTTTCTATATAGTCCATATTACTCTGTAAGCTCTGATGTACAATGAGGACATCTTGTAGCGTCGATAGCAATCTCTGATTTGCAGCGAGGGCATATCTTTGTTGTTGCAGGTGCCTCTTCCTGCTCCTTCTTGAACTTATTGGATACGTTGTTCATGCACTTAACAAGAGCAAAAATAACAAGAGCCATAAGTAAGAAGTCGATAACTACGGTAATAAATGTTCCGTAATTAACGGTTACGGCACCGGCTTCCTTAGCTGCCTCAAGTGTAGCATATGTTCCACCATCCAGTGTAAAGAACATGTTGTTGAAGTCGATTCCACCTGTGATAATACTGATAAAAGGCATAATGATGTCGTCAACCAGTGATGAAATGATCTTCTGGAAAGCGCCACCGATGATAACACCGACTGCCATATCCAGAACATTGCCGCGCATGATAAACTCTCTGAATTCGGCTGCCAAACCCTTTCCTTTACCTGCTACGTTGCTAATTTTGTCTTTCATACCTTCAATCTCCCATTCCACAATACTTCGCGGTTTCAGTTACAAACAAAATTATAGCACATCTCAGTTAAAATAAAAGAGTTGTAAATACAATTTAGCCCATTTTAGCTAAAATAATCAACCATTCTCGCTGACATAGATCTGAACTCTGCTTTGTATTATCTTGGCGACTTCTTCGGCACTCTTTTGACCCGCGAAGTAAGCCGCAGCTTCTTCCAGGATTATTGTTCCAATTTCCCCATCATAGATCGTCGTTCTGTCCACAGATAATATATAATCGGTAAGCTCATCAATTTCCTCCTGTGTAAGAGGTTTGATCTCTGTCGTCACATCGCCGACAGTCCAAGTCAATTTTTCACCGGTATAATCATCATATGGCTGTTCAAGCATACTTTTGGCATCTGCTTCAAATCCTGCCTTTGTTGAAGGGAATGAAAAATATTTATTGTTTTGGAATTCATCATCAAGTAGTATTTTCAAAAACTCCCATGCAGCATCGGGATATGGTGATTTTGCACTGATAGCGATCCTTGAAGCGGGATAGATAAGAGACTCATTCTGTCCTTCATCATTGGGAAAACCAATGAATGCAATATCTTCACCAAAAATCGCCTGTTTATGTGCCCTAAAATAATCAAATCCGGAAATAGTAAGAGGTTCGAACAAAGCTACATCCGGTCTGAACCACTTTTCAGATTCACTGTCATACTTCTGATAATTTAATTCCTTCGGGAATCTGTTTGCAAACTCAAGAAGTTCAATAAAATTATCGGAATCAAAATTACATTTCTTATTTTCAAGGTCAATATAATTAGTCGTAGCACAAGTAATTCCAAGTCCCAGAATATCTTCCGGAGTGGCAAAACCGAATGCGATCTCATAAGAAGTATTCTTAGCCTTGATCAGATCGTCGCAGTCTTTTAAAGTCAAAACATCTTTTCCGTCTGTAAATTTCTTCTTTGTAACGACGGTTCCCACCGTGAAATCAGGAATAAGAGCATACATCTTATCTCCGGTTGTCATTGCCTTAAGAACATTGGGAAGAAGCTCAATCTTATCTTTATCTTTTTCATAATAAGGCTTTAGATCGACGAAAAGTCCTTTATCACTGTATTTTTCGATCGGCTGTGTGCCAAATGCCATAATGTCGGGAATATTACCGGAAACTATATCCTTATCCAGCTTCTGCATTCCGACGCTCCAGTCTTCATCGGTCATCTCTACGTACTCTACGAGATTGATCTTATATTCATCATTTTCTTGATTGAATTTGGTCACTGCACTACTGATCGTATTATCAACCGCAGTGCTTGCAAGTGTAAGTATTTTCTTTTCTTTGACCTGATCCGCAGGAACCTTGGTAAGTCGCTTGATCGAAACACCGCCGGCACTATCGGGGATGGCTGCAATAAATTCATCATAGCTAAGTGCACATACCGCATCAAGAGCATTTTTAATTCCCAGATCTGAATCCAAATAATCCAAAAGCTTAACGGTTTTGTTAGGCTCACGGTCATAACATGATATTGCATCCTCTGAACTTAAATAAAAATCATGTCCCGCTCCCGCAAATAACAATGTTCCGGGTTCAACGCCCGGTAATTCGGCAGTATCATTGGGAGATAGTTCTCCTTTCTCGATATCATAAATCTGAACATAGAATTTATTATCTACCTGAGAACAAACAAAAGCGCAATCTGTCGCAGATTTAAGAAGCTGAGAATAATCACTTAAATATTCAACTCCCGGCTTTCCGATCTCTATTACGTTCTTAAATCCCTCATCAAAAGAAAAGGTCTCAAGACCTCTGTCGGATATAGCCAAAATGGTTCCGTTCTCCAATTCGATCAAGGAATTTACAAAAAAGGAATCATCCTCTTCCAGCATTTTAGAACAATCATATGTCTGAGTTATGTTTCCTTTATTGTCAAAGCTGACGATCGATTGCTTTGCAGTATCATTTTCATTTTGCTTCTGATAATAGCAAGCCACACCGCTACCGTCAGAAATAAAACTTTCATATTTATAGAAATCGGCATTTTCGGTAGGAAGCGTAAAGCTCGTGAGATTACCGCCGTCAGTATCAAAAGATACATATTTATAACTTGAATGTCCGGATATTATCGAACAATAAATCCTGTCACCAATGTATGATATATTAGATACAAAATCTTCCGGACTAAGCTCAAGACCTTCAACAACAAGGTCTTCACTCTTAAATACATAGTCTTTCTTCTGAGTGCTTGCCTCTTGAAGAATGTTTTCATCCTTGGAATCCTTGGAATCGGAAGAGCCCTTAGCTGCTCCTCCTTTTCCACAGCCTGTAAGAACAGACATTATCATTGTCGCTGTAATAATAAGGCTTATGCCTCTTTTAAAAATCCCCTTCATATTGATTGTTGTTTTCTCTCTTTCTTTTATAAACATTTTTTTATCGGCAATCGGTTCCCCTATCAATTGCTTTCATTTACATATATTGAAGCTCTGTTCTGAATAATCTTTGCAACTTCATCAGCGCTCTTTTGACCGCTAAAGAAAGCCGCAGCTTCTTCCGTAACTATCTTCTTTATCTCGGGATCATTGCCATCAACCTTATCTACCGAAAGAATAAAGTCGGTAAGGTAATCAACTTCTTCCTGTTTGAGAGGTGTGATCTTAACATCCGTACCGCCTATAGGATAAGAATCAGTGTAGTATTCTTTCTCTCCGCTTTCATTTATAGTATAAGGATTATCCATAGAGTTATCCGCAACAAATTTTAGTCCGCTTTCCGTAACAGGAAAACCGTATTCATAATTTCTTTTTGCATAGAAATCATCATACCAAAATCTCTTGAGGAAATCCCATGCCACTTCAGGACACTCACACTGGGCACTGATCGCATATCTCCAATTGGGAATGATAACCGATTCATTAACGCCTTCATCATTGGGACAACCGATATATGAAATCTCATCTCCTAAAATAGCACGTTTAAGCGTTCTGTAATCGGTGTATCCGTAAAGCTGTTTATACATGAACAGCGACTGTCCGCTTCCGTAATTGCTATATGAATCCTCCCCAAGTTTTTCATAATCTATTTCCGCAGGGAACTTAGCCGCAAATTCAAGAAGCTTCTTGAATTCATCACTGTCAAAAGCACATTTCTTATTATCTACATCAACAAACTTATCACCCGCATAGAATATTCCGTATTCAAGTGCGGTGTTCTGATCCATCGGTCCGAAAGCAAGATCGTACTTATTACCCGTCTGAGAAATAATGTCATCGCAGTCTTTGTATGATAAAGTCTTCTTGTCGCCGGTATTTTTCTGACCTGCGAGAACTGTTCCTATAAGGAACTCATTAAACATCGAATATAACTTACCGTCATCGGTCATCATTGCCTTTTCCATGTTAGGAAGGAACTTTATCCCCTTAAGGTCTTCGTCCTTGTCAAACAAAGGTTTTAGATCATAGAAAAGACCTTTATTCTGATATTTTTTGTATGGCTGTTCATCAAAGAACACCATGATATCGGGAACATTTCCCGATACGATATCCATATCAAATTTCTGGATAGCTTCATCGTGCGAACCGTCAACAGTGTTTTCACCGTTTGAATAATCAACGATTTTTATCTGGTATTCATCATTGGTACGATTAAACTTAATGGCTTCCTGACTTACTCTCCAGTCAATAGCGATACCTCCCAAGGTAATTATCTTTTTATCTTTTACATGATCAGCAGGAACCTTGGATAGTCTAACCAGACTGTATTTATAATCAAATCCCGGAATGGCTCCAACAATCTCACCGTCACCGACAGCTGTCATTGTAGAAATACCGGAATCAAGCTCTATCGCTGAGTCTATATAATTGATAAGCTTAACTGCTTCTTTCTTTTCGGCGCTATAACCGTAAATCGCTTCGCCTGTCGAAATATAAAGGTCATAGCCTGCTCCTCCGAAGAAAGAAATACCGAAATCCGTTACTTCATTCAATTCTTCGAGAGGCTCCGAAAGCTCTCCTTTGGCGGGATCAAACTTAAACACGTTGTCTGTACCGCCGAAATCATATGCATAGATCTGATTGTCTTTTCCGTCATATATCCTAAAATAACTTTCTTTATAAGGGCTGTCGGATTTCTGAGTATCAATAACGGTCTTTAAGCCTCCGTCAAAAGAAACCTCCTGAATTCCTTCTGTATCGGCAACATATAGCTTACCGTCACCGGAAATTGCAAGATTAAAAACATTGAAATTATATCCGCCGGCAGACTCATCGGGACAAGCGAAACTGTTTACAACCTTTCCCGAAGCATCATACTGCTCTATAAAAAGATCCTTGTTTTCAACCGAAAACTTATCCGATGCCGTAGGTAGATCCTCATCCGTTGAAGCAGAAGATTCAGATGCAGCATCCGCCGAGGAATCTGTTGATGCATCCTCTGATGAGGCTTCCGCAGCAGAGTCTTTTGACTCATCATCGGATGAAGCATCGCCTCCTTTGGGGGCCTCTCTTAAAGCATAGAAGCCGCCGTCATTATCTATAGTCACGTATGACAGTTCCTCATCTTTGTTTATAGAGAAATCGCTGCTTTGGACGTCTGTACCGTCAGGATTAAAAGTGACAACTTTTGCATTACCGTCTTTGTAAGTGGCGACCAGCTCAATCTTATCCCCTACAGATTTAAGGCCGCAAATATTCGCCCCTTCAAAGTCTATACCGTCAAGATTAATGTCTTCTGTCTTATAAACATATTCTTTTGAACCGGAGCTTTCTTTTTGAAGAACGCTCTCTTCGTTTTTCTTTTTGGAATTACCGCAGCCGACAAGTACCGATGCTGCCATAGAAAAGACCATAGCAAAGCTAAGGCCTCTTTTTAAGATACCTTTTATCTTCATATATACACACCTCTTTTCCTCTTACAAACGCATCTATAAATCACAAATGTCATGGGGCGTCCCCCATGACATTTGTATTAATATCAGTCGGGATCAGCTATTCTCATTGATGTAAATATTGATTCTACTCTGAATGATCTTAGCCACTTCCTCGGCACTCTTCTGACCGCTAAAATATGCTTCGGCTTCTTCGGTTATGATATTATGGACATCCGTGTTATAGTCATAGAACTTATCTATGGAAAGAACATAATCCGCTACGATATCCGCTTCTTCCTGTGTGAGAGGTGAAAGAGTTACTTCTTTACCGTCTATATAATAAATGTCATCTTCATACTCTTTCTTACCGTCAACCATTTTGTAAGGTCTATCCAATGATTTTTTCTTGGCCTCTTCAAAAGCTGACTTAGTTACAGGGAAGAAATATTCTATGTTATTCTGGTACTCATCCGTAAAGAATGATTTTACGAAATCCCAGGCAATTTCAGGATACTTAGTCTGCGCACTGATCGCATACATTCCTGTAGGATAAATAGCTGCCTCGTTAACTCCTTCATCGTTGGGAAGTCCCACTAATGCTATATCATCTCCGAAGATTACCTGCTTATATCTCTTATAATCTCCGAAATGTGAAAAATCGGCAAATGCGAAAAGAGCCTGGTTGGTTTTATAGTAGCCCTCATATTCATCGTATTTTTCATAATCAATTTCGTTAGGGAAGTTATTTGCAAACTCAAGGAGCTTTATAAATCCATCCGATTCAAATGAACACTTCTTATTGGGAGTATCCATATACTTATCACCGGCAAAGATAATGCCCATTCCAAGGGCAGTCTTCTTATCGGTAAGGCCATATGCGGTTTGATAAGTTACATTATTCTGCTTCATGATATCTTCGCAGTCCTGAAATGTAAGGCTGTTCTTTCCCTCAGCGAATCTGGCTCTGGTTATCATAGTTCCTACCATAAATTCGGGAATAACCGTATACATCTTATCTCCGGTAGTCATTGCCTTAAGGATATTGGGAAGAATCTCAATTCCTTTTAGATCTTCATCCTTATCAAATAAAGGCTTAAGATCCATGAACACACCTTTATTACGATACTTTTCAATAGGCAGATCCGCAGAAAGAGCAATTATATCAGGTACATTTCCCGATACGATATCCATATCAAACTGTTGATATCCGGCATTCCAATTTTCATCACTATTGAACTTGGAATAATCAACAAGCTTAATCTTATACTCATCGCTTGCCTGATTGAACTTAACCGCCTTCTCTCTGAACTTGTAATCAATATATACGCCGCCGATCGTGATCACTTTTTTATCTTTAACCTGATCTGCGGGAATCTTGGTAAGTCTTACAAGCTTATAATCGTCTTCAAATCCGGGTATAACAGATATGAATTCTTTATCGCTTATAGCGTAAGCTGCAGGAATAGTGTAATCGGTTTCAATATCGGAGTCGATGTAATCCATAAGCTTAACAATCTCATTTTTGCTTGCGTCATATCCGCAAAAAGCATTCTCGGTTGCCAGATAGATATCGTATCCGTTTCCGCCAAAAAGATTTGATGCATAACCATAATCTTTGGTAAAGCCTTCAATAGGATCTGAAAATTCACCGTTTTCCGGATCAAACTTTCGAATATTGACGCCGGTATCTCCATAATTCTGGGCATAAATCTGGCCGTTAGCTCCTTTATAAAGAGCATATGAATCCATATAAGGATCGTTGCCGTTATCGACAGACACAAGCGACTTAAATTCTCCTCCGTCTGAATATGTCTCAATACCCTTGGTTGATGAAATAAGGAGCTTTCCGTCATCCAATACGAGCAAAGATCTTACGTTGAAATATCCGTCATCGCCACCCTTTGAAGTTATATCAACTTTATCAAGTACATTTCCTTTGTTATCAAACTTAACAAGGAACATCTGCTCTTCTCCGCCTTCGTAGAAGCCCATTCCTTCTTCATGAACCTCGGAGCCATCCTCAGAAGAGCCTGCAGATGAAGCCTCATCTGACGCATCTTCCTTAGATGTATCTTTGGCTGCATCGTCCTTTGATGAATCTTTGGCAGCATTGTCCTTATCCTTGGAAGAAGCTTCTGATGCTGCGTCCGCAGGAGCCTTCTTGGAATCTGTCTTTTCATCCTCTTTAGATGCATCCTTGGCAGCTGCATCATCTTTTGAAGCATCCTTGGAACTTTCTTCGGCTGCCTCATCAACGGATGCCTCAGATGAAGCCTCACCGCCCTCTAAAGTCTGAGGCTGTCCTTCCTCCTCATCATATGATGAGATTGAAAGACATGCATAAAAGCTTCCATCGGGAAGAAATGCAAAACTTGAATAATACTCACCTTTATTGGTCGGAATATCAATAAACTCCACATTGCTTCCGTCAGTATTAAAGGTAATGATCTGAGTGTTGTTTTCATCATAGTTTCCGGTAGCAATATATACCTTGTCACCGATAACATCAATTCCGGTAGGATATCCATTGATCTTTTTATCGCCGATATCGATATCCTCAACCTTATAAACATAATCCTTAGAACCGTTAACGGCCTCATTCAGGATACTGTCATCGTTTTTCTTCTTTCCTTTTCCGCAGCCTGTAACAGCTGCTACAGTCATTACGGTAATAAGAGCTACCGTAACAGACTTTTTCAAGATCCCCTTCATTTTCATAATCTCATTCCTCTTCTTTTTCCTTTCGTTTGTTTTCTTTCTTTTCTTTGCGTCTTACTTCGTAATCATATTTTTTATCAGAAAGATAGCTTACTACCCCCGATACAGTCCATGTCTTATGTCTGTAGAGATTGACAATAAAGATCACGGCCATCAATATGAGCGTGGCTCTGCAGATAAGTCTGATCAAAAGAATCAGAGCCAATATATCTTCATACCCTCTGGCAGCATTCTCCCAGTATGGATAAAAGATAGCTTTGTTCCACATACTTCTTGTTATAAAAGTTGAAATTACATTTATAAGTGAAAAAAAAGTAAATCTGTCCGTATTATCAATTACGGAAATATATCTTTGATCGAGTCCCGTGCTCTCGGTAATATCTTTTTTAACAAGTCCGTCTACTGGATTGGGTGAAACTATCTCATAGCAATTGATCCCGCCGAAATTGGCAGACTTGCCATCCTCGGAAAGCTGAACATTTTTAGTTCTTCCGCTCAGGATCGTTCCGTACTTGCACAAGCTGTCATATGAAATATATGCCATAGATGCATTAAGGCCTGAAGCCTCACTCATCTTTCCCTCTTGTCTTTTGACAACTCCGGTGACATAATGCGGAACTTCATTTATGGTGATCATCTGTCCCGCAACATCATTGGAACCAAAAAGCTGCCATGCAAGATCCTCGTCTATAACAACGCCGTCCTGCATAAGGTCATTTGCTCCAAAAAACTGACCGCTCACCAGTTCAAGAGGGTGAAAGAGAAAAAAATCTCCGCCGACTCCTATAGTCGTAACATTCTCCGCAGTCTTCTTTTCAAAAGACATTGTTGTAATTCCCTGCGCCGAATAGCAACTTGTAAAAAGTCGCGCCTCATTCTTAGAAGCTCCTTCCCCTGAGGAAGCATTATCTTCGCCTGTTTTGGAAACATCTATTGTCTCAACGATCTGAGGCTTGGCAGACTTTCCGCTTGCCGCATCTTCTTCGGATACTATTCCGTCGTTAACGAGCATCTGACCAAAGTTAAATTCCATCTTTTTGATGAAGTCCTGATCTATCAGCTGATCCTCCGTAAAAAAGACTGACACCTGAGCCATTCTTCTGTCTTCGGACCATCTTTCGGCTTCGTGCTGCTCCGGTAAAAGCCCCGTAAGATACCTTGAGATAAGTCCCAAAATAATATCCACAAGTAGCAAAAGAATAACCAGAAGCACGATCTTTTTTGACTTTAATGCTTTTTCCTTTATTCTGTTTATAAACGCTAATATTTTATCGGTTTTCATTACTATTACTCGTCTGCCAGTCTTACCTGTTCTCCTGCTTTAACCGGTTTGGTTGCTGTTGTGATGACATATTCGTTTCCCTCAAGTGAACCTGTGATGGCAGCGTTTTTATCATCCTCAGCTTCTACGTTAACATCAATTCTGGTTGCAATATATCTGTTTCCGAGAGGACTTGATTTACCCACAACGGCAAGGACGAACTTACCGTTTGAGTCAGACTTGATCGCACTCTTTGGAACGATCATATCGTAGTCCTTAGATCTTTCTCCGATAGTAAGTGCTATACTCTGACCGGGCTGAACCTCGGGACTTTCAATCTTGAAAGTAAGCACCTTTTTACCTGCAGGATCAGTCTTGTCATTCTTAATTGAAGTAAGTGTTGCCTTGAAGTCATCACCGAACTGCCACTGATTCTGAGGCTTAGCCGCATCTCCGACCTTAAGCTTCTGAGCCTGATTGTTGGGAACAGAAAAGCTTGTTGTCATATCCTTGCCGTCAACCTGGATGACTGCAATTGTTTCATCGGCTGCGGTTGACTCTCCGGAAGCTTTGGCAAGTGATGAAATAACGCCGGCAACAGGAGCTTTAACCGAAGCACCTACGGAGTCTGATTCAAGCTTATCTACTTTTTCCTTCTGAGTTGCGATCTTGTCGCGAAGTGAACTTAAGCTGATCTCTGTATTGATACTCTTTAATAGCTCATCTTTATCCTTCTCGGCGTCCTTAAGTGCCTGGGCTGTCTTATTCTTGTTATCCTGTGCCATGGCAAGCTTTTGATCGTAGCTAAATGAAAGCTGATCTCCGTATGTTCCGAGCTGAGCTGCATTCTTTTCAAGCTCTGCAATCTTTTTCTCAAGATCCTCGGAACGATCCTCATCTTCAGGATCAACTCCCGCCTGATCGGCCTGTGCCTGTGCAAGCTCATAATTCGGTGTGGCCGCATTATAAGCCGTTCCTGCGCCATCATAAGCTTTTTTCTGTGTAAGATAATCTACAACAGCCTGAGCTTCTTCATCGGCATCAAGCGCTGCCTCATATGTATCTTTTACAGCTTTGAGCTCAGCCTGAAATGAATCATAGCTGGATTTCTTTCCGTTTCTGACACTTGAGATAACCTCGTCGGGAATATCTCCCGAAAAAAGAGCCTGTTCATAAGTAAGCTCGAATTCGTCAAGCTGTGTCTTTGCTTCTGCAAGCTCAGTCGATTCCTTATCCTCAAGATAATAGATAACATCGCCCTCTTCGACGTGATCGCCTTCCTTTACGGCAACACCGGAGATCTTTCTGGTCTCTTTTACCGTGACATTGTAAGGATCCTCGGCGTTAACATCGCCCGTTCCTCTTACCTGCGGTGATACAGGTCCGCTTGAGATCTGCTGTGATGCGACCTGCGGAAGCGAATAATTCATGATCGTATTGGAAAAGAATGTAAGAACAAGCATTACGGACAAGAAGCCAATTGCAACGTTCTTGATAATGTCTTTTCTGGATGCTTTTTCTTTATTCTGATTCTCGATAACTTCGTTCATCCCTTAATTCCTCCTTGGTATGATATTCCTTCAACCAAATAGTCCTCTCCGTATAAAAATATTAGTAACGGAGGAACAAGATATATAACTGCAACAGCAAAGGCAAGGCTTATCTCACCTTCGTTGATCTTTGACAAAAACACCGACAGCGGATGCATATCCGTATTCGTTAACAGGATCAGCGGTTGTTCAACCATGTTCCAGTAATCGAAAAACAACAGGATCGCGATCGACGCTATTCCACCTTTACAGAGCGGCGTACAGATCTTGGAAAACACTTCCCATTCTCCCGCTCCGTCTATAGCCGCGGCTTCAATTACTTCCTTGGGTATCCTTTTCATGAACTTGGTCAAAAGAAATACCGCAAACGGGGAAAAGAATCCCGGAAGCAATATAGCCCACATTGTGTCATAGGTTCCGAGCCATTTGGATACCAAAAAGTTCGGGACAAGTGTTACCTGATAAGGCATCAACATCAATGTAATATATCCAAAAAACAGAGCCGATTTTATTTTGTTGTCATACCGCGCAAATCCGTAAGAAGCAAGTGTCGCTATAAGTAGCTGGATAACAACTATCGGAACTGTATATATAACCGAATTCCAAAATTTAAGTAAGTATTCCGGACTCTTGAAAAGTACTATATAGTACTGTGAAAATGTAACCATATCCGGAATGAGCTTAAGGTTTACCGTCTTGGAAACAAAGGTCTTTCCGCCTTTTTCCGAAGTCTCAAATATGCTTCCGTAATTGGCTTTGATCTCCGTCGGCTCCATAAAGGAATTGCTGACGGTCAATATGATCGGAAGCAAAAATATAAATGCAAACGCGATCGCACAGACAGTAACCAAAATTGTTTTTGTCCTATCCGACATTTCCCGTCTCTTATGAAGTTTTTCAAAATATTTCTTCTGAATGACGTTTTCCATATTACTAACCTTCAATGTCCTTGCCGTATCTATCCTCTAGTTTGTACATGAAGTAGACAAGTATACTCACTACAATAAACATTATGATTGCCGCCGATGACAGCTTTTGATAATCAAGCGAAGCAAATGTATTGTTCATAAAATGCTGGAGCATATACATTGAACGATATGGGTAATCTCCCGTCATCAAATACACTTCCCTGAAAACCTTAAAGGAATTGATTAGCGACATGATCGCTACAAAGAGAATTGTCGAAGACATATATCTGATCTTGATATACCAGAATATCTGTAACTTATTGGCATTCTCCAGGGCAGCAACTTCCAACAGGTCCTTTGGAATGCTTGCAAGTGCAGACATAAAAAGAATCATGTTATATCCGAGATTCTTCCAAAGAAAAAGAAGTACTATAACTATATGTGCCTGATCCGACTTAAGCCAATCAATCTTATTGTTTCCGAATACCATAAGGAACTTATTGACAATACCGTTGTAATTAAACATTACCTGCCAAATAAGTACTATGGAAGCCGTCGGTACCATAAGAGGGCTCAGGAAAAAAGATCTGAAATAACTTTTAAAAGGAATCCTCGATTCCATTACAGCCGCCAGAAACAGTGAAAAAACAACTGCCAACGGGACGGCTGTAAATGAAAACTTAAGGGTGTTCATTGCTGCGGCGCCAAACGCCTCATTGTTCCATACATTTGCGTAGTTGCTAAAACCAACAAAAACTTTTTGGATCGGGTTATTGATAAAGGAATAATATATAACCACGCAGAACGGAGCAACAAAGAATAAAAGTACGCCCAGTAGCGAAGGCATCAGGAAAAGCCAGGAAATAAGGCTTTTCCTATCATTTGCCGTCAGTTTTTTCTTTTTAAAAACATCTCTTTTGACTATATTCTGTTTCTTAAAAATGCTGCCTAACTTCACTTATTGGTGTCCTTAACTACAAATTCCGGTACTTCGCCGGGTTTAAAACTGAAAAATCCGTTTCCGTAACCGCCGTATACTGTCCTTCCGCTATTTATATCAATCGAATACTGCGGTGAAAAATATGTTCCATGGTTATACCACTCACCGGGGAATGAATAATTAAACATTGAATCCAATATCTGCTGTATCTGTTTCTTATCCGTATATGTAACCTTTACCTGATTGGCGTTGGCGATAAGTTTGTCTCTTTCTTCCTGAGTCATACTTTCAACGTCATATCCCGAATAATAGTTGTATACCGTAACGGAATCGATCTTGGAAATATCATATTCTGCAGGAACAAAAACTTCATACTTCTTCAAAGCTTCTATTGTATTGGTAAAGCCCGAATACACATCAAAGCGCGCATCGGCAAAAAAGTTCTTGCTTGTGGAAGAAAATACGATCTGTCCGATTGGAAGCTCTTCTTTGCACAGTGTAAAGCTGTAATTCTCAAGCAGATCTTTTCTGTAAGCATCGCTTATTTCCTCATAACTAAGCTTGGTAGTAGATGCTGCTTCCAATCCATTGGTATATTCAACGGTGCGATTATCCTTTTCCTTATCAAGAGCTCTGAAACGATCGTCATTAAAGCAAGGGAACTCGCCCTTTATAAACTCTTCTCCGGAAACCATTCTGTCCATGAGCTCAGGATTGATATCGTAAGGGATTGTTATCTCCCTGTATACTTTCTTTCCGTTCTTCAATCTGAACAGAATTGTTCTGTTCCATCCGTTGTCTCGATACCTTCCGGATTCATTCATTTCCTGCTTGGTGTTCTTAATTGTTGCCATTCCGATCTTAGCGATATCAACAAATAGATCTACATCGGTAATGCGCATATTTTCTTCGGCATAGTCCGAATAGATATTTCCATTATTTTCGTAGTACTCATATGTGATCGGACCGTCAAGGAATGCACAACTTTCAATTGAATCTGTATTGGGTATATAGCTGTCAAAGCCGCACAGATCACCCTTGTGGATCATAAATATAAGGAATAAAACGGCAACAGCCATAAGTGTCTGAGCAATTCCCTTGTTAAAGCTCTTGATGTTATTGTTATCAAACAAAACTTCAACAATACATCCTACTATAACAGCGGTTATTACCATGATTACGCACATAAGCAAATATGTTCTTGTATTTTGCTTGGAAAAGGCAATGGTAGTCATTAAGGATATAGCGAACAGTCCTGATACCACACATATAGAGATCTTTACAAACCATCTGAACGGTCTGAAAATAATACTCTTTCCGGTATCTTCGGCTTTTCTTACCTTGCTGACAAATATGAGTAAAACGATCGCTATAATACCGACCAAAATAGTATCCAGATCGCGAATCATGTTGCTTTTCAAAAACTCAAATACCGCTTTGCAGTTTTGATTGTAATTGAGCTTCTCAATATAATCATGAGCTGCACTCGTAGAGAATACCCTGTCGGCCAAAGGTGACAGATATACATTGGTCTCGGATTCACTCGAGAAGGTCGCGAAAAACATCTGCTTTAACTGAACAAGCTCTAAGCTGATAATACCAGGAAGGAATGCAAAGAATCCCGTAAGTAGGATCGCAGTCGGGAAATTACCGCTAAGAAACATAGCAAGTACAGTAACCGAATAAACTACAACAAACGTTATTATCGTGCGGATTGTTTCAACCAACACATTAAGGAGCACCGGTCCGTTTACCGCGCCAAAGCATGCGGCAACAATAAGTCCAATAACCTCTACCGCAATGTACATAAGTGTAAATGTACCGATTGCATTGGCAAAGTTCTTTCTTATTCTCTGATGCCTTGTCGTTGGCTGACTTAAATAAAAATCAAGCTTACTCTGTGAAAAGAGATATGAAAATCCCTGATATGCAAACATAATGGCAACAAACATTGCAAGAAGCCATCCTATCTGCTTAAAGCCCATAACCACAATGACCGCATCCAGCTTGGAGTTATAAAACTTCTCCGCACTCTGTCCGGATACTTCGGCATAGTTAATGGTCCTTGTGATAGTCAAGACCATACCGAAAATATAGTAAATTGCCATGAGCGGTAATGCGATAAGTGACGTCCACAGAGTTCTGTTTATGTAATTCTTTCTGTTCTTGATCCTATCACTCAAGGATAAATTTACGGATGTCATATCCAACTACCTCCGTCTCACTAATAAAGATCTCTTCCAATGTAAGTGCCAGTATTTCAAAGAAAATCGGATTTCCTCTCTTAAATGCATTCTCGATTTCTTCTCTCTCACCTCTTATAGTGAGTGTATGAAGGCGTCCGCGTTTCTCATGAAGCATTACATCGAGTCCTTCAAGAGCATTTCTCTCATTGTCTTCAGACTCAAATACGCATTGAACCTTCTGCATGCCAACCTTCATATCGGCGATGTCCTCAGAAAGTATCACTCCGCCCAAATGAAGGAGTCCTACATGATCACATATATCCTCAAGCTCTCTTAAATTATGAGAAGCTATGATAGGAGTAAGTCCTCTGTCTGCCATCTCGGCAGCAAATAGACTCTTAACGCCTTGTCTTACAACAGGATCAAGACCGTCAAATGTCTCATCGCACAAAAGATATTTAGTCCCCGCACAGATTCCAAGTAAAATGGAAACCTGCTTTTTCATACCTTTTGAAAAATTGACTATCTTTCTCTTTACATCAAGTCCGAACCCCTGGGCTAATTTGAAGAATCGCAATTTATCAAAGTTTGCATAGACTCCTTCATAGTAATCAGCCATCTCTTCGGGTGTGCTGTTCGGAAGGAAATACTGCTCATCCGAGATGTAGAATAAATCCTTCTTGACATCGGGATTGTCGAAAACAGGTCTCTTATCAACCAGTACGACTCCCTGATCCGGTCTTATAACTCCCGAAATAGTTCTTAAGATTGTACTCTTTCCTGCACCGTTTGTTCCAACGAGTCCAAAAACTTCCCCATCTTTAATACTCAGTGAAACACGATTAACGGCTTTGATTTCATCAAAAGATTTTTCAAGATCAATTAATTCGATCATGTCGTTCCTCCTCCTTTGATCATTCCGGAAAGGTACATCTTTACTTCATTAATGATCTCGTCAAAAGTTATACCTATCTCTTCTGCTTCTTTGAACAGACCTGCAATCTCCTCTATAAGTTCAACTTTCTTGTTGTCCTTAAGGAGTGCGTCTCCTTTAACAAAATTGCCCCTACCCTTAACGGTATAGATAAAGCCCTCACGTTCAAGCTCTGTGTAGGCTTTCTGTACAGTATTGGGATTGGTCGACAATTCCATAGCAAGACTTCTCACCGACGGCATCTGGTCGTCGGCCTGCAGGATTCCCTTAAGAATCTGCATCTTGAAACTCTCTGCTATTTGTTCATAGATTGGTCTGCTATCTTGGTAATCAATAATCTTCATAGCGCTCCCACTCATTAATAAAAATGAACAATATGTAACAAAAAACAAGTGTACTATGTTTACTAGTACACTTGTATTGTATGATATATACTGTAAAAAGTAAATACCCCAAATTAAATTTATTTTAATTCTTGAAACTGTGAACCGGTGCAGGTATTCTTCCGCCCCTGTTTACAAAGTCATCACAGGAAAACTTATTGACCGGCATGATTGGCGCATATCCAAGGAGTCCGCCGAACTCAACCGTGTCACCGACAGTCTTTCCGATAACGGGAATAAGTCTTACCGCTGTAGTCTTCTGATTGATCATACCGATTGCCATTTCATCGGCTATTATACCTGCAATTGTTGTGTCCTTGGTATCTCCGGGAACCGCGATCATATCAAGTCCCACAGAGCAAACACAAGTCATGGCCTCAAGCTTTTCAAGTGTAAGGCAGCCTGCTTCAACGGCATTGATCATTCCCTGATCCTCGGATACAGGGATAAATGCTCCTGAAAGTCCTCCTACATAAGAAGAAGCCATTACACCGCCTTTTTTAACCTGATCGTTAAGAAGCGCAAGTGCTGCAGTCGTTCCGGGTGCACCTGCATGCTCAACACCGATCTCGTGAAGGATATCGGCAACGCTGTCACCGATAGCGGGTGTGGGTGCAAGCGAAAGATCGATTATTCCGAAAGGAACACCGAGTCTTGCGGAAGCTTCTTTTGCAACAAGCTGTCCGACTCTTGTAACCTTGAACGCTGTCTTCTTGATTGTCTCGCAGAGAATCTCAAAATTCTCTCCTCTTACTTTTTCAAGAGCTGTCTTAACAACGCCGGGTCCGCTGACACCGACATTTATGATCTTATCAGCCTCTGTCACTCCGTGGAATGCACCTGCCATAAACGGGTTGTCATCGGGAGCGTTACAGAAAATAACAAGCTTGGCACAGCCAAGTGAATCGCTTTCCTTGGTAGCCTCTGCGGTAGCCTTGACGATGGATCCCATCAGTCTTACTGCGTCCATGTTGATACCTGTCTTGGTAGAGCCTACATTAATAGAAGAACAAACAACATCGGTTGTAGAAAGCGCAAGAGGGATCGACTCAATAAGAAGTCTGTCTGCACTGGTCATACCCTTACTTACAAGTGCTGAGTATCCTCCGATAAAGTTAACGCCGACTTTCTTTGCAACTTCATCAAGTGTTTTTGCTATCTCAGCAAAGTCTTCTTTTGTCTTGCAGGCAGCGCCGCCGACAAGAGCTATGGGTGTTACGGATATTCTTTTATTTACAATGGGAATACCGAATTCTCTTGAAATCTGATCTCCGGTCTTAACCAGATCTTTGGCCGAATCGTAGATTTTGTTGTAGATATTCTTTTTAAGCTGCTCAAGATCTGAGCTGATGCAGTCGAGAAGGCTGATGCCCAGCGTAATTGTTCTTACGTCAAGGTTCTCCTTCTCTATCATTTCATTGGTCTCAAGGACCTCTTTAGTATTGATCATTATATTTTTCTCCCAAAAACCAATTAGATTCTATGCATGGAATCAAAGATTTCTTCCTTCTGGCACTTAATTACAACGCCGATATTCTTACCAAGCTCTTCAAGGTCGTCAGCAACGCTGTTAAAGTCCTTGGTAGTGCCTGCCATATCAACGATCATCATCATATTAAAATATCCGCCTACGATGGTCTGTGAAATATCAAGAATATTGATGCTTGAATCTGCAAGATAGGTGCAAACCTTTGCGATAATTCCGACTGTGTCCTTGCCAACAACTGTAATGATAGTCTTTTTCATAAGTCCTCCGATAAATAATTATATCTCGATAACAGGCGATAGCTCTGCTCTCTTTGCAACCATAATGGGAAAATCCGATGAACTGTACGGATTGTCGCCCATATCAACTTCAAGTCTGACCGTCTCATAAGCAAGCTCCGGCAGATTGTTCTCTTTGGACAGATGCCCAAGGAACACTCCTTTTATCTTGTCATTAAGGAGCTTGCAGAGGAGCTCT
Organism: Butyrivibrio sp. INlla21; assembly: GCF_900116875.1. Classification (GTDB taxonomy): domain Bacteria; phylum Bacillota; class Clostridia; order Lachnospirales; family Lachnospiraceae; genus Butyrivibrio. The sequence continues at coordinate 81,764 of NZ_FPCC01000004.1, forward strand.
CCGCTCTTTTCATTGGATAAATGCCCTCTGTCACCCATTATTCTGGTCTTTAACATATAAGGATAAGGTCCCGTCTGGAGCATCCTTATATCATGATTTGCTTCTAATAATAACGCGTCGCAGCCCGATAAGCAACTGACAGTATAATCATCGTAGCAGCCAAGGTCCGTGGCAACGCCTATTTTCTTATCGCCTATATACACTCTGTATCCGCATGGCTCTGCGGCATCATGCGATATTTTCATGGGATTGATCGTCATGTCGCCGACACAGATGCATGTATCTGTAAGAAGCTTGTTAAAAGAGGCATTTACCATCTCGCCTTTTTTATCGCTCTTAATGATACCGTCTATCGTTCCTGCGGTTCCGTATATCGGAATGTCATGCTTTTTAAGAATGGTGTGAAGCGCCGCTATATGATCCACGTGCTCATGTGTCACGAAGATCGCATCGAGATCGTCAAAAGAAAGATCGAGTCCCTTAAGGCCTTCTTCTATTCTCTTTTTACTGGTCCCGGCATCAATCAATATATGTGTGTTGTCGGAGCCTATGTAGGTACAATTGCCGCTACTGCCGCTGGCAATACTGGTAAAACGCATATAAATAAAAACCTCTTACTTCCAATATACTTCTATCTTATCGCCCTCATGAATGGCCTGCATATAATCGGGAGTCGCACCGTTAAGCGTTGTTACAATGCTTCTTCCGTTGGGTTTGGAAAGATCAAAATCTATGGCATCGAAGATATCTACAAAGATATAATCAGCCTTTCCGTGAAGAGTCACGGCGTCATTATTTACAAATATATGTAAGTCGTGAGCAAGAATATTCTTTACAGGCTCTTGCTCGCTGCTGTTTTTCTTATACTCACCGTCATCATCGGGAAGATCGTCGAACGAAAGCTGTCCGTCCTTACCCTCAATTATCTTGACGTCATCAGAGTTTGCATAAGACTCCTGATTGGCCTGTGAGATCGCAACTTCATCGGCGCTCGGGAAGTCTCTGTAATAATCCATGATAGCTTCTTCCTGAGCCTTGAACTCGATCTTGAAGTTCTCATAGACAGGTGTGTCCTTATCTCCGCGCTCGTTGTTAACGATGATCACTGTATCTTCATTGATCTCAATGTCCATAAGAGCAGCGATCTGCTCGGCTGTATTGTAATCGAGCACCTTGACTTCATCGCCGGGGTTAATGCTGTAAAGCGCAGTCTGAGGCTCGCCGTTAACTGTTGCAAATCTTGAAGCCTCAACGTTCTTGCCGTTTACATTGACATTGAACTTGGTCTTAAACTCAGGGATACTCTCGATAACGGCTTCTCCCGGAGCTCCTGCCGTTGAAGGAACAACCTCGATAATGTCATTGGCGTGAATCTTGGTGTGAATATCCGCGGGCTTACCGTTAAGTGAGATGACTGCCGGCTCGCCGGGTTCACCTCTAGATGCTCTCTCTTTGCCGTTGACAGTATATCTAAGCTCTTCTCCTCTCTTAGGGAAAAGATCTTCATTCGGAAATGCAGCCTGCATAGCGGCATCAACAATCTGAAGCTTACCGTTGTCATAAATCTTGGTCTGAATACCGTTAAAGGAAACAAAGATAAAGTTATTGGCTTCCTCATAATAGCTTATGCAGATACCAAGCGGTGTAACGAGAAGAGAATCTCTCTCGATTCCGTCGTTATTAAGGAAAGTAATGTTCTTCATTACTTCCTCGCCTCTTAGAGCGACACGTTCTTCGGGAATATCCATTTCTTTTGCTATAGCCTTGGTATAACCGGGCACGCAGCCGCCACCGCCGACTACAAATACAGCGCTGACCGGTTTGTCGCCGTTTAGCTTCTTGATCTCTTCTACGGCTTTTTGTGCCATCATATCTACCTGAGGCTTGATAATACGTGCTATCTCTTTGGCAGTGATAGTCTTACGAAGCCCCATAATATCAATATATTCAACTCTGTCGTTGTGACTTGCCGCGATCTTGATCTCATCCGCCTGGTTAAAGTCAACAAGACAGTGATGTGCGATTATCTCGGTAATATCGTCACCGGCTATAGGAAGCATACCGTAAGCCGTGATAGATCCGTCATCGGTCACACAGATATCGGATGTTCCCGCACCGACATCTATAAGTGCAAGATTGAGCATTCTGAATCTGTCGGGAATAGCTACCATCATAGCAGCGATAGGCTCGAGTGTAAGATTGGCAACATTAAGCTCCGCTCTCTCGCATGCCTTGTAAAGACCGTCAACGCAGTCATCGGGAAGGAAGGTCGCAATAAGCTCAACACTCACCTTGCCGGCATTATGTCCCTCAAGATTGGCAATCTGATAACCGTCCAAATAATAATGCATCACAGAATATCCAACCAAATAGAACTTAAGGTCGGATGTATTATTCTTAAGGAATTCCGAATAAGCCTGCTCAACGGCTGCGGAATTAAGATTATATATATCTTCATCCGTTATATCATGAGATTCCGGATACTCATATTCATATGTGGTTCTGACCGTTCTAAGAACACGACCTGCGGCAGCAATACAAACATCGGTAAGATGAATGTCTGTCTGCTGTTCAAGATTTTCTTTTACTACCTTGATGGTGGCGCCGACTTTTCCGATATCGTGAATCTGTCCGTCAAGCATAGCTCTTGTCTGGTGTTTTTCGATACTCTGAGCAATGACATTGAACTGTCCTTCATTCATATAGCCGACAGTACCTACAACGCTCCTTGTTCCGATATCAAGTCCAAATACCACCTTCTGATCCGATTGCTCTAAACTTGCCATCATCTTCTCCAATCCAATAGTTTCTTTCCGATAATATCCGCAACAGTATCAAGATCCCCACTGTTGTCCAAAACAAAATCGCAATGCTCTCTGAAGTCATCGTCAGATAACTGCTTTTTAAAGATATCCGTGACCTTCTCATCGGAATATCCGCGTGAATCCTTAAGCCTCTGTCTTCTGACGTCTTCGGAAGCATATACATACCACAGCTCATCGACTATATCTTCATAGCCGTTTTCTATCAAAAGAGCTGCCTCCACAAAAACAAAGTCCAGCCTATTTCTAAGCCTTTCTTCATCTATAATATTAATAATATACGTATTAACTGCAGGATGCAAAATATTGTTGACTGCCCGGAGCTTTTTTTCATCTCCGAAAATAGCCTTGGCCATCTTGGCTCTGTCTATCTCGCCGTCTTCTCCCAGGATTTCTTTTCCCAAGAGATGTACCAGCTCATCATAAGCGGGATAACCCTTCATCTTGATCTCGTTGGCAACGTCATCAGAATACACCACCTTGCAATTATAGTTCTTCTTAATGTATTCAAGGACCGTGGTCTTTCCGGCTCCGATGCCGCCCGTTATTCCTATGATGTTGGTCTTTCCTTTTTGCAGTTTATTTTGCTTCATACCAGTCGTTTCCGGTGTGGCAGGTTGCTTCCATGGGAACAACCAGTGTCACAGCACTCTCCATCTCTTTAGTAAGTAATTCTTTTACAATGTCCGTCTCATCCCGGGCAGTCTCAATGACAAGTTCATCGTGAATCTGCAGGATAAGTTTCGACTTCAGATTATCCTTCTTAAGTCTGAAAAAGACATTTATCATTGCTATCTTCATAATATCAGCAGCAGTTCCCTGTATGGGAGCATTCATGGCAACTCGCTCGCCAAACTGCTTGATATTGAAATTACTTGCTCTAAGTTCCGGAATGGGTCTCTTTCTTCCGAAAAGAGTGATACTTCCGCCGCTATCCTTGGCCTCCTTGACGACTCTTTCCTGATATTCCTTAACTCTTGGGTAGGCCTCAAAGTATTTATCCATGTACTCTTTGGCTTCCTTAGGCGATATGGAAAGGTCTCTTGAAAGTCCGTACGCACTGATTCCGTAGACGATACCGAAGTTAACGGCTTTGGCGCTTCTTCGCTGCTCGGAAGTAACTTCCGAAAAAGGAACGTGAAATACCTTGGATGCGGTACTTGCATGTATATCCTCACCGTCATGATAAGCCTTTATAAGACCTTCATCGCCTGACATGTGAGCAAGTATACGAAGCTCAATCTGTGAATAATCGGCATCCGCAAACACATAACCTTCTTTTGGAACAAAGACTTTTCTTATCAGTCTTCCAAGCTCAGTCCTCATCGGAATATTCTGAAGATTGGGCTCTGTGGAGCTGATTCTTCCGGTTGCCGTTATCGTCTGATTAAAGCTTGTGTGAATCCTGTCGTCATCTTCTATAAATGCGGCCAGTCCGTCTGCATAGGTGGACTTTAATTTGGCAAGTCCCCTGTATTCGAGAATATCCGATACTATCTTGTGTTCGCCCGCAAGCTTTTCAAGTACGTCCGCTGCGGTAGAATAGCCGGATTTGGTCTTCTTTTCTGCGGGAAGTCCAAGCTTTTCAAAAAGGACTTCTCCGAGCTGCTTGGGAGAATTGATGTTAAATGTAACTCCCGCAGCGTCATATATTGATTTTTCAAGCTCATCTATACGAACCTTGAGCTCATCTCCGTATATCTTAAGCTGTTCTCTCTTGGCGATGATACCCTCTTTTTCCATAGAGAAAAGAATGTATGAAAGAGGCATCTCAATGTTGTAAAACAGAGCTTCCATTCCGCCTTTTTCAAGCTTTTTCCTTATAAGAGGCGCAGCCTTTCTGCATATGAAAGCAGCCTTACTTGCATAAGCCGAAAGCACGTTACTGTCGGCGTTTGATAAAAGCTCTTTTCCGAAGAGATCTGCTCTTTTCTCAAAATTGATTCCCAGATATTCCTTGGAAATATCTTCTATCATGTAATCGTTCTTATTTGGATCGTTAAGATACGCACCGATCAAAGTATCAAAGCACCGTGGCTCTTTGCTGTAAGTATCATCTTCAGTGTAGCCGTAGTCTCTTTTTTCTATTTCATACGGAGTGAAAAGATTGTACGAGCTCTTGATATCAAACGTCGCAAGATTACAGTTCTTACTGAGCTCGGCAAGCTTACCTCCGAGGTAATCGCTCGTGATAAAACCCTGGATGGGGATATAAACCGATGTCTCATCTTCAAAGCAAAGAGAAATTCCGATGATATCTTTCTTCTTGATGCTTCCGTTTGTGTCAACGGTATCTATTATCGGATAAAAGCCCACATATGAGTCCGTGCTTACTTTGGCGGCTTTATTAAAGAGGTCTTCAACCTCGGAAAGATCAGATGTCATACCTGTCTTAACTTCAAATACAGGTGCAGCGGCAGCTTTTCCAAGAGGAGATACCTGTGCGATCTCTTTTTCCAAGAAATCAGCCAGAGCATCGTTGCATTCGCAGCCATCGGCGCCAAGCAAAGCACTGTCGGTATAGGTTTCCAATATTTCTTTTAACCTTGCTGTCTGAGATGCAACGGCAGGCGAAGGCTCTTTTCCCCTACCATCAGAATCAAATAAAACGCCAAGCCTCTTGTGTTCTCCGGATCTTACAATGCTCTTAAGCTTAAAAAGTGCACCGTAAATACCGCTGACGAATTGTCCGTCAGCGTCCGTAAAAGCAGGCATAGCGTTATATGCGTCATGTATTAAATTAAATGCGTTAATCGTTAGGATATCCAAAGAATCTATTCCCCGGCAAATATGGATTATAGAAACAGATTAAGAACAAATGCCGTCGCAGCAAGGACTACAACACAGCCCTCGAGGACATAGCTAAAAAGAACCAGAGAACGTCTTACTTTAAGTCTTCTTCCCGCCTCAGATAAAAGTCCGTCGAGCTCTCTCTTAAGATTGAAGGTATTACCATCCTCAAGTCTCTTCATGCCGACTTTTACAAGAAACTGAATAGTGAGTTCCTCTTTGCATTCCGCGCAGTTCTCCATATGACTGAGAAAATCGGAAAGATCGCGATTGTCGAGATCGTCATCCAGAAATAATGGAATTAACTTTTCAGCATCTTTACAAGTCATATAAAGCTCCGCACGTCAAATTACTAACCATTCAACATGTTGTATGGCAGAACGTGCAGCTGCAATCTGTCTCTACAACATCTAGAATACTACAAAAGAGTGTTATTTACAATAATTCCGAGCATTGTAAATACTGCCGGATCAGATCACGGCAACGATAGAAACTTCTCTTCTGGAAGAGAGGTCAACGAAATTCTCACCGCATCTGATAACGGGTCTTGAGAGGTGATCGGGATTAACGAACACGATCTCACCGGTCTGGCCGGTACTGAGCATAACCCTGTTGGCGATAAATGTATTAACTATATTGCTAAGGAAGGTCATGATAACATTGGGATCAAACTTGTTGATGCCCTCTTCCTCAAATCTTGAGATTACGGTGAACGGGCAGATAGGCGCTCTGTACGTCTTCTTGGCGGTCATTGCCTCATAGATGTTGGCAACCGTAACAATGGATGCTATCTCATCAATCTGCTCTCCCTTTAAGTGGAAAGGATAACCCGAGCCGTCTCTGTACTCATGATGCATAAGGATACAATTCTTGATGCGAGGATCGATATCCTTGTCCTTAACCAGCTCATATCCCTTAACTACGTGGTCTCTCATAAATCTCTCTTCATACTCGGTGTATGCTTCCTTCTTATTAAGAAGATCGGGTGGCATAAGAACCTTACCGATGTCATGTAAAAGACCTCCGGCCGTAGCAAGCTGTATCTTTTCCTTTGGAAGCTTCATCCATGTCGCAATCGTGTTGCAGATAAGAGAAACATTAAGACTGTGCATATACACTGCATCGCTGTTGTCCCTTAAGTTATGAAGCATATCAAATACACCGGCAGTACCGCCTGCCTCAACAAACAGATGATAAACGGGCTCAGTAAGCTTCTCTATATCAAGAGCCATCTTGTCATTGGCGATCAGCTTAAAAGATTCCTCGAGCTGGCGCGCATTGTTCTCAATATCCTGCTTGAACTTAATGAACTGCTCTGAATTTCTGATCTTCTCCGCATAGGAATAATCAGGCTTCTGTGGCTGTGTCTGCCCTTCTGTCTTGTCGGGAACTTCCTGTTTCTCATCTTCTACAAAGATGTTATAAAGAGAATGTGATTTGATCCTCTGAATGTCGTTCTCATCAAGCACGGTTCCCTTGGGAAGCACAAGCCTGTCGTCAATTGTATAAATGTTTTCGGAAGCAACAAGCCCCGGCTCAAGATTGTCTACTGATATCAGTTTCATTTTAATATTCCACCTAGTTAAAAGAGATATAGAATCATTATATCAGCATTTTTTATTTTTTGTGATAAAATGATAATATTCGCAATAAATGTAGCAAAATATGATAGTTTTGCGGTGTAACAGCTGCAAATAAGTATAAAAGGATATGAAAAAATGTCAACAAAAGATGATTGTCTCAGATGGAAATTAAAAGATGAACAGCATGTGATCCAGGATGAATGGATCGATTTCAGAAAGAATATCTATGAACTTCCAAATAGCGAAGAGATAGGTCCTGTCTACAACTTTTCTAAGCACAGCTTCTCTCTCATCGTCGCTACGGATGAAAACGGCAAGTTTATCTGCGTTCGCCAGTACAGACACGGCATCGATGAAATCTGCACAGAGTTCCCCGCAGGCGGAATTGAATACAAGGAAAAGAGCGATGTTCCTTATATAACCAAGGAAAACATAATCGCGACCGAAGATGACGCCTTCGCCGCAGCAAAAAGAGAGCTCATTGAAGAAACCGGCTATACATCAGATGAATGGACTCATCTTCTGACGCTCCCTTCCAATGCCACCATCTCCAACAGCAATGTGCATATTTATGCTGCAGCAAACTGCAAGCATGTCGCTTCCCAGGAGCTTGACGACTCCGAATTCCTCGACGTCCTGCTACTTGATGAAAAAGAGCTTATGAGAAGAATAAACGGCGGCGATTTCAAGCAGGCTCTCCATGTACTTGCATATTATCTTTATAAAGAAAGGTGCAATTGAAATAATAAATAAGCCTTGATAATAGGCTTCCCGTGTGATATATTATGTAGGCGTGCTGCAATCGGCAGCGCCGATGCATTCGCATCTTTTTTTATATAAAAGCCGGCATGTCGGAATGGCAGACGATGCAGACTCAAAATCTGTTGTGGGTAACCACGTGTGGGTTCAAGTCCCACTGCCGGCAGTAAAAAACCTCTACCATTTACATGGTAGAGGATCTTTTTATTTTTGCTGCTATCAGATATCCTTTCATAAAAAATCCATCTCCAAGTATTGATTTTTCATCGTTATTATATCTGCACAATGTCCACGTCGTCGCCATATGTAAATATATCTTTGTCATTTAGTACACAGCCGGTAACTAAGTAGTCCATTCCGCTTGCTCCGAGGGCTTTTTTTCCCTTGAGGATAAGGTGGACTTTTTTATCTTCCGTCATGTATTCTTCGGAGACGGTCTTGTTATCCTTGGAATCTTCGAGCATCTTCTTAAAATCCCCGATAAATGCAGGAATGATCACTGAGCCAATTCCCTGGCCGACTGTCGGGCCATATATTCCGATTATTTCATGAAGTAATAGCTTTCTAAGTTCGTCCATACGCGTGCCTTTCGTATTACTGCTGAATAGTCTCTACAATTGCGGGAAGAAGCTGCTTCTTACGGGAAACAACTCCGGGTAATTTAGCCGTATCTCCAGTTACATTGATTCCGAAAGCATTGTTCAAGGTGTGCTGAGCCTTGGCGCCTTCAAAGATAATCTCCGAGGACTCCTCTATGATATTGGTAAGCATAAAGAACAGCATATCAAGGCCGTCTTCCTTTGCTACATTGGCAAGCTCGGGTTCAAGTTTCTTTTTGATCTCAACAAGCTCTTCTGCGCTCATTGAATTGATCTGACCGATTCCGATAGTAAGGTCGTCTACAGTAAACTTCTTGAAGTCCTGATGAAGTATCTCACCGGCGGACTTTCCGCTGAGATTAGATCCGGCATGGAACATCTCTTTTGCGAACTCCTCAAAATCGACTCCCGCTATCTTAGCAAGCTCCTCTCCTGCGTTCTTATCTATAAGAGTGCATGTAGGAGATCTGAACATAAGCGTATCGGATAGGATCGCAGCAAGTAAAAGTCCCGCTGTCGTCTTATCTATCTCAACACCGTTTTCCTTGTACATAAGATAGATGATCGAGCATGTTGATCCAAGCGGCTGATTTCTAAAAAAAACAGGGCCTGCAGTCTCGATCGTACGAAGTCTGTGGTGATCAACAATCTCTAATATTTCAGCTGAATCGGCGCCGTTTACTGCCTGATTCTTTTCATTATGATCAACTAAGATGAGCTGTTTCTTTTTAGCTCCCAAGAAGTTACGTCTACTGATCATTCCGATGTAATGATTACTCTTATCAAGGATCGGGAAGTATCTGTGACGGGTCTGCGCCATAACATCCTGAATATCCTCGATGTAATCGTCCATGTGGAAATGAACGGTGCTGTCTTTTTTCATGACATGTTCAATCGGAATACTCTGATTTATAAGCCTTGCGACGATAAATGTATCGTGCGGCGTTGTTATTATCTTGGTTCCATGCTCTTTTGCCTGTGTCTGAATGGTCTTTGCAACTTCGGCGCCTTCACAGACTATGATACATCCCGCATTCATCTCAATGGCACAAAGCTGAGTCTCGTAGCGGTTTCCAAGAATAACTACATCGCCCTCATTTATAAGATTTTCCATGATCTCGGGGCTTGCTGCCGCAATAACAACTTTTCCTTTTGTAAGGTTATCGCTTATATCTCCGACAATGAGCTCACCATCGATAGTCTCAACAATATTCTTATATGAAGTGTGCGCCTGTGAAAGAATACCCGGATCTATAACATCCATATATGTTTCTACGATATCATTGGTAGTAACGATACCGCTAAGTTCGTCGTTCTCAGTAACGCACAAGGTCACAACCTCGGCGTCTCTCATTTTTGCCCAGGCTTTCTTAAGAGAAAGATCGGAGCCGACTCCCTCAAGCATCCTTATCTCCATGTCGCGCACCTGCGTCCTGACATCCTTGATGTAGGCCGGTACTTCAACATCGAAATGAGACAGAACAAACTGCGTCTCTTCATTGAGGTGTCCTGCTCTGCACGCTATATACTCATCCCCTGTTATCTTACTTTTGAGATTAGCGTAAGTTATTGCCGCACATATCGAATCCGTGTCGGGATTCTTGTGTCCTATGACAATTACAGGTCTATTCTGCTTTTCCATACATGATCTCCTAAAAGTGAAAACGCAAAAATGCGTTAATACTGTCATATACAATATTAACGCATTTATGGTTACATTTTCTATAGTTTTTGTAGATATTTAACTCATTATAATATTATTTATCAGTTTATACTTGTAAAGCAGGACTTGTATTTATCACATGCTTCTTCGCTGAAATCCAAGATGGTAACATAACCCGCATACTCGTTCTTGAAGAACATATACTCTTTCATACAAGGCTTCACTTTACCACCCATGTCAAAAAACATGAGTTTACATACACAGGGTTTTCCGGCAAGGAATTCTTTGGTTATAGTCATTTCAACCCCGTTGGCACCAAAGCCTGTTTTGTAGTCTTCTTTCAGTTCTTCGAGTTTTTCATCATCTATTATCTCATCTACATAATAATCAACTATCTCTTCGTCGCTCTTTCCCGAATACTTCAAGATTCTCACACCGAGATTACGCATAACTTTTACTTCAACCATATTTAAACGATCACTTGTTGTAGCTATCATTTCTGATGCAAATTTCCCGTCTTCAACTTCTTGTTTAACAAATTGAGCGTAACTCTCAGCAGAATCACACTTATTCTCACTGAGTTCTTTTTCAGACATATATATTAAATTGGATGGTTTGGTAAACGCGATTCCAAGCGTATTGCTTTTAAATGTATCACCTTCCATTATAAACGCTTCGTAAGGGTGATTTTCCAAAGCGCTCTGATCACCTTTAACCGATTCTTTTTCATCTGAATCACTTGCTTCCTCACCGGACTTATCGGAAACTTCCTCAGCTACTTCGCTATCTTCCTTTTCTACTTCTTCAGTTTTCCCTTCAACAACAGTTGAAGTATCCTGTGAAGCATATTCAGTTGTAGAAACACCTATAGTGGGATCTTCCGGCTGTGAATGAGTCATCTTGTAATTGGCAAGCGTAATAAGAAGAAGCGCCGCCACAACGGCTCCGCCGATATATAACCATTTCTTGTTAATTCCGCCCATAGTCTGCGGAACCTGCACATTCGCATTATTCTGCATATTAGGAATGTACTGCGCATAAGGATTGTTCTGCATACGCTGCTGCGCATTCATCTGTGAATACTTCTTTTCAAGAGCCTCAAGGCTCATTTCAGTATCCTGCTGCGGATTATTCTGATTATTCATTTGTTTTTACTCCCTCAACAATAATATATTTCTTGTTTCAAAGTATAACATGACACTTTTTTGTGAAGTAAATGTTAATTTTGTTATTTTTATAATAAAAAAAAGAAGGTGATATTAAGATCACCTTCCATCAAATGCTCATCAAGCGAATTGACTGTTATACAGCTCGTAATAAAAGCCTTCCTTTGCCAACAGTTCTTTGTGATTGCCCTGCTCTATGATATGTCCGTCCTTCATTACAAGAATAACATCCGCTTCACGGATCGTCGAAAGCCTATGAGCAACGATAAAGCTTGTTCTACCGCTCATCATCTTGTTAAACGCTTTCTGGATCCTCATCTCTGTGTTGGTATCGATTGAAGATGTCGCCTCATCAAGGATCAACATAGGCGGGATATTGAGCATAACTCTGGTAATGCATAGGAGCTGTTTTTGTCCCTGAGAAAGATTACCTCCGTTCTCGGAAATAACGGTATTATAACCATCTGGAAGCCTTTTTATAAAGCTATGCGCATGTGAAGCCTTGGCAGCTTCTATAATCTCCTCATCGGTAAAGCCGTCTCTTCCAAGCGTGATATTATCTTTAATCGTACCGCTTCTAAGCCAAGTTTCCTGAAGAACCATACCGAAGTTATTTCTAAGATCCGCTCTCTTTATATCCCTTATATCCGTTCCGTCTATACAGATTTTTCCCTTATCAACGTCATAAAATCTCATAAGAAGATTGATAAGCGTTGTCTTTCCGCTTCCGGTCGGACCTACGATTGCTACTCTCTGTCCCTTTTTGATATCAAGATCAAGGTCTTCTATAAGACTCTTATTCTTATCATAAGAAAAGGCAGCATCCTCGATAACTATATCTCCCTTAGGTTCAAACACCTTCGGAGCATTGGAAGAATCCGGAATCTCGGGTTTTTCTTCGATAAGAGCAAACACTCTTTCAGCGCAGGCGAGCGCATTTTGAAGCTCGGTAACAACACCGGAGATTTCATTAAACGGCTTGGTATACTGTGTTGCATAACTTAAAAAGATAGTAAGGCCACCGACAGTCATCCTTCCCGTAATACAAGCAAATGCTCCGAAAAGAGCTACAGCGGCATAAACTATATTGTTGATAAACCTGGTTCCCGGATTAGTGATGGCTGAAACAAATACAGCTTTGACGGAAGCGTCGAAAAGCTTGTCATTAACGTCATCGAAGACTTCCATGTTTTCATCTTCATGCGCAAATGCCTTAACCACGGGAAGATTCCCGATCATTTCATCGATAAAGCCCGTCTGCTCCGATCTCGCCTCACTTTGTCTTTTGAATAATTCAAAAGACTTATTTGCAATAAATCTTGCAAGCAAAAGTGAAAGCGGCGTTAACGCAACTACCACTATCGCGATCCTGAAATTAAGATAAAACATAAATACTAAAGTTCCGACAATGGTGACTATTCCGGTAAACAGCTGTGTGAATCCCATTAAAAGTCCGTCGGCAAAAAGATCAACGTCAGCTATGATCCTGCTCACAATATCGCCTGTCTTAACCTTATCAAGATATTCAAAAGGCAAAATCTGAAGCTTATCAAAAGCTTCCGCTCTTACATCTCTCACCACTTTAAAAGTGATAGCGTTATTGGCTTTATTCATTATCCACTGCGAAGCAGCTACAATTCCGATAACTATCAGCATCTTGAGAAGAATAAAAGATACTCCCTCAAAATCAACATTATCTTTTCCGACAATACAATCAACCGCATTACCTGCAAGTATCGGAACATACAAAGAAAGTGTAGCCGTAAGTACAGCCAATATCATTGATAAAAGAATGAGCCCGCGGTATTTTCCGGCATGTCGCAGTACTTTTTTAAGTGTCTTCTTTTTCATACCGCTCCCTCCTGCTTAAACTGAGAATCATAAATTTCCTTATAAAGCTCGCAAGAAGTAAGGAGCTCATCATGCGTTCCCATTCCTGCGACAACGCCGTTATCAAGGACTATTATCTTGTCGCAGTCATGAACGGAAGATGTTCTCTGAGAAACAATAAATGTCGTCGGAGCGTTCTCCATATTTGAGATCGCATGTCTTAAATTTTTATCCGTAAGAAAATCAAGCGCAGACGCACTGTCGTCAAGAATAAGTATTTCCGGTTTTTTTAAAAGCGCACGCGCTATCGTAAGTCTCTGTTTCTGACCTCCGGAGAAGTTTTTACCTCCCTGTGAGACCATATGATCAAGCCCGCTTTCTTTGCCGCGAACTATTTCTTCCGCCTGTGCTATCTTAAGTGCGTAATAAATGTCTTCATCCGTAGCCCCGGCGTTACCCCAGCGCATATTGTCCCTGATCGTACCGTGGAAAAGAACTGCCTTCTGCGGAACAATACCTATCCTCTCGCGAAGTGCCTCAAGCTTATATTCTTTGACGTCTTTTCCGTCAATTACAACGCTTCCTTCTCTTACATCATAAAATCTTGGGATTAAATTAATAAGCGTCGATTTACCGCTACCGGTTCCACCGATGACGCCAATCTTCTCACCTCTTTTAACCTCAAAGCTCACATGCTCAAGCGAATCCTCGCTATCTCCGACGTAGCGCATACATGCATCATTAAATACGATATGAGTCTCTGTCTTATCAAAAACATCCAACTCGCCATCCTTCATTGAGGGCTTAAGCTCGAGAAGCTCCTGCACTCTGTTACCCGATGCAATTGCCTTGGTTATTGTAAGGATCAGATTGGCAAGCTTAATAAGCTCGATAAGAATCTGGGACATATAGTTATAAAGCGCAACAACCTGACCTCGTGAAAGCTCACCGATATTTACAAGCTTAGCACTTTTATATATCAGATATGCGATCGCTAGATTTAGTATCGTAAAGGTCAGAGGATTCATAAGCGCACTTACGCCGCCCACATGCTCCTGAAGAGACATCAGCTCGTTGTTACTCTTATTAAATCCGTCTTTTTCTCTTTTCTCAAGGCCAAAGGCTCTGATAACTCTTACACCAGTGTGGTTCTCACGCGTAAGCCTAAGAAGAGTATCCAGACCGTTCTGTATCTTCCCGTATCCGGGAATGCTCCACGCCATTATCGCTCCGACAACGGCAAACAAAAGTATGATCGTAACAACAAAGATAAGTGCCTGCCTAAAGTCGATGGTAAACGCCATTATCATGGCACCAAAAACAACAAAAGGAGATCTTAAAAGAAGTCTTATCGTCAGATTGACTCCCTGCTGAACCTGATTAACATCGCTTGTCATACGCGTGATCATTGCGGAAGTTCCGACTCTGTCCATATCGGAAAACGAAAGACTTTGTATATTGGAAAAAAGAGCTCTCTTAACCTTCCTGGCAAATCCCGCAGCGGCTTTTGCCGCAAAATACTGCGCTGTTATCGCAGTTATAAAGCCGATAACACAAAGCACAATGAGGATCGCACACATCTTAATGACATATCCTCTGTCACCGTTTGCAATTCCGTTGTCTATCATTGAAGCGATAACAAGCGGAACAAGAAGCTCAAACGATGCTTCGAGAAGTTTAAAAAGAGGTCCGAGGATAGTCTCTTTTTTATAATCCTTTAAATAAACAAGAAGTTTCTTCACTTTTCCACCCCAAATCAATAATTTATTCTAAGTCCCTTAGGATAATGATTTTTGATCATCCCTCCCGAAGCTTTACCCCATCCGATACTGTAACCGTCCGTAGTAACAAGGCACCAGCCTTTCTTGATATCTTCGGTTATACGAAGTGTCTGACCGTTTAAATAAGCCTTGATATCTGCAGAATCGGAAGGTAAGTCGAAGCTCGCATTAACGTCCTCAGGTCTTAGAAAAAGAGCCAGCGCATGATTGGGCTCAAACCTGTCTTTTATTATCTCTCCCAAATGAAGGCCCGGTCTTAATACCTTAAGGCCGTTTACTGATGGCATAAACGTCGGTGCAAGAAATAGCTGTTTACCAAACATGATTATATTCTTGGATTCCATGAGCTTTTCCAAAGCACCTTTTTTAAGTGTCTCATCGCAAAAAGCATAAAAAGGCTTTAAGACATCTTTTTTTACCGGAACATTCTTTCCACCGGGGATATATCTGTTTCCGTCGTTTACAAGCTCTCCGTCTCTTTCAAGCACACACAGGAAATGTCCTTCCCCATGATCCTTGTGAGGCCACAATCTCCTTCTGTCCACTTCCTTGAAATCCGGATGCCTGTTTACAAAAGCATATATATTATCTTCGTTCTCTTCCTTTGAAAAAGTGCAGGTCGAATAAACGATGCGCCCTCCCGGAAGAAGCATTTTGGATGCAAGATCCAAAATCTCTGCCTGTCTTTTAGCACAGGCAAGAACATTGTCAACGCTCCATTCATCTGCGGCATTATCGTTCTTTCTGAACATTCCTTCGCCGGAGCAAGGAGCATCTATAAGGATCTTATCAAAATATCCTTCAAACACTTCGGACAAATGCTGCGGTGTCTCATTAAGCACCATAGCATTTGCGATGCCAAGCCTTTCGATATTAAGAGATAATATCTTGGCTCTGTCTTTATTTATCTCATTTGTCACAAGAAGGCCTTGCCCTTTTAGCTTGCAAGCTATCTGCGTGGTCTTTCCTCCCGGAGCAGCACACAGATCAAGTATCTTATCTCCGGGCTGTACATTCAGATAGCTTACGGGTGCCATTGCACTCGGTTCCTGAATATAATAAAGCCCTGCTTCATGATATGGATGCTTACCGGGAGTCGCATTCTCGGCATAATAAAATCCCGTCTCTTCCCACGGGATATTTCCTGTTATATAGGGCAGGTTCTTAATAAAAGAAACATCGCACTTAAGAGTATTGGCTCTTAACGCATAATATCTTCTATCCTCTTCAAAAGCCGTAATAAAGGCATTATATTCTTCTTCACCAAGGAACTGTTTCATCCTCTCTTTAAACTTATCAGGTAACAATAAACAACCTCCAAAGAATAATAAGCTTATTTCCAAAAAGATAAAAAGCTGCCCGTAAAAAGGCAGCCCGTATATCATTATTATTTGTGCTCTTTAATATATTTCTTGATCCCCTTAAAAGTCTCGGGACTGATTATATGCTCAATCCTACAAGCATCTGTCTCGGCAGTCTCAGCATCAACACCGGCTGTAAGCATAAGAAACTTGGTTAGATTCGTATGCTTCTCGTAGACAGCCTTTGCAGTCTTCATACCTTCTTCGGTAAGAACAAGCTCACCATCGTTTTCTACTGTAATAAGACCGTTATCCTTGAGTATTCCGACAGCTCTGGATACGCTTGGCCTTGAATAGTTAAGCTCATTGGCAACATCTATGGAACGTACTGTGCCGTTACGTTTCTTCAAAATGTATATTGTCTCGATATAATCTTCACCGGATTCATGCATATTGTTAACCCTTTCCAAAAGAGGCCACTTTGCTTATCGCAAAGTGGCCTCTCCACTACATTTTCAAAATTGGTGGCCAAATATAATGCTAAGCATTATTATTTAGCAAAGTCTGTTGCTCTGCTCTCTCTTATGATATTAACTTTGATCTGTCCGGGATATTCCATCTCGTCCTCGATCTTCTTGGCGATATCACGAGCCATGAGCACCATGTCTGAATCTGAAACCTGCTCAGGAACAACCATTACTCTGACTTCTCTACCTGCCTGAATAGCAAATGAGTGATCAACACCCTTAAAGCTATTGGTTATGTCTTCGAGTTCTTTAAGTCTTGATGTGTAAGTCTCTAATGTTTCTCTTCTTGCACCGGGTCTTGCTGAAGAAATAGTATCAGCAGCCTGTACAAGTACAGCGATAAGTGACTGCGGTTCTACGTCACCGTGGTGAGCCTCAACGGCGTTGATAACAACCTGAGATTCTTTATACTTCTTACAGATATCAACACCAAGCTGGATATGTGAGCCTTCAAGCTCATGATCGACAGCTTTACCGATATCATGCAAAAGTCCTGCTCTCTTTGCAACTCTGACATCGAGTCCAAGCTCGGATGCCAACAGTCCGCAGAGCTGTGCTACTTCAACAGAATGCTTAAGGCAGTTCTGTCCATAGCTGGTTCTGAACTTCATACGTCCAAGAATCTTGATAACTTCGGGATGAAGGCCGTGAACTCCCGCCTCGATAGCGGCATTCTCACCTTCTTCTTTGATCTTGGCAGCAACTTCTTTCTGTGCCTTCTCAACCATCTCCTCAATTCTTGCGGGATGGATACGTCCGTCCACGATAAGCTTCTCAAGAGCTATACGTGCAACTTCACGACGAATAGGATCAAATCCTGAAATAACTACAGCTTCAGGTGTATCATCAATAATAAGATCTACACCGGTCATAGTCTCGAGAGTTCTGATATTTCTACCCTCTCTACCGATGATTCTGCCCTTCATCTCATCATTGGGCAACTGAACAACAGAAATGGTAGTCTCGGAAACATGATCTGCTGAGCAACGCTGAATAGCGTTTACAACAATTTCCTTAGCTCTCTTATCTGCTTCTTCCTTAGCCTCAGCTTCCATAGTCTTGATCATGACAGCTGATTCATGCTTTACATCATCTTCTACAATCTTTAAAAGATACTCTTTTGCTTGCTCGGAGGTTAAGCCAGAGATTTTTTCAAGTTCCTGTATCATCTGTTCGTTAAGCTTCGTAACCTCTTCGTTCTTCTTACTCAAAGCCTCTTCGCGGGCGTTTAAGCTTTGCTCTTTCCTTTCGATCGCTTCGGACCTTTTCTCGACGTTTTCCTCTTTCTGCTGAATACGTCTCTCAGTACGCTGAACCTCATTTCTTCGGTCCCTGACTTCCTTTTCGAGATCATTACGTGTTTTCAGTGCCTCTTCCTTTACTTCAAGAAGTTTCTCACGCTTCGTTTCTTCGGCAGTTTTGAGTGCTTCGTCAATAATTTTTCTTGCCCTTTCTTCAGCGCTACCGATCTTCCCCTCAGTAACCTTTTTGTGATAACCGGTTGCCAAAAACCAAGTTAAAATAGCTGAAAGAACAAGAGTCACTACTGCAGTAATAACAACATAGGTCATTACAGGAGCACCTCCTTATTCAATTTTCATTGTACAATATTTTGTATAGTGGGTATAAAAAACTCGCACTAATATACAATTTTACAACACTTAAATTTTACATTTTATAAATTACAGTGTCAAGGTCAAACGCCTAACCATCTGAACCTTTAAGTCCGTAACCATGTAAAATAAATCGGTTAACGTCGCGATTTTTTTAAAACGAAAAAACTGCAACTGCCTCTTTTCGATGTTACTCAGAAAAAACAGCAGTTACAGCTTTTTTCGTTTAATAATAATCAACCATTATTCGGAATACACTTTGAATAACTCACTTCACTGACAACACCATTGTCTGTCTGCAAAGTAATATAAAAATCATGCTTATCAATTGCATATATAGTAGAATACTCATCCGACTCTTCTACAAGTCCTCGATCTGCAAGCGCTTTAACCGCCTCATCAGAAGTCATTCCAACATATACACCATATATGGAGAAATCATCGACCTTCTGCTTCATAAAAACAGAGAAACCATCTCGTACAACAGAGTCCCTGATATCAATAGCACCATCAGCTATATAATAATCATAATTGTCATCACTTAAGGTAAATGATGAATTAAGTACCTTGGACAAGCTCTCCTCAAGATTTCCACCATAAAATCTTGAATTCTCACCTTCAAAATCTGACAGGTCAACTTTTTTCTCATTTTTAGCAGAATCATCTTTAGTCGTGTTATTTGATTCTGTACTTGAATCGGAAGCTGATGCGCTCATAGCATCACTGCTATATTCTGAAGTTTCGAATGCAGATACAAAGTCAGACTCACTTGTAGAATCATTCGAACTTTCCTCCGTAATCTCATACATAGAATCATCAGAAGAAAGTGTACTACTATTTCCCCCATCATTAGATGAACAGCCGGCGATCAATATAACACATGTAAGTCCTGCCGTTAAAAGTCTCTTTCTCATAGCATTTTTCCGCCTTTACTTGATCATTATTTAAAAATTATGTCCTTAGCGCGGGTATTATTATAATAATTCTGTAAATCCTCCTGAGTACCATCATAATACTCTCTTTGTTCCTTGTTAGAATTTCTTCTGTAAGAATGGATTACTTTACCGCCCTGTCCGTTATCAACCTCGATATAGTCCTTGTGCTCAAGCATTGTTCCATCCTGTGATAAGAAATATGTCTCAAAAGTGAACTGCTGAGAATTAGCAACAATAACACCATTACTTGTTATAGCTATTGGATTATGTGCATCAAGTGTGCCGGCAAGATACACCTTATCACTATCCTCTTTCTGAGTGTAGAATCGCACATCTTCAGCTGTAAAACCACCATTTCCATCTTTAGCGATTCCATCCATTGCTATTGCCAGAACCATAATATTACATCCCTGAACATTAACATATGTAGAATGAGTAAAGCCGTTATCTTTGTAAGCCTTTCTTACCTCCTCAAGACTTTTATAATTAGAAACATAACCAATTTCTCCATTGTAATCGCTATCAGACAAAGATGAATCATTCTGTTCCATAGGAACTTCTACTTCCTGAACTGTCTCAGTCCCCACTGTATCGGGAGCTGTATTATCTCCTGTTGACTGTGTGCTACCACATCCTGTCATTGCAAGCATACCTGCAAAAATTAGACCTGTAGCGATCTGTACTCCTCTTCTCTTCATTTTTAAATTTCTCCTTTCATTTATAAAGCGTTATATAAAAAGGCATGGGATATGCATATACAAGCCCCATACTTTTTTCCGAATTATTATTCATTGGCCGTAAGTAATGTAAATCAACCTATTGTCCTTCCCCAAAAACAATAACATGTTAACTTACGGTATTATAACACGTAACGATTCTTTCCGCAAATCGTAACAACATTCTTATTCAAAATAAATATCGTCGCTATTAATAACACTTCTGATGGCATCCATGGGATAGCCTTTCCTTAACAAAAATGCTATTATCTTCTGTTTATCTTTATAATCCATGGATGGGTCATAATGTTTCTTAACGAGAAGCTTCTTAATCTGATCCAACTCAGCTTCACGGCCCTCTTCATCCGTAAACTCTTCAAGAACAGTTTGAATAATGTCTTTGGCCACTCCTCTCGAAATAAGATCCTGTTTGATCCTATTTCTGCTGCGAAGCTCTATATTATAAGCAACATAGTCACGCGCATATCTCTCATCATCAAGATATTTGTATGACTTAACGTATTCTATCGCAGCATCAATGATATCATCGGAATACAGGCCATCAGCAAGCTTATCCCTAAGCTTCTTCTCCGTATAGTCCTTCTTTACAAGAAGTTCCATAGCTCTCTTGGTGGCCCTTTTGGGTAAAAGAGATCCGGTAATTTCATTGTATGTTTCTTCCGAAATTTCCTCACCTTCTTTAATCCCAAAACTACGAAGTTCGCCCTTGTATAATACAAAGGCGAACTCACCGTCAATAAATATTTTATTTCTCTTTTTATCGAATTCTACAATACTTGATATTATCACTTTGAAGCCTTCGTTTTCTTAGGTGTCTCCGCGTCATCTGCTTTGGAAGCAGTGGTCTTAACGTCTGACTGAAGTCCGTAGTGTGCTCTTACCTTAGCCTCGATCTCATCCTTGATCTGAGGATTGTTCTCAAGATACAACTTAGCATTCTCTCTACCCTGTCCGATCTTCTCGTTTTCATACTGATACCAAGCACCGCTCTTGTTAACGATATCAACATTGGCAGCAAGATCGAGAATATCACCTGTTGAAGAGATTCCTTTACCGAACATGATATCAAACTCTGCCTCTTTGAAAGGAGGAGCGATCTTGTTCTTAACGACCTTAACTCTTGTTCTGTTACCAATGTTCTCGCCGTTCTGCTTGATAGCCTCAATACGACGAACATCCATACGAACCGATGAATAGAATTTAAGTGCACGTCCGCCTGTGGTTGTCTCGGGATTACCGAACATAATTCCAACCTTCTCACGGAGCTGGTTGATAAATACAACCGTACAATTAGACTTACTGATAACTGCTGTAAGTTTACGAAGAGCCTGTGACATAAGTCTTGCCTGAAGACCAACATGAGAATCTCCCATGTCTCCGTCAATCTCAGCCTTGGGAACAAGAGCTGCAACAGAGTCAACGACTACTATATCGATAGCGCCGGAGCGAACCATTGTCTCAGTGATCTCAAGGGCCTGCTCACCGCTGTCGGGCTGTGAAATATAAAGGTTATCAATATCTACACCGATATTCTTGGCATATACGGGATCAAGAGCATGCTCTGCATCAATGAATCCTGCAATTCCGCCTCTCTTCTGAACTTCTGCGATCATATGAAGAGTAACGGTTGTCTTACCGCTGGACTCGGGTCCGTATATCTCAATAATTCTTCCCTTGGGAATACCACCGAGGCCGAGAGCAATATCAAGGCTGAGTGAACCTGTAGGGATAGTCTCTATATTCATTGTGTCGGTAGAATCACCGAGCTTCATAACGGCTCCCTTACCAAACTGCTTCTCAATCTGTCCGAGTGCCGCATCGAGTGCTTTCTGCTTATCTTCTCTTTCCATACACATCTCCTTCTTAGAACATCCGTTCTGTATATAAATTATACTAAAACAAACGTTCGATTATGTCAACATATTTTTTTATAAATTTACAAATAAATGAAACTTCGGCTGAAACGCCGTAAGAATCGCCCCGATAACATACAAGTCATTGCTCATGAAGAACAATGACTTGATAACCTTATCATATATGTTTTAAATAAACAACTTAAGATTTTCTTAAGACGAAATCTCATCAATTGATCATCGTAACGTCATACACTCTGCAAAGAGAGCTATATTCGGCGTTGATAAGCTGAACCATCTCCGCATCACCGCTGACATTGTCCGGATGGAACATCTTCATAAGATCCTTATAGCGTTTCTTAAGCGTCAGTGCGCTGTTCACCCCTCTAAACAGAAGATCCAGAGCATCATACTCATTTTCTCTCTGATATGCTTTCTCACGCTCCAGTCTGACATATTCTCCTTCGAGCTTTTTCTTGTCGCTGTTGAGCTGATCAAATCCGTTGTTGAGAATCTTGAGTCTTTGATCAAACAAAGCCTTGTCGTTATTAAGCTTTCTACTCTCGGTATCAAGCTTCTTCTCGGCTTCGTCAACACGGTCCTTAAAGGATCTCTCATCGGCTTCAAGTTTGGCGTAACGCTCTGAAAGAGCACTCTCCTGGTTCTCGAGTCTCACACTCTCCTTAAAGAGCCATAACCTCAGCTCGTTAAGTTCATCCTCGGTACCGTTTAAGATAATTTCTTCAAGGTTTCTCTTTTCTTCCATTGGGCCCCTCACCTTCTGGACGACTTACTTCTCCTCACCCTCATCGGGAAAAGCAATCTCTACTGCATCGTCATCATCCATAAAATTTTCTTTTTTGGCTGAAAAACGGTCCATAATATCGGGCACGAGATCAAGAACCTTGTTTACAACATCCTGATTCTTGATATTAACTAGTTTGGTAGAACCATTCTTTATAACAAGAACAGCGCTCGGTGACATCTTGGCACCGAATCCGCCTGCTCCGCCATTCTTTTTATCACTGTCGTTGGAACCTGCACCGACACCAAATGATACATCAACAAGCGGTAACACTATGGTATCTTCTATTTTGGTAGGTTCTCCGACAACTGTCTTGGTAGCAAGGATTGAATTCATACCATGAAGTAAAGACTCAACTACGCTGTTAAAATTACTCTCTCCCATAAAAACCTCCAAGATTAAATCTATCTTTCGGATATCTTCTTAAATCTGGCAATAACCTTTTTGACATCCTTGTTGAAATAGCAAACGCAAACACAATATAAAACAGTAAATAATGTTATATGTCCCTTTAGATGTATATCGGCTTCGATTATCTTTTCATTAAAATCAGGGACAAACACAAGCTTATTCTGAAAAAACGAATACATCATTCCGTATGCGGCCATGATATCGGCTTCCCACGCGGGATCTCCGACTCCGAGATAAAGTCTTGAATTACTTTTATCCGGCATTATCATCTTAAGAAGCCTTATAAGCTTGCCTTTAACCAGGCTGTAAGCCCTCTTGAAAATTTCACTCTCAAGTGTGGACTTAATCATATTTATCTTACCACAAACTCTAGATATTGTATATTTTATTTTTCGGAACACATTTTGTGGCGTTTTTATAAGCTTTATGATAAAAGAAATAACGTCTTCCACTATGTCGAAGATTGTTTTTTCTTCATCTACTACTTCCGAATAAGAGATTTCCGCGACACTTGTGTCATTTTCTTCCTCGGATCTCTTTTTGTCCTCTTTTTTTTCTTTAATTTCAAAAGAAAGATCGTCTTTATCTTCTATTTTTGCTTCCGATGCTTCGAAATTTGGCTCTTCATCTTTCTTTCGATCTTTGTTTTTCTTTTTTTCAGGTTTTTCTTTTCTCGGAAAGACCTTAATACCAAAAATTCTTACGACAAACGTGTCATCTTTATGATGAATATATTTGCCGCTAAGGATATGTAATAGCCAGTGGAATCTGATCGCAAACTCTATTCTGTCGCTGTCGAAATCTTCTCCGAATCTCATTGTCGGAACATCACCGTCAATCTTGTATCTGATGGGTACAAACAACAATAGCAAGATGAGAAAAAGAAGTACGGCAAGAATAACAAGTATCGTGATCCCAACTATTTTAAGTACCAATAAAATCACTGCCAACATATATACTCCCAAGTTAAGTCTTTATCACGCATTCTTATCGAGATATTCAATGAGCTGACCTTCCATTCCGGCCTCGCAAGCTCTGTTGGAAATATCAACGACCATATCGAGCGCTTCTTCATAGCTTCCCGCAATTCCGTATATATATGCAGGATGTTCTCTATAATACGCTTGCTTAAGGAATGCGGAATGAATGATCTCAAGCTGATCATTCTCATTCATCGCCCTGACAAGGCAAAAAATGGTGAACTGCCCGCTCCCATGGTATAACTTCCACTTAACAAGAGAATGTCTTTTTACTGATTTTCCAAAGTACAGATTCTTATAAAATGTGCAGAATCCATTTTTTTTCATAAAAATACAATTCTCCCCAATTATCGAATTGACCTACATGCTCCTGTTTATGTATAGTAGGATATATAGGGGTTATACAAAACTTCTTCAACAAACATTTTAACACATGAAAAAAGTTTATGGAATTGCGACGGGACGCAAATTGGGAGGTCCTTAACATGAAGGTGGTTGCACGTATTGAATTAAAGTCGGGAATGGTAATCGCAGAAGACATTCTCAATTATAAAAACGAGATCATTGTTATGGCCGGTACAAAAGTCACAGACAATATCCTCAAAAAGCTTGCAAGACAGTCCATTATCGCCGTTCCCATCAAGGAAGAGATCGATTATTCCACCACTCACTTTGAAAAAGTGCGAATGACAGACGGATTCAAGAACTTTGAATCAATCTACAACATATATTTCCCTGTTTTCAAAACATGCATGCTGGGTGCGGTAGATAAAAGCCAGCAGATCAACCTCTCACAGTTAATGGAGATCTATAAGAGTATAATCGCCGGTGTTAAGAGCGGAGAACAGCTTCTTGACTATCTGTACAATCTTATTCCGGATGAAAATGATATGACACTTTGCCACTGTCTTAACTCCGCACTTATTGCGGGTGTGTTTGCCACATGGCTCGGTCTTTCAAACAAAGACAGCACTCTTCTTATCGAGTGTGCGTTTTTATATGATATTGGTAAATTCAGCATTCCTTATCAGATACTATGGAAACCGCAGAGACTCACTCCCGAAGAGTATGCTCTTGTTCAGAAGCACACACAGATAGGCTATGATTTCTTAAGACAGGTCGGTTCTTTTAACCATCACATATTAAGAGCAACACTTCAGCACCATGAAAGATGTAACGGAACAGGCTATCCGGCTTCATTGACATCCTCTGAGATCGATAAATTCGCCAAATACATCGCGATCATCGACACATACGAAGCCATGACATCACCGAGAACCTACAGAAATAAGCTTCATCCGTTCCAGATCATTGCCAACTATGAAAACGAAGGCTTTGAAAGATATGATGTTCAGGCCCTTAAATCCATTCTTTCTCATATCGCAGCTTCACAGCTTGGCTTTAATGTTCAGCTCAGCAATGAGAGACTCGGAACCGTAATATTAATAAATGAGAAGGCGCTCTCACGCCCTCTCATCAAATTAAACGAAGATAATACGCTTATAGACCTCTCCAAAGAAAGAAACATCAGGATCACTCAGGTCTTTTAAGCTCTTTATTCCGCTTCGAAATATGCATCGAATATTCTCTTTGCTATCGGAACGGCATAGCTTCCGCCGCTTCCCGCTTCTTCAACTATTATGGTCACGCAGATCTGCGGATCTTCAGCGGGGGCATAGCCTGTAAACCAAGCATGAGAATCTTTGACATCATTAAATTCAGCAGAACCGGTCTTTCCTGCCGCAGTGTAGGAAAGGCCTTTTAATTTGCTCGCAGTACCCCTTTGAACAACCTGTTCCATCATTGAACGAAGTATCCTTGCTTCCTCACTGCTCATAAACCTCTTGTATTCCTCAGGAGAATATGTCTTTATTTCCTTGCCGTCCTCACTCTTTACATTGCTCACAACATAAGGTTTCATAAGCATACCGTCGTTTGCGATCGCACATGTGATCATGTTGAGGTGTTCGGGCGAAATTGAAGTTTTACCCTGTCCGATGGACAACTGCATCACCGCATTGGGATCGTGATTCTTGGGATAAGACGAAGAACTCACCGCAAATCTGCAAAAATCAAGAGGTAGATCCTGATTAAACATAAGGTCGTCAAGTACCGCGTCAACAGTCTCTCCTTTTAAGCCCACACCTATATTGGCAAACGATGAATTACATGACTTGGCAAAAGAGGTCTCAAGATCGAGAGTTCCGTGTTTTTCGCCATGATAACAAGAAATCGTGTTTCCTTCATAGTCGAATCTTCCGCCACAGCTAAAACTGTAATTCATGTAATCGGTCGAATGCTCCTTCAAATAAGAAAGTGCCGTCACTATCTTAAAAGTCGATCCCGGAGGATATTTTCCCTGCGTTGCTCTGTTAAGGAGCTTAGCATCCGGTGATTTATCCTGAATAAGCCGGTCCCACTCTTGTTCCAGAGTATTAGGGTCAAAATCAGGCTTTGAGACCATTGCTAGGATCTCACCCGTCTTAGGATCAGAAACAACAACCGCACCCTTTCTTGAAGAAAGCGCTGAATATGCAATCTCCTGAAGATGAACATCGAGCGTTGTTGTCACGTTGTCAGCAGGGTACTTCATTCCCTTTGTATCATAAGCGACCTTCTTTGAAAGATCGATATTAGTGTTTATCAGGTAATAGTTTGAAAAACCTTCTATTCCGGCTTTTCCTTTTGATACATAACCCACTATATGTGAAAACTCATTACTATACGGATATACTCTTACTTCTTTTCCGTTTTCGTTCTTTTCCGAATAAGCAAGAATATCTCCGTCTCTTGAAAGGATCTTACCACGCTGATTCTGCTTAAGAAGTATCTTTTGCCTTGTATTATGGTCGTTATTTATAAATTCCTGTTTATGAGTAAGCGAATAATGAGCGATATATCCGATCATACCGACAAACAAAAGAACATATATGCTTGTCAGAACGATTATCGGATAAGATCTTACTCTTCTTCGTCTGTTAGTACTCTTCGTCCTCGTATCTTTCATATCTGTTTCTTTTCCTCTCGTAATAGCGTCTTTCTTCCAGGTATTCCTCATACCTTTCATCCGAACCGATCATACAGATGCCTTCAACAATCATAATCATAACAATGGTGACCAGAACGGACGATCCACCGTAACTTAAAAGAGGAAGAGTAACACCCGTAAGCGGAATAAACTTACATCCTCCGCCGATCGTAAGAAAAGTCTGGAAGATATATGATATGCCGATACCACATATGATCATCCTGTAAAACTTATCATGAATGTAATAGCCTTCCTGCATGATAAGAAGGAAAGTGCTTAAGCATACAAGTACCATCAGTATGGAAAAAAGAATTCCCATCTCCTCTGCAATTGCTGAAAAAATAAAATCCGATTCAACAAACGGTATTGTCTTCGGCGACCCGCCGTATAATCCAAGGCCGAACATTCCGCCGCTGCTTATACCAAAAAGAGACTGCGAAAGCTGATAGCCCGTGTTTGTTATATCACTGAACGGATCGAGCCACGCATGTACTCTTACTCGAATATGTGCAAACAACCTATAAGATACGGCACTTGCAAACGTCACAAAGGCAAGTCCCATAATGAATAATCCGATATTCTCCGTCGATATGTAAATAAGTGCAAGATACAACATAAAAAAGATCAGTGCACTTCCAAGGTCTTTTGACAGAACAAGTATGATAACATGAACGGCCGCGACAGCCGATGCTATCAGAATATCCACTATTCCTTCCGCCTTATACAGCGCTCCCGCCATAAAGAACAGGAACAATACCTTTACAACTTCCGAAGGCTGGAAAGCTATTCCCATTATCGAATAATTAAGCTTTGATCCGTTGATCGCAACACCAAGCACCAAAACCGCTCCTATCGCTGCGATTCCGACCGCGGCATAGATCCAGGTAAAACGCTTTAGGAAGTTAAACCTGAAGATCATCTCGGGAATAAAAAATCCTATCAAAAAAGATATTGCCACGATAACAAACTGCTTGACCGCCTTCTCATACGAAAGCCTCGTCAAGATCACCACTCCTATCATCAGAAGCAGACAACAGTTGTTTATGATAAGCCTGTTTCCGTCCGGATAAATGAAATAAAACAGCATAAGCACGGCGGAAAAAACAACTATCTGAAATGCAAAGAAAAACAGATAGAGTACCTTTCCGGTCCTTGCAATTATCTGGATAAAACAAGCAATCTGGATCATGAATATCAGCATGATCTGTGCTACGTATATTTTAGTCCTTGCTTCTCTGCTCCTAAGTCTAAACGCCATAAATGCCGTGGCGGTATACAAAAGCAGCATTATCGCAATGACATATTTAGATATTTCTGTTACATATAACTCCATTCCTTTATTCTACCTCGCGTTTATAATGTCCATTAGTAGATTTGATTTCCTGCAAAAAAGAATCTCTGAATTCTTTATCTTCTTTGCATATGCCGGCTTTAAGTACTTTTTGGGCCATATCCTTATCTTCAACGGTAAGATCGATCCTAAAGTGATCGAAAACATGCTTTTCATAAAGCGCATCCATTTTATTATACAAAGCCGTCGGATTCGTATTCCATATTATGTTATAACAATTCCTGCAATTAGTTGTTACAGGCATTCTGTTCCCCATCCTGTCCGTAATTGCAAGCACCTCACGATTGTACGTATTTAGCTTACCGCTGCATTTATCAAGTGTCTTTTTGATGCAGCCCGCGCTTATCATCATGGGCACATGTCCGTATATATTATACGAAATCGGTATGCCGACTTCTTTCGCAATACTTTTTACAGCCTCAAGGGTCTCATGTATCGTAAGCTCGTAAGGGACCGATATCTCAGAGACAAAAGAACTGCCGGCGGCGCCTTTTATTTCCGACAAAAGCTTAGAACTTTCGGCATTCCATACATACACGCCATAATCAAGTATGATCTTTCCCTTATAATCTTTTTCCTTAAGATATCCAAGCTGTTCAAGATTCCTTACAAGAACTCCGGATACAGAACTACCGGGCATTTCACTCAAAGCCTTGATATCACTTGTTCCGTCAAAAGACTCTTCTCTTGTCACGTAAGGAAGAGCCGCTATGATCTCTGTATGCGAAAAAGCAGGATTATCCAATAACTCTTTCGTTGCAAAAGAATATTTGTCATTAAGCAAAAGCTCGCTATCAAGATATAACCTTGTGACAGCATGTGCTTTATTTTCCGCATTATCGCCTTTACGAACAACCAAAAGAAAATCCTTCAAGGCTTCAAGCTGATCTTTTGTGTTAACCAGAACATGAACATCAGTATCCTTACGCACGGATCCGTTGTCTTTCTCGGCGGCAACACTTCCTTCTTTTCCGGCAACACTTCCCGTTGATGAATGCTTAGATGTATTCTCACCATGGCTATCGGAACTTCCCGCGTTTAGAAGCTCTGCTTCCATATCTTCACATAACTTTCTTCTAAGCTCATTTAGCTCACTTACAGGAATAAAGATTCCGTTGCCGGTATTATTGTCATCAATTGAGATTTCGATGGAATCAGCCTCAAAAGATGTATTACCGAGACGCTCAAGCTGTTTTCTTACGCTTTCTTCGTCCATCGGTCTCTTTGACGCCGCCTGAACTTCGTTTCCGTATACGGTCTTAGATACAAAATCACCGTTATTATCTACATTCATGATAATCTCAGCTTTTTCACCGAGCTTTAGCTTGCAGTAAATATCGCATTTGATCTTAAGCTCGCGGCCAAGATAATCCTCTCTGACTTTCTTAAGGACTTCGTCTTTGGTTCCGTTATAAGCAGGTGAAACAACTGTCACCATCTCTTTTCCGTTATGCTTATGATAATAGCCCGAACTGATACCTGTTCGAAGATATAAAGACTTAAGGATCTCCATATCATCTTTGGATACTTCATGCTTTTTATCAGGTTCCGCATAATAAAGATCAATATATTTCCTGTAAAGCGACGTAACTCCCGCAGCATATTCAGGCTTCTTCATACGGCCCTCTATCTTGAAAGAATCAATTCCCGCCTCAATAAGCTCAGGAATCATATCGATCGTGCACATATCCTTAAGGCTAAGCGGATATTGCTCACCTTTATCTCGAGATAAATCGGAAGTATACGGAAGTCTGCAGGGCTGGGCACATCTTCCCCTGTTTCCGCTCCTTGTTCCGACCATACTGCTGAATAAGCAAGCTCCCGAATAACAATAACACATCGCTCCGTGAATAAAAGCTTCAACCTCAATATCAGCCTTTTCCCTGATAGCCTTCATCTCAGACAGACTTAGTTCTCTTGCGGGAACAACACGGCAGCATCCAAGCTCTTTTAAAAGCTTTGCTCCGTAAATACCCGTAACGGTCTGCTGAGTGCTTGCATGAAGCTCGATCCCCGGGAATTCATCTCTTATAAAGCGCATGACTCCGAGATCCTGAACGATCACGCCGTCCAGTTTCTTTTCGGCATACGGAAGCATAAACTCATAGAGTTCTCCGAATTCTCTTTCTTTAACAAGGGTATTTACAGTAAGATATATCTTTTTCCCATGCAAATGGGCATAAGAAACAGCGTCAAGAACCTGATCCCTGTCAAAGTTATCGGCATAGGCTCTGGCGCCAAATTTGGAACCTCCGAGATAAACGGCATCGGCGCCTGCATTGAAAGCGCCTACCATTGTTTCATAACCCCCTGCGGGGGCAAGTAATTCTACCTTGTTCATAATCCTTAAAAAAGAAAAGGCTGTCATTAATTAGACAGCCTTTTAAATGCAATCATTTCTTTGTTCCGGTACCTTTGACCTGAGTTTCAAGCTGAATGATCTTCTTTGATGACTCATCAAGCTTGGTCTGAAGGCTCTTACCGTTCTTCTCGGTATTCTCGAGCTTTATCTGCGTAGCAATAAGCTCATGTTTAAGATCGTAGAGCTCCTTCTCCTTCTCGGCAAGTTGCTCTTCCATAAGCTCAATCTGCTTCTTAGACTTGAAATAGTCATCTGCAATATTTAACTGAAGAAGAACATTCTGAGTATCTATCGGCTGTCTCTTAAAACTGTCGATCTTGTTGTACTCACCAATCTTATTGTTTATATAAGACGCCACCTTCTGTAAATATTCTTCACTTTCGTATCCGCTTAAGGTAAATACCTTTCCCCCGATAATTACCTCGGTATCTGTTTTAGATGCCATAAATCCACCCCTGCTTTTAATTCTTTTTAGCTTGGTTGCTTTTTAATTATATCTCTGAGGAAGCTCTGTTTTCAAGCCCCAAATGGGTATAGGCCGTATCCGTCACAACTCTGCCCCTCGGAGTCCTATTAATGAATCCGTTTTTGATCAGATAAGGCTCATAGACGTCCTCTATGGTTCCCGAGTCCTCTCCGATCGCGGCGGCAAGCGTATCAAGTCCCACCGGGCCGCCTCCGAATTTATTTATCATTGTAAATAATATATTTCTGTCGGTATGATCAAGGCCCATCTTATCAACATCCATAAGATCAAGGGCTGTAACGGCAACATCCTTGGTTATAACGCCGTTATGCTTGACCTGAGCGTAATCTCTTACTCTCTTAAGTATTCTGTTTGCAAGTCTTGGTGTTCCTCTGCTGCGTCTTGCCATCTCGGCGGCGCCGTTTGGATCAACCTCAACATCAAGAACCTTGGCCGATTGCATGATTATCTCGCACAGCTCGTCAGGCTCATAGAATTCCATCTTATGGATCATTCCGAATCTGTCTCTTAAGGGTGCGGATAGCATTCCCGCTCTTGTTGTTGCACCGATAAGGGTAAAATGAGGAAGATCAAGTCTTATAGATCTGGCTGTCGGGCCTTTTCCGATCATGATATCAATGGCGTAGTCTTCCATTGCGGGATAAAGAACCTCTTCAACCTGTCTGTTCAATCTGTGTATCTCATCAACAAAAAGAACATCGTTTTCCTGAAGATTATTGAGTATCGCAGCCATATCACCGGGCTTTTCGATCGCCGGTCCGCTGGTGATCTTGATATTTACACCCATTTCCGAAGCAATGATTCCTGCTAGTGTTGTCTTTCCAAGACCGGGTGGTCCGTAAAAAAGAAGGTGATCGAGGCATTCTCCTCTTTTCTTAGCCGCCTCAATATAGATCTTAAGGCTTTCCTTTATCTTCTTTTGTCCTATGTACTTATCAAGGCTTCGTGGTCTTAATGAGCCTTCAATCTTCTCATCTTCCACATTTACATTGGCATCAATGCCTCTTGCGGAAGTAACGATTTTTCTTTTTTCCATGCTTTTAGAACATCTCCTTAAGAGCAAGCTTTAAAAGAACTTCTGCATCAAGCTGCGCATCGTTTTCTTTTAACACCTTTCTGACAGCCTTGACGGCATCCGAAGAATTGTATCCAAGTGCGACAAGCGCTGCGACTGCTTCGTCTTTTGCCATTGCGGCTTCGCCCGTAAGATCGTCGCCGGAAACAGCTCCCGAAGGTGATAAAAGATCATCCTCGGTAACCTTGATCTTATCTCTAAGCTCAAGAGTGATCCTCTCGGCAGTTTTCTTGCCGACACCGGGTGCCTTGGCTATAGACGCACTGTCACCTGAAATGATGGCAAATCTAAGGTCATCGGGAGAAAGAACCGATAAAACGGCAAGTCCGCCCTTTGGTCCTATTCCATTTACGGTTATCAGCATCTTAAAAAGATTAAGCTCATCCCTTGAAAGAAAACCAAATAAAGAAAAAGCATCCTCTTTGACGTTGGTGTAAGTATAGAGCTTGACCATCTCACCGATACCGGGCATTCTGTCCATAGTTGAACCCGAGATATTAACATTGACGCCAAAACCGTTAACGTCTATGACAGCATTACCCTCTTCGAGGTTTTCAAGTATTCCGTTTACATATGCTATCACGTAATTATCCCCCTGTAAGTCAAAGCGCCGGGCTAATTTGACTTAGCCCGGTGCTATTTAGTTAATATGATTATACTATAAATTATTTATTCTGAAGATACTCGTCGATTCCCTTTGCAGCTGCCTTACCGGCACCCATAGCAAGGATAACGGTTGCTGCACCGGTAACGGCATCACCGCCTGCAAATACGCCGGGCTTAGATGTCTGACCTGTAGCTTCTTCAGCAACGATACATTTTCTTCTGTTTACTTCAAGACCCTTTGTTGTTGAAGTGATAAGAGGATTGGGTGATGTACCGAGTGACATGATAACAGCGTCACACTCAATCTCAAACTCAGAACCGGGAACCTCTACAGGACTTCTTCTTCCTGACTCATCGGGCTCACCAAGCTCCATTCTGATACATGTGATGCTCTTAACCC
The DNA here is from genome assembly GCF_900116875.1 of Butyrivibrio sp. INlla21. Classification (GTDB taxonomy): domain Bacteria; phylum Bacillota; class Clostridia; order Lachnospirales; family Lachnospiraceae; genus Butyrivibrio. Next base: position 115,228 of record NZ_FPCC01000004.1, read on the forward strand.
ATCCGTTCTCATCAGCGTGGATCTCAACGGGATTGCAAAGAAGATCGAAAATGATTCCCTCTTCCTTAGCATGTCCAACTTCTTCCTTACGTGCGGGAAGCTCTTCCTCACCACGACGATATACAACGTGAACCTCAGCACCGAGACGAAGAGCAGTTCTTGCAGCGTCCATAGCAACGTTACCGCCACCTACTACTACGCACTTCCTGGGTTTCATGATAGGTGTTCTTGAATTCTCGTCAAAAGCTTTCATAAGATTGCTTCTTGTAAGGAACTCGTTAGCTGAGAATACACCCATAGCCTGCTCGCCGGGGATATTCATGAATCTGGGAAGACCTGCACCTGATCCTACGAATACAGCCTCAAAGCCTTCTTTTTCCATAAGCTCGTCAACTGTAACTGACTTACCGATAACAACGTCAGTCTCGATCTTAACGCCGAGAGCCTTAACGTTCTCAACTTCTTTCTTAACTACAGCGTCCTTGGGAAGACGGAACTCGGGAATACCGTATACAAGTACTCCGCCGGCCTCATGAAGAGCCTCGAAAATAGTTACATCGTAACCCATCTTGGCAAGGTCGCCTGCGCATGTAAGACCTGAAGGGCCTGATCCGATAACGGCAACTTTCTTGCCTTTCTTCTCCTTAGCTCCTTCGGGCTTGATGCCCATCTCTCTTGCAGTATCTGCAACATATCTCTCAAGCTTACCGATTGAAACGGCATCGCCCTTGATTCCTCTTACGCACTGGCCTTCGCACTGGCTTTCCTGAGGACATACACGTCCGCAGACAGCGGGAAGAGCACTTGCTTTGCTGATCTCCTGATAAGCACCCTCAACATTTCCCTTCTTAACCTGCTCGATAAAAGCGGGAATGTTGATAGATACGGGACATCCCTGTACACATTTGGGATTGGGACAGTTAAGACATCTTAATGCCTCTTTTTCTGCCTCTTCCTTGTTATATCCAAGACAAACTTCTTTAAAATTGGTAGCACGTTCCTTGGCGTCCTGTTCGCGGACCGGAACTCTTACAAATCCATCCATTTATTTAATCTCCTATATAGTAATCACGAAACATGGTATTTTCTTAGTTACAATTGCCGCAGCCGCCGTGGTGTGTATCACCTTCCTGAGCCTTGAGGAAAAGTCTTCCCTCCTCAGTCTTATACAGCTTCATACGGTTCATAGCCTGGTCAAAGTCAACCTTGTGTCCGTCGAACTCAGGTCCGTCAACACAAGCAAACTTAACCTGACCGTCTACTGTAAGACGGCAAGCGCCGCACATTCCCGTTCCGTCAACCATGATAGGATTCATGCTGACAATTGTAGGAATTCCGAGCTCTTCTGTAAGCTTACAAACAAATTTCATCATGATCATAGGACCGATGGCAACGCAGTGATCGTACTTGTTGCCCTCATCCCAAAGATCCTGAAGTGCCTTTGTAACCATTCCGCTTCTTCCGTAAGAACCGTCATCTGTTGTGATATGAAGGTTACAAACCTTCTTGAATCTATCTTCAAGAATAACAAGATCTTTTGTCTTGGCACCGATGATAACGTCGCAGTCAACGCCCTGCTCCTTGAGCCATTTAGCCTGGGGATATACGGGAGCTGTTCCTACACCTCCTGCGATAAATACGATCTTCTTTTTCTTAAGCTCATCAATGCTCTCTTCGCAAAGATCTGAAGGCTTACCGAGAGGTCCGACAACATCGGCAAGAGAATCGCCTGCCTTAAGCTTGGAAAGTTTAAATGTTTCAGCTCCGATAGCCTGAACAACTATCTCGACAGTTCCCTTTTCTCTGTCGTAATCACAAATTGTCAGCGGTATTCTTTCCCCCTCTTCATCTACACGGATAATAAGAAACTGTCCGGGTAAACACGCGTCTGCTACACGCGGAGCTTCAACGATCATCTGAAAAATGTTCGTAGTAAGCTCATTAGCCTCTAAAATCTTGAACATAGTCATCCTCCTACTAGATATAAAAATAAATATTTTAAAGCCAAATAGCTTCTTATCGATTGGAAATAGTTATAAGTATATATTTACCGCCGGAATCATATCCCAGTCTGTTTACGGTGCCGTCATGTGTGTTGACTGCATATATTCTTCCCGAAGGATTTCTGGAACCGTCATTACCGACACGTATCTCATCGATGACATAATACTCACCGGCGCCTTCCACTTCAATCTCGGAGCGATACACATACTCATTGTGTCCGGGTACACCTATTTCCTTACCCGTTTCGTCGAGAAGATAATTAAGTCTTACAAGTGTACTTACCACACTGTTTACAGCCTGCTCCTTGGTCACAAGTCTGGCAAAAACAAGGTGATAGTCTCTTTCCACTATCTCGCTGCAAAGACCTTCGTTGTTATAGGCAATAAACTTAAAGTGCGAAGTACCAACCGGCATCGATATCGGTGAAATATACTGCTTGGAATCCATTGTCGGGTCCGATCCGTCCGTCGTATAAAAAATCGAAGTTCCGGGTTCGGTAACGGCAACAATCATAGTGTTCTGGCTATACTCTCCGCTTGCCTCCATTATAATGGGCTCATCGGGAGTTCCTGCCTCAATGGTATAAGTATTTTCGGCAACTGCACTTAAGAATCCATATTTGTTTACGGAAACCGCCTTTATCTTATATTCGCCTTCTGCGTCAAGCACGATCTCTTTTTCATAAGGGATACCGCTGTTGTCGGGATTATCACCGTTTACAGTGTAGTATACCTTAACTTCATCATCAGGCGCTCCCTTGGAAACAGTTACTGTGATACTGTCCTCATATGTATCCCCTTCGGGACTCATAACGGGCGTCGGAGGAATATATTTCTCCTTAAGCCCCTTGGCTATTTCATTCTCATCGTTACTCAAAAGCTCAACTATCTTGTCGTAATCGCCGTTTTCCTTATATATAGAGATAATGCCTTCATATGCATTGGTTACCTTCTCATCGGAAAAACGATCTGAGTTTGTTATAAGACAAAGTGTCTCGGCTGCCTTATCGGGATCACCCGCTTCCAGATAATAATCTGAAAGTCTGAATATGATCTCGGTGCTCTCGGGATTATCTTTATTACCCTCAACCAGATACTCGATAGCCTTATCAAGATCTCCCGAATTTCTTGAAGACTCTGCGATACTAAGATAATAAAGAGGCGTTTTGTTGTGAAAAGCCAATAATAATGTCACAACAATCACTATGATGATAATAGTAGCAGAAAATAATAAAATTGTCGTGCTTTTTTTCTTTAACGCGCTAAAAAATTCCTTTCGCTTTTGAATACGCAAGGCTTTTAGCTTAGCTTCCTTATTCAGTTCATCGGCAACTCCCGAAAGTGTGGCATTTATCTCATTTTCAACCTCCGGATCGAAATCCGGAACGAAATTGATCTCTTTGCCGCATTCGTCACAATACATGTGCCCTTCGGGAATTTCTTTACCGCAAACGGGACATATCATTAAGATCAACCTCAAATAGAATTATGCATAAGTGCCGCTTCATAACAATTGTTCATAAGCATCGCGATGGTCATGGGACCTACACCGCCGGGTACCGGAGTGATCGCACTTGCAATCTGTGAAACTTCATCGTAAAGGACATCGCCGCAGAGCTTTCCGTCTGCGCCTCTGTTAATTCCGACATCAATAACAACCGCGCCCTCTTTGACATGCTCTGCAGTGATCATGCCGGCTTTTCCTACAGCCGCTATAAGAATATCCGCTCTCTTGCAAACATCCTTAAGATCTTTGGTTCTTGAATGTGCGATCGTAACTGTCGCATTTTCTCTGAGCATCAAAAGAGCCATAGGCTTACCTACAATATTGGATCTTCCGACGATAACGCACTCTTTACCGGCGATATCTATTTTTCCGTCGCAACCTCTTTTAAGAAGCTGGATAACTCCTGCGGGTGTACATGATACAAAGCCCTGCTCACCGATGCAAAGAGCCCCGACATTCATCGGATGGAATCCGTCTACGTCCTTATCGGGAGATATCGCATCAATAACAGTCTTTTCATCAATCTGCTTAGGAAGCGGCATCTGCACAAGAATACCGTCTACATCCTTTCTGTTATTAAGCTCATAGATGAGCTTAAGGAGCTCTTCCTGAGTTGTATCTGCCGGAAGCTCATAGGATAAAGACTTATATCCGATATACTCGCAAGCTTTCTTTTTATTCCTTACATAAACCTGCGAAGCGGGATCCTCTCCGACAAGGATAACGGCAAGAGTTACCTCTATACCCTTTTCCTTTAAAAGAGCTGTCTTTTCCTTAAGTTCGTCCTTAATATTCTGTGAAATTGCTTTTCCGTCAATAATCTGTGCGCTCATCGTGTCTCCTGTTTTGTAGAAAGATTTTTGTAAATATTATATGCGAAATCCGCATTAACTCTTAGAACAATCCTGTGATCTTGCCCGTCTCATCGACATCAATGTCGTAAGCTGCAGGATGCTTGGGAAGTCCGGGCATTGTCATGATCGCACCTGTAAGTGCAACGACAAAGCCTGCTCCGGCTGAAACATAAGCTTCTCTTACTGTGATGTTATAACCTGTAGGTCTACCGAGCATTGCGGGATCATCCGAAAGAGAATACTGTGTTTTTGCCATGCATACAGGAAGATTTCCGAATCCCATCTCCTCAATCTTGGCAAGCTGCTTGGACGCAGCAGGTGTATATGTAACGCCATCAGCGCCGTAAATCTCGGTAGAGATAGTATTGATCTTATCCTTAAGTGAAAGCTCATCCTTATAGATAGGTGCATAGTTAGAAGGCTTGTTCTTGATGCTCTCGACAACTTTCATTGCAAGATCCTGTCCGCCTTCTCCGCCTTTTTCCCAAACCTCTGAAAGAGCGAAGTTACAACCTCTCTCCTCGCAGAACTTCTTGACGAACTCTGTCTCTGCTTCTGTATCAGTAAGGAATGAGTTAAGAGTTACAACAACGGGAACTCCGTATTTCTGGATGTTCTCTATGTGTTTCTCAAGATTAACTATTCCCTTCTTAAGAGCTTCAAGATTCTCTGTTCCAAGCTCAGCCTTGGGGATTCCGCCGTTATACTTAAGCGCTCTGATAGTTGCAACAAGAACAACCGCATCAGGCTTAAGTCCCGCGATCCTGCACTTGATATCAAGGAACTTCTCTGCACCGAGATCGGCACCGAAGCCTGCCTCCGTTACAGTATAATCTGCTATCTTAAGTGCTGTCTTTGTAGCTCTTACGGAGTTACATCCGTGAGCGATATTTGCAAAAGGACCACCATGTACGATTACAGGTGTGTGCTCAAGTGTCTGCACAAGATTGGGTTTAAGAGCATCCTTAAGAAGTGCGGCCATAGCGCCGACTGCCTGAAGGTCACCTGCGGTAACGGGTTCTCCCGCAAAGTTATATGCAACAATGATCCTGGAAAGTCTGTCCTTAAGATCGTTAAGATCGCTTGCGAGACAAAGAATTGCCATTATCTCGGAAGCAACCGTAATAACAAAGTGATCTTCTCTGGGAACACCGTCAGTCTTGGCTCCAAGACCTACAACGATATTTCGAAGAGCTCTGTCATTCATATCCTCGGCTCTTTTCCATATGATCTGTCTTGTATCGATCTGCAGTTCATTACCCTGCTGGATATGATTGTCCAAAATAGCCGCAAGCAGGTTGTTTGCGGATGTAATGGCATGGAAATCACCTGTAAAATGAAGGTTGAGATCTTCCATCGGAACTACCTGTGCGTATCCGCCGCCGGCCGCTCCGCCCTTTATTCCGAAGCAAGGTCCGAGTGAAGGCTCTCTAAGAGCTATAACTGTCTTGTATCCAAGTCTTCTGAGTGCATCTCCGAGTCCAACACTTGTGGTTGTCTTTCCTTCTCCCGCGGGAGTAGGATTGATGGCTGTTACAAGGATAAGTTTTCCTTCCTTGTTACTTTGTACCTTTCTAAGATACTCCTCTGTAAGCTTAGCCTTGTGCTTACCGTAGAATTCAAGATCGTCCTCTTCAATCCCGATTCCTTCCGCTACATCTCTGATGTGTAGCATCTTTGCTTCCTGTGCGATTTCAATGTCACTTTTAAAAGCCATTTATTCTCCTCCTACATACCTATCAAACTCAGCTTTGGTCATTAGTACCTTTCTGGGTTTAGTACCTTCTTCATCGCCGACCACCCCGGCTTCACATAACTGATCCATAATCCTTGCGGCTCTGTTAAAGCCGATCTTGAATACTCTCTGGAGCATTCCTATGGACGCTTTTTCTTTTTCTATGATAATCTCTCCGGCTTGTACAAAATACTCATCTCTGTCCGAATCTCCACCTGTGGAAGCACCGCTACTTCCGCCGGACTGACTCTGGTAATTTGCAAGCTGTTCTTCAACACCTTCGCCGTAGCTTGATTGTATATCCTGATTTCTTATGAAATCCGTAACCGCCTGAACTTCCTTGTCGGAAACAAACGCTCCTTGAATTCTGGCAGGTTTCGTATAGCCCTGAGGATAGAATAACATATCTCCTTTACCAAGGAGCTTCTCGGCACCGTTGATATCGAGAATAGTTCTCGAATCAACACCGCTCGATACCGCAAACGCAACTCGGCTGGGCATGTTCGCCTTGATAAGACCCGTGATGACATCGACGGAAGGTCTCTGAGTAGCAATAATAAGATGAATACCCGCAGCTCTCGCAAGCTGTGTAAGTCTACAGATAGCATCCTCAACCTCGTTGGCGGATACCATCATAAGGTCTGCAAGCTCATCTACAATAACCACGATCTGAGGCATAACGCTCATTTCGGGATCGCTGCTCTTCTCAGCAAGCTTATTATATCCCTTGAGGTCACGAACACCCGCATCGGCAAACTTCTTATATCTGTTAGTCATCTCCGCAACCGCCCAGTTAAGAGCTGCAGCGGCTTTCTTGGGATCCGTCACAACGGGGATCATAAGGTGCGGGATTCCGTTGTAAACACTAAGCTCAACGATCTTGGGATCGATCATGATCATCTGCACTTCTTCAGGCTTAGCCTTGTAAATAAGGCTCATGATGATCGTATTTATACATACCGATTTACCCGATCCGGTAGCGCCCGCAATAAGAAGGTGTGGCATCTTGGCTATATCGGTAACAACCGTCTTACCTGCGATATCTTTACCAACCGCAAAAGCAAGCTTGGATGAAAAGTCCTTAAACTCTCTTGATTCAAAGAGATCTCTTAAGGCAACGGCTTGATTTTCTCTGTTAGGAACCTCGATTCCCACAGCTGCCTTGCCCGGAATGGGAGCTTCTATTCTGATATCTCTTGCGGCCAGATTCATCTTAATATCATCCGCAAGTCCGACAATCTTATTAACTCTTACACCTGCCTCAGGCTGAAGCTCAAATCTTGTGACAGAAGGTCCCTGGCTTATATCGGTAACGGTAACGTTAACTCCAAAGGTCTTGAGAGTCTCCTGCAATTTAAGCGCAGTCTCTTTAAGCTGCCTTGCAGAATCCGAATTCTTGTTTCTTGTACCCTTTTCCAAAAGAGAAAGCGGCGGAAATACATACTTCTTGGGCATAGCCTTCTTGTGCTGCTCAATCTCTTTTTCCATACCGACATTAACCGTATGAGGACCCGGGCCGTCAGGCACATGGGTGCTTGTAGGCATTGAAGCCGATGACGTTATCTTAGAAGAAGCACCGGGGCTTCTTGATATATGATCCTGAGCATGTATTGCATATTCGCCGTTCATTCCGTTTCCAAGGTTCTCCGCATGAATAGGAACATCCGGAAGAATATCATCTTCCATGGGAGCTTCCTTAGCCGCTGTGGCAACAAGCTTACCTTTAGTCGAAGGCTTAATATCATGTATTTCATCACGTGCTTCGTCTTCGGGCTCGTAGTCGTCATAACCCATTCCGTGGATCTTGATGCCTGTTTTAAAGGCTCTTTGTCCGTCGGGCTCAACATCAGTCTCTATCTCATGTTTCTTAAGTACGATCTCATGTATGTCATCGTGGAACTCATCTTCATCGGGAATAAAGATATTCTTCTTATCATCCGTGTCGGCGCCATGAATACGGATCTCACTCATATCATCCGCTTCTTCATCTTCCTTGGAAAGCTGCGTATCGATCATAACACCGCGCACATTCTTTTCCATGCGAAGGATCTTCTCATCCTCTTTTTGCTCAATGGCAAGACGTCTGTCTTCCTCAATCTGAGCACGTCTTTGTTCAATCCTCTCTCTGCGCTCTCTTGAGTATTCTCTGTAGTTGGCGGCGTCTTCCTTGGTCTTTTCGATGATCTTGCGACCACCCTTCTTGATACCGCCCACAAAAGACTGCTCGGTAAAGATAACAACGCTTGCTATACCGATCAAAAGCAGCAAAAGAGCCGTTCCGGCAAGCGATAAATACTTATATGAAAGATATGCAAGTGAGCCTGCGAAGAATCCTCCTCCGTTGTGCGCTCTTCTTGCTTCGTTGAAAACATATGAAATGCTGTAAGACTCGGTTCCCTGCGGTCTTCCGGTGAAAAGCTCCAATATCATACCTAAAATGATAAAAAGAACGATCCCGGAAACTATCTTTCTTGTAGAAGCGCTGGATCCGAAGTTGGCAACGCCTATAACCACGCAAAACAGCGCAAGTAAAGGCGCAAGATAAGCCGTGAAACCGAATAAGCCGAACAATACTCCGCTTATGGTGTTTCCTATGCTTCCGCAGATACCGAAATTACACAAAAAAAGGAAAATGGTAAGAGCTACCATTGCAATGACAATAAGCTCGCTTCTTAAGGAATAGTCAACTTCCTCACTAATATGACGCTGAGTGGTCCTTGAACCGCTCCTTGATGACGAGCTGTTGGATGATTTTCTTGTCTGTTTTCTCCCCTTGTTACTCTGTGACATGTTATCCCCTTATTTCTTTACAAAATCTCTATTAGTATACCATTTTTAGCACCCTTATGCTATACTTACGTTACTGTAGATTTAGAAAAAAAGGAGATCACAATGGAATTCAAGCAGGAATTAGAAACCGGCACCTTTAAGATGATCGGATCAAACGAAACAACATTAAAAATTAAAGAGGTTGCCGAGAAATGCAGGCTTGTACGCTCGGATTCGGGAGTAAGAGTTGAACTTGCTTATACAGGACCCAGCGCCAGCAAATATATGCAGTATGTAGAAAAGCACAAGGATGAGCTTACAAAGTTCCTCTTAAACCCTGATGAAGCAGATCTTTACGAGTGGCTTGAGACTTCTCATCAGGATGAGAACACACTTAAGAAGCATGAAAAAGAAAAACTTATACTCTATGTCAACTTCGATCCCACGACACGTATGATGCTTACAGGTATCGCAGATGACAATGTTACACTCAAGCTCGGTTCACCTCTTATGCAGGTTAACATTGACGAGCTCGACAGAGATCAGTTCAAGCTCAAAATCTACAATATGCTTCTTCTAGCAGATGAAATTGCCGTAATGATGGGCAATTCCGATCTTCGAAAGATGACAAATATTCAGATAGTCAAGTCATATCTTACAGAGATCTATGACAAGTATCATGAGAATATCTGATAATACTATATAAGACAGTTTATATGATCCAATTAAAAACGGCATCGCCTTGAACCCTCAAGACGATGCCAATATTTTTGTCTTTTTTACTACCGGATAATACTGATTGGTATTAAACAGTAACGAACTGCTTGGTGCTGTCTGAAAGCTGACTGGTAACTCTGTTGTTGTTGTCCATAGCTTCTCCGATGCCCTGCATCTGTCCTACAATCTCTGTTGAGTTTGTAGCTGAAGTATTGATCGCAACCGTACTCTCCTGTACCGACTGGTTGATCGATGTAACATGCTCTGACATCTGCTCCATGATAACGCCGAGATTCTCAGCTTTTTCACTGAACTTATTAAGCATATCATCAATTATTGCCGCTGTATTCTCATACTTCTCTCCAACCTCTACAAATGCATCGTAATCGGAAAGAACTGTGGTATTGATAAATTCAAGCACCTGCATGGCATTATCTGAAAGAGACTTAACCGCATCCGTAACATCCTGACTGATCTTCTGGATATTACCAGCTGTCTGTCTGCTGTTCTCGGCAAGTGAGCTGATCTCCTCAGCAACAACCGCAAAGCCTCTTCCGGCTTCACCTGCTCTTGCAGCTTCAATGCTGGCGTTAAGAGCAAGAAGATTGGTCTGTGATGCGATATCAAGAATTACATTGGTAAGCTCACCAATCTGATTAACCTGCTCGGAATCCTGAACTGACTGCTCAAGAACGGCACTGAGCTCTTCCATCTTACTTCCCGTGTTGCTCTTCTTCTGGTTAACTTCTTCCTGAACGGATTCAGCCTCAATCTTGATGTGCTCAGCTGTCTCTTTTCCTTCCGCAACTTCTGCATTGATGCTGTCTGTAGCGCTCTTAACATCAACAAGTTTCTCAGTCATTGTTGTAGCTGTAGCCGATACAGTGTCCATGCTTGCAGAGAGCTCCTGAAGAGCTGCCGAAGTATTGGTAACATTGTCGTTGGCTTTCTGTATCTTCTCGGAAACCTCTTCCTCCGATGTTGTAAGTACAACCGTTCCGTTCTTAACTTCACGCATAACGTTCTGAAGATTCTCAATAAATCTGTTGAAACCGTTCTTAAAGAAAATAAGCTCGGAATTAGTCTTGGTATTGATCCTTGTCGTAAGATCTCCTTTGCCGTTATCAATATCATCTATGATCGCATTAACTTCATTGGAGATAGATCTGATCTTCTTAACGATAACAAAGTAATTAAGCGCAAATGTTAATGCAAGACAGATAAGGAATATAGCAAGTCCGATAACAGACTTAAGTACTGCCTGATTCCTTGAATCTATCATGTTGTTTATCGAACCGTATGAAAGAGCGTCAACCGCTGCGTCAAGCTCTGCCAAACGACGGTCGATATTTTTCATAAGTTCTTTAACCTCGCCCTCCATGACAACGGTACACTGAGCACCTGCTCCGGATTTGGCAAGATCCATGGCGTTTGTAACGGAAGAAATATACGTATCGACACGTACGCTGAGTTCCTTCGCGATCTTGAGAGCATTGACGGAATACTTGTCGTCATTCTTGGAAAAAACTCCTATAAGTGAATTCATTGATGCCTTAAGTTCTTCAAGATCTGCCCTTACCGTTGTATCAATCTCGGGTTTCTGATCTCTGCTCGCGTAAATATAAACAAACGGCTGAGCATAAATATCATATATTTGTGTTGAAACTTTCCCTTCATACATGTTGGCTTCAGCAACATAATTGATCAAAGCGTTAGAATTGTTGACAGTGTTATCGAGTGAGTCCATTGTGAGGAACATTACCGCTCCGAATACGACCAACATCGCAACGTTAACGGCGATAACCTGAAATAAAATTGAATGATACCATTTTACCCCTTTTTTCTTTTTGCTTTTCATACACTGGCCTCCATATTTGATTTTTTATACACCACAGGGGACGTCTCCCCTATGATTAGGTGCACGCGACTTGCGTCACTCTTTTGCGACGAACAATGTTCCGACCTTCTTTTTCTCTATGATGTCATAGAGCTTCTCGGGATTCTTGCCGTTTGTAACAAGAACATCGATTCCGTGAGAAGTAGCAAGCTCAGCCGCTTCCAATTTGGTGATCATTCCGCCCGTCCCCCTATTAGAGCCTGATCCCGAAGCAACTTTCCTAAGCTCGTCTGTAATCTCCTCGACTCTGCTGATCACCTTGGCATTGGGATCCGTCTTGGGATTACCGTCGTAAAGTCCGTCTATATCGGAAAAGATGATAAGCTTACTTGCATTGCAGAATACCGCAACAAGAGCCGATAACATGTCGTTATCGGAGAACAGCTTCTTTTCCGATTCGATCTCCGTATGGCTTACGGAGTCGTTTTCATTAACTATTGGAATAATATGATTTTCCAAAAGAGCATCAAATGTGTTCTTTAGATTCTCACTTCTGACAGGATTGCTGAAATCCGCATTATCCAGAAGTATCTGGCCTACCATTCTGTTGTATTCACCAAAGAACTTGTCATAAAGATGCATAAGCTCTGTCTGACCTACGGCTGCAGCCGCCTGCTTCATCTTGAGTTCCTTTGGTTTCTGAGCAAGCCTCATCTTTCCGGCGCCTACAGCGATGGCACCCGATGATACAAGCACCAGGTCATAACCAAGATTCTCAACTCCCGAAAGAGCTCTGCATAAATGATCGAGAGAACGAATATCTACATTACCGCTCTCGTTAGTGATAGTGGATGTTCCCACCTTAACAACAATTCTTTTTTTACTGACTGCCATGTCTTCTTACACTCTCTTATAATGTTTATTATCAATCCGGCCAATATGACATTTCATTATATATCGGTCGATCTCTTCTGAATTATTATAGCGTTTGGATCAATTTTTCCTTTTATTATGCTACCGGCACCTATTACAGCGCCCTTACCGATATGAGTTCCGCGGAGAATCACCGCTCCCGCGCCGACCCACACGTTATCTTCAATAACGACGTCGGCACTGATGAACTCACTGTCCGTCTTATTTCTGAAATCATGATCGTGATCCACGATAACAACGTTGTTGCCGAATTTGCAGTTATTTCCGATGGTTACGGATTTGGCTGCGGTAATACATGTTCCCGTGTTAAAAAAACAATGATCACCTATCTTAAGCTCTCCGCCGTCCGCTACAAGATAGAGATTACCTCTGTTCTGATTGTAGCTTCCGAGTTTGATCTTACCTTTTTTATATATTTCTACATGAAGCTTATCGAAAGTCTGGATCGCTCCCGCAGAAAAAGCAGATAAAAAGCGAAGTTTCCTACATCCGATTCCTATGAAATTTTTAAAATACAGAAAGGGTGATCTCATTTTTTCCTCCGTTTTTTATTTAAAGGAAAGTATCATATACCTTTTCAAGCTTGGAAATATGTGTATCAAAATTGTACTCTTTGTCAGCTATTTCATAGCTTCCCTTTGAAGCACGGATATATACATCCTTGTCAGATAACAACTTAGCGATCCCGTCGCTTATACTGTCGACGTCACCGGGCCCTGATATAAAGCCGTTTACTCCGCCTCGTACGATCTTGGGAATTCCGCCTACATTGGTCGAAACAACGGGTAGTCCGTAAGCCATCGCATCAAGAATCGACATCGGAAGTCCTTCATCATAAGACGGAAGAAGATATATTGAGGATTCTCTAAGGAACTTATCCTTCTCTTCTCCTCTGACCCAACCGGGAAAAAGAGCTTTCTCCTTAGTGGTCACGCTGTATACATCATACGTTATCTCTTCAACATCGGCCTCATCTCCGCTTCCGCAAAAAACAAAGGATGCGTTCGGAACCTTGGCCAGCGTCTTTTTTACTATAGGCGCAAAATCATAACCGCCTTTTCTTTTCCCGAGTTCTCCTAGGAAAAGAATCTGCTTTTTATCAAACCTGTCGTCAAAGAAGCTCTCTACAGTGCTTTTGTCTTGGGGTCTGCAATAATTCTCGATAACTGTAAGCTTTTCTGTTGGGACAATATGTGACATAGTCTCTTCCCACTCTTTGGAAAGAACTATTATCTTAGAAAAATCGTTATAAACCTTCTTGATGAGCTTCTTCTTTTTATCCGAAGCTTCCTCGTAAAATGTCTTAAAATCAGCGCCGTGAAGGTGATCTATAACGGGGATTTTCTTTCTTTTGGCCAAATACAAAAAAGGTTGCATCCTGTAAAAGCTCGGACCGAAAGAAGAATGAATATGAACAAGCTCGGGCTTAAAGGTTCTGAGCACCTTGCGATACTCCATTAAGCCTTTCACTGCTTTTATAAGCTTTTGGAATTTGCTTCCGTCACAATACGATTCAACATACCTGATGTCATAGTCATCTTCCAGTCTGCTTCCATAATATCCGGAAACAACCGCGGCGATACCGCCTTTGACATCACGCTGTTGCACGATCATGCAAACTCTGCGTTTATTCTCTGACATATACCATCCCCCGACGCTTCAATTCCCTTATTTTCAAGAAAAAACGCCACCATATGCAAATAATATACCACACTGCGACATTGTTTAACAGTATCTGTTTTTCGCTATTTCTTCTCTAAATTATAGATAAAAAGCGGAAAAATAATGCCTTAAAACAACTTGTATATTGCGGCAGTAACATTTATTCCCGGACCGTAGCATGCAACAAGTGCATCTGCGTTTTCAAGTTCCCTAAGATCATACGGCAGATTTGTGCTTAAAACCACAATCTTTTTATCTGCGAGTTTAGTCTTTTCAACAAGCGTCTTTACCTCAGTATTTTTATGTAACTCTTCCCCCGTGGCGCAGGTCGATAAGCACACCACTACATCTGCGTTTTGTATCGCGGAATCTGCCGAAGCATCAAGACCTTTTCCATAGCATATAAGTGAGGCCGCAGAAGCTCCTGCCATATCTATCCCGTTCTGTATGGATCCGAGCTGATCGGCTTGGGGATAGAAAACAACTACCTTTTTATCTTTTTCAATAGGACATACTCCGTCATTCTTAACGGCAGTAACTCCGGCCTTGGCAATCTCCCATTCAACGGCCTTGTTCTGCCTTGAGCCCACAACATCGGAAGCCTTTTTTGAAGAAGCTTCAACGCTTGTATTTAAAAGCCCGTATTTAATCTTGGTCTCTATGATTCTTTTTAAAGATTCATTTATTCTGTCTTCGGATATCTCTCCGCTCTTTACCTTGGTCAAAAGACCGTCCATATATGCGTCAAGCTCCTTCAGAGCCCTGTCCGAAGATAGCTGTACCGGCATCAAGATCATATCCGCTCCTGCATTTATAGCCATTGCGGATGCATCTACCTTGTCAAAATTGTCGGAAATAGCTTTCATTTCCATGGAGTCGGTAATTATAAGTCCCTTATATCCCAGATTTTCTCTAAGGATTCCGGTCAAAATCTTTTTTGAAAGTGTTGCAGGCAAATTTATCTTTTGCCCGTTTGCTTTGGAAACATATGTATCTTTCTCAATCTGAGGATATTGAATATGAGCCGTCATTATGAAATCCGCATTGGAAACCAAAGAAACATACGGAACAAGCTCATTTTTTTCTAATTCCTCGTAGGTTTTGTTGATCACGGGAAGTCCCGTATGACTGTCGACATTCGTATCCCCGTGTCCCGGAAAATGCTTAAGGCATGCCATCACTTTTTGGCTGTGAAGTCCCTTTACAAATTGTGCACCGAAACGAGCCACAACAGCAGGATCATCCGAAAAAGACCTGACTCCTATCACAGGATTCTCAGGATTATTATTTACATCGACAACAGGTGCAAAATCAAGATTAAATCCTTGAACGGCAAGTTCTCTTCCGATCACATTTGCGGCCTTAAAAGCATTGGTGGCATTCCCCGTTGCAGCAAGAGCCATATTACCGGGCATCTTAGTACCTGTCTGCAGCCTAGTAACTCTGCCGCCTTCCTGATCTATCGCAACAAACAGCTTGGATTTAAATCCGCCGCTTAGGTGTGCTTTTTGAATGCCGTTTATAAGCTCGGTAGTCTGCGCCGCATCCTTCGTATTCTGTGAAAACAATATCACCCCGCCGAAATCATACTTTGCCAGAGCAGATGAAAGTTCACCGTTTATAGCCGTAAGATCCTGATCGTTCCATGTCCTCAGCGACGGCATTATCATCTGCGCAAGCTTCTGCTCTATCGTCATTGACGCGACAACGGAATCAGCGGTTTCTTTAGCTTGTACAAAGACAGTGTTCCGGCCAAACATACCTATTCCCAATATACATGATAATAATAACGATGTGATTCTCCTCATAAACTCTCCCTCTTATCAGATAATTATAACGCTAAAGAAAAAAGCGCTTAACCAAGCGCTTTTAAGAGTGGATTAGACGGGAGTCGAACCCGTGTCCAAAAATTCATCCCCTGTTCTTCTACTATCATAGTCAATTATTTCGGGATTCTGCATCCCTGTTCCCTCATGCTCGCGGTAATTGACAACTGCAAACAATCGGTAGCTTCATGATACGACCATGACCGCAAAGCTTAGGCCATGTCGTTTCCTACAAAGTTTGACGCCGATTACCGAATGTGTAGGTGCACCCGGGTCGACGTGCTGCATTTAGGCAGCTGCTAATTCTGTGTTAGCGTTTAATTTTAATTTGAGGTTTAACGCACCATCCTGCGGATAGCTTCTCCAGCTTCAAAATCCCTGTCGAAACCTTTACTAACCCTTATATATGAAGCTTACGCTTCCATAAGTATATCGACAAATAAAGCTAAAATCAATATACCTATAGTTTAATGAATGAAAACTTACTTGAACTTCATCTTAAACTCTTTTTCAATTTCTCTTTGCTGATCCTTTTTGGCCATATCGGCTCTCTTATCATAGAGCTTCTTACCTTTGGCAAGACCGATCTCAACCTTAACCTTGCCGTTCTTAAAGTAAACCTCGAGAGGTACAAGTGTATAACCCTGAACCATTCTCTGCTGGTCGAGCTTTCTTATCTCGGCTTTGTGCAAAAGAAGCTTCTTAACCCTTAAGGGATCCTTATTAAAGATGTTGCCCTTCTCATACGGGGTTATATTCATGCCCATAATAAAAGCTTCGCCCTTATCAATGCTGATCCATGCTTCTTTTATACTGCACTTGCCCTGACGGATTGATTTTACCTCGGTTCCGAAAAGCTCAATACCCGCTTCGTACTTCTCCTCGATAAAATAATCGTGATATGCTTTTTTGTTGTTAGCTACAAGCTTTCTAGCCTTGTTATCTTCTGCCATGTTACTTACCTGTTCTCTTTATCTTTTCTTCTTTCTGCCCTTACCCTGCGCACTTCTTGCAGCCTTGCTTGTCGCAGATTTCTTGTACTTGTGGACCTTATAGACCTTCCTTGTGGACTTAGACTTCTTATCCGCGTTCTTATCGGATTTCTTATCGGATTTCCTATCAGATTTTTTAGAAGCTTTTCCTTTGGAAGTCTTTGATAATTCCTTCTTGGCCTTTTTCAAAAGCCTGTCTACTTCTTCGGAAATCTGCGCATTATCGGCCTCTTCCTTGGCTTTTTTGCTAAGAGTTCTTATCTTTTTGGCTTTATCGCCCGCAAGCTTACGAGCCTTGGGGACATACTCTTCTTCATAATACAATTCATCTTCATTCTCATCAAAGTCCTCATCGACAAGCCTGAAGTCGATTGTCTTTGAGATTCTGTCTGCTCCTACAACCTTGATCTTAACCTTCTGACCAAGAGTGTATTCCTTGTGATATCTTTCGCCGACAAGCTTCATCTGAGCTTCGTCATATACGTAGAAATCATCGGCCATAGATGCGGCAGCGACCATTCCTTCGCAGGAATTCTCAAGCTCAACAAAAAGCCCCCAAGCGGTCACACCTGATACAACGCCCTCAAAAACTTCTCCGACATGATTTTCCATGTACTGAGCTTTCTTAAGCTTATCGGTCTCACGTTCTGCTTCCTCAGCTCTTCTTTCCGTCTCCGAAGAATGCTTGGCAACTTCATCAAGGATCTCACTGTAATGAAGCATCTTGGCTTCATTCATCCTGCCTCTTAAATGATCTTTGATTATTCTGTGGATCTGAAGATCGGGATATCTTCTGATGGGAGAGGTAAAATGGCAATAGTAGTCAAATGCAAGTCCGAAGTGTCCTGTGCATTCCGTGCTGTACTTAGCTTGCATCATACTGCGAAGAGTCATCCTGCTGATAACAGCCTCTTCCTTGCTTCCCTCTATATTCTTAAGGAGCTTTTGCAGCTCTTTTGGCTTAACTCCCTCATCGCGTCTTGTCTTTATATGAAGTCCGAAGCTATTTACAAAAGCAGAGAGCGTAGCGATCTTCTCGGGATCGGGCTGCTCATGTATACGATATACGAAAGGGCTCTGAAGGAAATAAAAGTGCTCGGCAACCGTCTGGTTCGCCGCAAGCATGAAGTCTTCGATAAGCTTCGTTGCCGTGTTTCTCTCATGAGGAACAATATCTATGGGATTTCCGTCCTTATCAAGTATAATCTTGGTCTCGGGGAAATCAAAATCTATTGCGCCCTTCTTCTCTCTCTTTTTCCTAAGAATGGATGAAAGCTTGGCCATATCTTTGAACATGGGCACAAGTTCTTCGTATCTTGCGATCTCTTCTTCGTCCTCATCCTCAAGTATCTTGGCAACGGAAGTATATGACATTCTCTCGTTGACATTTATAACAGTCTCAGAGATCTCATGATCGATAACGCCGCCGTTCTTATCAATTGTCATAAGGCAGGAAAGAGCAAGTCTGTCCTCGCCGTGATTAAGCGAGCAGATACCGTTTGAAAGCCTGTGAGGGAGCATCGGTATAACCCTATCCACAAGATAAACACTGGTTCCGCGCTTTAATGCTTCTCTGTCGAGAGCCGACTTTTCCTGAACATAATTGGTTACATCCGCAATATGAACTCCGAGATGGTAAAGACCTTCATCGTCAATAGAAAGACTTACTGCATCGTCAAGGTCTTTTGCATCCTCTCCGTCTATTGTGACCATAGTAACGCCTCTGAGGTCCATTCTGCCAAGCATATCCGCTTCACTTATGACATCGGGACATTTATTGGCCTGATTTATAACTTTCTCGGGGAACTCCGTCGGGATATCGTAGTTCTTTACAATAGATAAGATATCGACACCCGGATCGTTGATGTTTCCGATAACCTCTTTTACCTTACCCTCGGGCTTCTGTCTCTTCTTGGCATCGCCGTAATCCGTTATGGTGACTACAACTTTATCTCCCGTAACGGCGCTTCCGTGAAATTCAATCGGAATAAAGATATCGCTTGTAAACTTATCGCTGTCGGGAATGACAAAACCGAAGTTCTTCTCGGCCTGATAAGTTCCTACAATCTCCTGAATACCTCTTACAAGGATGTTTCTGATACGTCCCTCTTTACGTTTGCCACTCTGAACGGGAAGAATCTCTACTTCCACCGTGTCTGTATGAAAAGCTCCGTGAACGTAATCTTCGGGAATAAAAATATCCTCATCTTCCCCTTCTACAGTCACAAAGCCAAATCCTCTTGCATTAGAAATAAACTGACCTACCACATGGTTGTCAGCATATTTCTTGCTATTACCGAATAAGCTTTCTTCTACTCTTTTAAGTCTTCTTCCTTTACTCATATTCCCTCATAAAATAATCAAGGCACTCTATTTTATTATAGAGTGCCTTGCGATAATCTTACAATAACAGTTCTATCAGAACAGTTTCATGTTAAGAAGTATACTGAGTACTATAAACAACACAGATAAAACAACCGTTATAGTCTTGAGAACTCCCTCTCTTGAACGGCCTCTGTTCTTGCCCCAATATGTATTCTCAACTGTTCCCTGAATAGCACCAAGTCCCTGATTCTTACCTTCCTGAGCAAGAACAAGCACAACAAGTGCAAGGCAAACCAATATAAAAATAATTCCTACTACATAACTTAAAGTACTCACGAAATACATTCCTCCCGGTACATATTCTGCATATTATAGAATCATGCGCTAAATGTCGCGTACAAACTACTTTATCATATTATCACTTTTTAATCAACAAAGACTTTCCTGTCATCTCTGCAGGCTGCTCTTCTCCCATGCACTCGATAAGTGTAGGAATGATATCAGCAAGGCAACCGCCCTCTTTAAGAGTATATGCGGGATCATAGTTAACCAAGATGAAAGGAACAGGGTTTGTTGTATGAGCTGTCCAAGGCTCACCTGTCTCATAGTCGATCATCATGTCGGCATTACCGTGGTCTGCGCAGATGAACATTGTTCCGTTAACAGCCTTTATAGCCTCAACGATCTTTCCAACGCACTCATCTACAGTCTCTATAGCGGAAACCGCTGCAGGGATAACACCTGTATGTCCTACCATGTCGGGGTTAGCGAAGTTGGCAACCACAACATCGTACTTCTGAGAGTTAATGGCATCAAGAATCTTCTCGCATACTTCGGGTGCGCTCATCTGAGGCTTAAGATCGTATGTGGGAACATCCTTAGGGCTGTTTACAAGCACTCTGTCCTCACCGTCGTTGGGCTTCTCAACACCGCCGTTAAAGAAGAATGTAACGTGTGCATACTTCTCTGTCTCAGCGATACGAGCCTGCTTAAGTCCCTTAGCGGCAAGCCACTCACCGAATGTATTTGTAAGAAGAACCTTCTTAAATGCAACTTCTTTATTAGGAATAAGAGGATCGTAGTCTGTGAAGCAAACGTAGGTTACATCAAGTCTCTTACCTCTGTTAAACTTATCAAAATCATCATCACAGAAGCAATGTGTGATCTCTCTTGCTCTGTCGGGACGGAAGTTAAAGAAGATGATCGAATCCTTATCCTTAACTGTAGCAACGGGTGCTCCGTTCTTCATAATAACAGTAGGGATAACGAACTCGTCTGTCTTACCGTCCTTGTATGTCTGAACCATGCACTCGTGAGCGCTGTCAGCCTTGTTGCCCTCGCCCTTTGTAATTGCGTTGTAAGCAACCTCAACACGGTCATAGTTGTTATCTCTGTCCATAGCATAGTAACGACCTGAGATAGAAGCGATCTGGCCAACACCAAGCTCTTTCATCTTGTCCTCAAGCTGCTGTACAAAGTCAATTCCGCTCTCCGGAGGTGTGTCTCTTCCGTCGAGGAAGCAATGAACATAAACTTTGCTAAGTCCGTTCTTCTTAGCAAGTTCAAGAAGTCCGTAAATATGAGTGATATGGCTGTGTACACCGCCGTCGGAAACAAGTCCGTACATATGAAGTGCAGAATCATTGGCTTTGCAATTATTGATCGCTGCCATAAGTCCTTCGTTAGTAAAGAAATCACCGTCCTCGATTGACTTTGTGATTCTTGTGAGCTCCTGGTAAACAATTCTGCCGGCACCCATGTTCATGTGTCCGACCTCTGAGTTACCCATCTGTCCGTCGGGAAGACCTACTGCAAGTCCGCTTGCAAGTCCCTGTACGAAAGGATACTCCTTCATAAGTGAATCCATAACGGGAGTCTTTGCCATAGCAATGGCATTTCCCTCAGGATTGGGGTTGATTCCGTATCCGTCAAGGATCAAAAGAACTGTTGGCTTTGAACCTCTCATTTATATATCCTCCATCTTCTACGCATATAGCGATTAAAAAACTAATAAAATTATATTTTTACCACTGCATAGTATATCTCAAATAATGGCTTTATGACAAGATGGGTTTAATTTTGTTTTGGACAACAGTATAAGACTGAACGGATACAGCACCAAACCTATGTACAACAGGAAGATCAGTATATATATCTGATAAAAATACGCAACAAGACCTGCAGCAGCTTGTCCGATCGCTATATATATCGCAGCGGATACTCCAAGCCATATAAGCGATATAAGTCCCGCAACCATTACTTTCAGAATATACATTCCTGCCGGCAGGCCACTTGCTTTATAAAAATAATACAAAGCAAAAATATAAGTGATAAGCACAAAGATAAGATTGATCACAAACTCAGTATTGGCCATGGTTAAAACAGTTTTTTCCGTAAACCCGAAACTCTCTAAGCTTCTCGCCAATCCTTCCGTTGTCGTCGATGAAAAAATACCGTTTGCGATACCTAAAATAATCCCTATTGCCGTTGCCGCAATAAGCGCTGCGATAAATCCGCCTTTCTTTCCGCTGTTATCTAAGGATACATTCTTTTTCCATGCGCGATAAGCTTCAAAAGGCAATATTGCAAATGTAATTCCAAAAAAAATACCCGAAAGACAACTAAACGCCTTATCGCTCATTGAATGATATGTAGGCATAAAACTCATGGTAATACTTGCAAAAAATGTTGCAACCAAAAAACATGCCACAGAAAACCAATGTTCCCTAATAATCTCCTTATATGCCCCATTTAATCTAAACATCTCTTTCCTCCAAATAAAAAACAAACTATTAAATATTATTTCAAATTATAACAGATTTGTTAATTATTTGCAAGAGATGTTCTTCTATGCCTTATTTAAACACATATCCGTCTGCATATATATCAACTATTGTCTTACCGTCATCACTTAGGTCAATACTGAGCCAGTGTATTACAAGTTCACCGCCGTTCTTAAGTTGTATATTCTTATCAAGTACCCGATTAAGTTCATCATCGTCAGCTCCGGCTTTATACAAGGCCATAATATCACTGACAATATCATTAATATTGATCGTATCGACAACTTCGTCTTCATTACAAACTATTTCAAGTTCCAGAGTCTTAAGATCAATACCATCATCCTCTCTATCATAACGGATTTGTACATTGTAAAAATCGGTATATGGTACGCTGAAAGTATAATGAGCATCTTCATCTCTCTGTACTACTATATATTTTAAAGTATTCTCACTTTCTTCAATAACTCTCGCAGCCTTTTCCAGCTCTCTTAACTGTTCATCACTGTAATGATTTTTGATATAGATCTCACCGGTAGCTCCGCAAAAATACTTTAGGGTCGAATATGCTTCAGATGCTTCCTTTACAGTTCTTTTACCCGCTTTGTCTTTATTGTTGAAGTACCTTACGATTCTGCCCTTTTGCGATGCTATAACGGAAGAATAAGCATTGATCCCGGGCGCCAAATAAGAGATCGCTACTATAACTGCAATCAAAGGAAGCGCTAAATAAATTACTTCTTTCTTTTTGGCGATACCGATAAAATACAAAACAAAATATCCTATCTCAAATGCAACTACCGCTATTCCCGCATATCTTGCAAGAGTCAGTCCGTAACCTGAAATACGTATCGACATTGAAATGATCTGCAAGATGATAAACGGAATAAATATAAGCGGCATTATCCTATATATCTTCTTCGTATTCTCTTCGCAGATTCCCTGTGCCATTGTCCAGATAAACACGCCGAAAGCGAACATCGCCGTAAGAATACCAAACACCTGATTTGAAGGAAACTTAAGCGTAACTATGATCTTGATGATATAGATATAGACGATCAAAAAAGCAATAGCAAGAAGCCCCGGAAGCACAATAGTCAGCATAATTTTTCCGAATTTGCTGATCTCGCCCTCGGTCTTGGAAAGTCCGACAAGAATACAAGGAAACTGCACAAGTCCAAGAAGAAATATCCAAAGTCTCTCATATACGCTATAGTCAAGTTCAAACAAAAGCGCATTGAACGCCGCCACTATAAGAAACAAGCCGATCGTAATAACAGCATAAACAAGCTCGGCCTTCAAAAGGCCGCAAAAAGCCTTAGCGGTATAGATCTCGAATGAACATTTACTCTTTTTATAGAAAAAATATAAAGTTGCGCAGATTGCTGCAACCATAAAGCAAAAAGTAATCCTTATCGCATACTCATAAATAAGCCTTACAGACAGCTCGTTAAGTCCGATTACCTTTGAAACATCTTTACTGTCATAAGCCAAAGAAACTCCGGAAAAAAATCCCAGTACCGCTGAAACAGCCATTACCGAGGCATTTGCGACAATGTACTTTTTATTCTTAAAATCATAATCCCCGTCATTTGTCTTTTTGTATAAGCGATAGGTTTCACATACCAGTGCTCCGACAGCAAACACCACTAAGAAGGTCGCTATCAGATTGATCACTTTTTCTGCCGATTCATATTTATCAAAACCATCGGCCGTGATCGCATACAGCAGCATTGATTAAAAAACACTCGAAGTTGATATCGAGTGTTCCCTCAAAATCATTAAAAATGCATCTTTTATTTTTTTAAGTCCTAACATCTCTTTCCTCCTAAAACGAATAATTTACTCAGTAAGATCAGCCTTATCGATTGTGATATCACATACGATATCGGGCTGGATTCCTTTTATATGCTCATCCAAATATGAAATTATGTTATCATCCTTGATATCATATTTATACGGAACAGTCAAATCAAAAGCCACTCTTCTGCAATCACCTTTTGCATGAATAACCCTAAAATCATGAAAGCTAAGATTGGGGTCAAGCTCAGCAACGATGTGCTTTACCTTCCTCTTAAGCGCCTCTGAAAATTCATCATCCGTAACTACGGGATCCATATGTATGACGATCATACATCCGTACTTGTTTCTGATCTCATTCTCAATATCATCAATTTGATCATGGACCGTAACGATATCTTTATCTCCGGGAACTTCAACGTGAAGAGATACAAAATTTCTTCCGGGGCCGTAATTATGTATTATAAGGTCATGTACACCCAGAACTCCGTCAAAACCAAGAACAAATTCATTTATTTCTTTTACCAGTTCTTTGCTCGGAGGTTCACCCAGAAGCGGACTTATCGTATCACGTGCGGCTTCGCAGCCTGTCTTTACAATAAAAACGCATGCAAGAATACCTATATATCCGTCAAGAATTATTCCCGTCTTATGCGAAATAAATGACGACAACAAAACAATACCCGTTGTGACAACATCGGAAATACTGTCCATAGCGGTATTCTTAAGTGCCGCACTCTCTATCTTTTTTGAAGCCTCAAGATTTCCCCTAAACATTATTAACTTGATAATTATGGAAAAAATAAGAATACCGGCTATAACGCCGTTAAACAAAGTCTCCTTCGGATGAAAGATCTTTTCGACAGATGAATGCATCAGTTCAACGGCCATAATGATGATAAAAAGAGCTACAATAAGCCCCGCAATATACTCAAGTCTTCCGTGTCCGAACGGATGCTCCTCGTCAGCCTCCTGCCCGGAAAGCTTAAAGCCGACAAGCGTAACTATGCTGGATGCGGCATCTGATAAATTATTGAACGCATCGCCCGTTATAGAAATGGAGCTGCTTATAATACCCGCAAAAAGTTTGGTTGCAAATAAAATGAAATTAAGGCAAATGCCCACTATTCCACTGAGAATCCCGTACTTATTCCTTACTTCAAGATCATCCGTGTTATTGTGATCCTTTATAAAAAAGGTTGCAAGAAAAGATATCATAAGTTGTACAAGCCGCGGTCAAACGCACAAAACTCTAATCAGCAAACTCCACGCAGATAAGAAGCGTTCCCCTCTCTACCGTCAGCTCAGCCTCCTCATCAATGATAAATTCATTACTGACTCCAAGCGGAAAATCGGATGAAAGCTCGCCGTTATCAAGAGTATAGCTAAGTCCCTTGATCGTCACACCCTCCGCTTTTTCCGATAAAGAAAATACAGAAATATACCCGGTATTTCCTCTGTTAAACTTGACGGTCTCATTCTCAGCTATCATGAGCATTTTGTCATGATCCATGATGTATCCCGTTCCGCCGTTATGTTTAATATACAATAAAGTCTGTACATTGGCAAAGCTGTGATCAAACCTTCGTCCGCCCAAAGCCCCATATAAAAAGATCTTTTTATAACCTTTTAAAAGAGCTATCTTAACAGCCTTCATCGTGTCAGTATCATCTTTTCTGACTTCAAGCTGCATTATCCTGTCAGGGTCGCTCTCTCTTATCTCTTCAAGCGTTCTTTCGGCATCGGGGCCAAGCTCGTTAAGAGAATCGAAGTCTCCGACGATCAAGTCCGGCAATATCCCAAGGTCTCTGGCATACATAAATCCCGCATCGCATGCAATACAATAATCCCCTTCTTCAAGAGGAATTTCTATAGGAGTAAAACTCCCGGCAGAAATAATAACGCATCTTGGTTCTCTCATGTCTTATATCTCCCTATGCCGGATCAGGCTTTAATCCTTGATTCAATAGTGTCTATATCCATTTCCCATTCATTTTCTCCGCCCCAGTCACCGACGATCGTTTCCTCGACAGTGCCGTCACGCAGTTCGATGGTTGTATCCAACCTGTAATTCATTTTGGCTACCCTTGTTGAATTACCTGAAGTAATGTAGCTGTAAAGATAAGTAACCGAATACTTGGTGTGTGGATACATATTGTCTTCTATAGAAGCCGGTTCGTATGAGATCGAATTTCTCTGAACGCCGTCATCTTCAAAATAATTGGCCCAAAGAGTTATAACACCGGAAGTAGACGGATTCTCTTCAAAGCTTAAAAATCTATAGCTCCACTCATCGTTCTTTTGATTTAAGATCACTGCCTCTCTGCTGATAGGTACATAGACTGTATTCTCCAAAGGAGTCTTTTCTTTATTCAAAAATACATCCCTAAGCGCCAGATACTCATCGGATACAACAAAGCTTCTTAGCTCATCCACATTACCGACATCAAGCTGAGTAAAAACATCCGCAAATATAGCCTGTACTCTAAGACTGTCGTCGAGACAGGCTTCAAAAGACTTTATATTATCATCACTTCCTATTACGTTAACAGCTCTTCCGATCAGTTCTTTGTATCCGGAAATATCGGAAATATTCAACGTAAAAGATTTTTCGTTAGGTATCAGGTATTCTCTGATAACAGATTTAAGCTCATCCGACGGATTGGCATTGCAGACGTTTATCATCCTGTCAACGACGCTCTCATACTTTTCAAAAGAGCAATCGGATTCTTTTTCACCTTTTACAAATTCCGGTCTGAAAAGAGCATTGATATCGCTTCCGTAGGAATCCTCAAAGCATCTTAGATATGCCGCGTCAATAAGCTCTATCGCATCCTTGTTGTCATTATCCTCTTCAAGAACGTTCACTATGGATTCAACCACACTTATGTCGGTAGCGTTATGATTCATTTTATCAACCGCTTCATTTAAGACAACGGCATGATAATTATCAAGGAGATCTTCATTCTCGGTGTTCTTCCATCCGTCATATAAGATCTTCTTGGCCGATTCGGAATCGTCTATGCTTAGATAAGCTCCTGCCATATTGGAATAGGCAACAACAGATTTGGAATCTATACTTATCGCTTTGTTATAGGAATCTATCGCTGCGTCGTAATCGGCGTTTTTAGAATATTCATTGCCTGCAGCTATCGCTTTTTTTACCTTAACTTTCGGAAGATGCGTATATATCAAAAGCCCTGCTATAAATACCGCAACAAAAGAAAGAGCTATGATTCCCGCCTTTCTAAAATCAAATCTCTTTCTGCGTCTTCTTCTGCCTCTGTATGAATTTCTGCCTCTGTTTACAGGCCTTCTTCTATCATAGTAACTCAACGTAAAAGCTCTCCCATCTCTTTTATAGACTCAAATACGGCATCGGGACTGCAATCAAACTTATCCATGTCCTCAAGTTTGGTCTCTCCGGAAAGCACCAAAACTCCGATTGCGCCGTTATTAACTCCGGTCGCCACGTCAGTATAAATCCTGTCACCGACAAACGCAATCTTCTCTTTGGAAACACCTGTCGCACCGACAACCATATCTACAGTCTCTTTAAATGGCTTACCGACAAACCCCGGTTGCTTACCGGTAGAGAGCTCTATAGCCTTACAAATAGCTCCGCAATCAGGGATAAATCCGCCCTTCATCGGACAATTGATATCGAGGTGGGTTGCAAGAAAAAGCGCACCTTCCCTTATATATGTGCAGGCATTGGAGAGCTTTTCAAATGTAAGTGTCTTATCAAAGCCCACAACCACAATGTCAGGTCTTTTGTCCATATTTGCGAGAGCATCTTCATTTTCAAGATTAAAAAGATTGATTCCCGCAGCTTTAAAGCTGTCTTCCAAAGGCTTTGTGCCAAGAAGATATACGGATTTACCTTTATAATTGGTATTAAGATATGCCGTCATAACATCGCCCGAAGTCATGATCATATCTCTTGTTATATGGCAATTCATCTTGGCGAGCTTTTCTATATAGAGCTCAGCCGATGTCGATGAATTATTGGTGAAAAAGATATATCTTTTACCGGCTCTTTTGACCGCTTCCAAAAAGTCCAAAGCACCGTCTAAAATATCATTTTCAAGATAAAACGTGCCGTCCATATCAAGGACGAAAAGCTCCGTTTTATCTAGGATTTCTTTCTTCGTATCAAGATCAAACATCATAAAAAACTACCGCCTAAACATTTTCATTTTGGACATGCTTACCGTAAATCAGCACGGTATCGCCCGCTTTAAGAGACAGACTTCCCTTGGGAATAAGTGCTTTCCCGTTTCTTCTTATCATGAAGATAAAGCTCTGTCTTGAAATATCTATATCTCTTATCGCCGTTCCGTTCCAGGAATGGCCTTCATTTATAACGATTTCTTTAAGATCGATAGGCTGAAGATCCTTGGTCTTCTCGGCACACATTACAACCAGATCGTTCTTCATAAGAACGGTATCGCCCCTTGGAATGATGGTATCATTTCCGCGCTGAAGAGCTACAACCATCACATCTTTCGGAAGTCCGATCTCATTTATCTTCTTGTTACACCACTTATCCGGCGCTCCGAGCCTTATTCTGATAAAGTGAATATTCTCTTCTTCCGTGTATTCACCTATTGTCTTAAGTCTCTGATACTGCTCGACAAAGCCGGCGGAAATAATACCCGTGGGGATAGCGACCATTCCGACGCCGAGGAAAGCTATAACTATTCCAAGTATCTTACCGGCAACGGTCCTTGGATAAATGTCACCGTAGCCTATAGTCAAAAGAGTCGACGCAGACCACCAGATTCCTGAAAAGGCATTCTTGAAAACTTCCGGCTGCATCTCATGCTCAACGCTATACATACAAAGACTCGCGGACATCATAAGTATCAATATAATAAATACCGATGCCATGAGCTGTTGCTTTTTACGGCTGATAACTTCGGTAATGACATTGAGCTGATCGTAATAAGAATTGATCCTGAAAAGTCTTAATATCCTCGCCACTCTAAAGAGCTTGAACACTGCGGTTCCTCTGGGAAAGAAGAACGGCATGTAATACGGCAGGAACGATATAAGATCGATAAGTCCTGTAAAAGATGCCGCATATTTAACAGGTGCATATTTCTCGGATTCCTTGGGATAAAGCTCCGGCGCCGTAAATAATCTAAGCACATAGTCTAT
Source organism: Butyrivibrio sp. INlla21 (assembly GCF_900116875.1). Lineage (GTDB taxonomy): Bacteria > Bacillota > Clostridia > Lachnospirales > Lachnospiraceae > Butyrivibrio. The sequence continues at coordinate 144,131 of NZ_FPCC01000004.1, forward strand.
AGCAAAGAAAAACGTTGTGACTGCCTCTATAGCAAGAAGGAGCGACCCATAGTTCCGCTCCATATAATCAAAAGTAATGGCAAACGCCGAGAAAAGATTCAAAAACAGCGCAATAATGCTGATCACATCATACAGTCTGTTTATGGGCTCATCAACAACGCCCACGCTGACCATATTAAAAAGCTTAGCTCTTATTCTTCTGCTCTTAATGTTCTCGCTTTTACTCATTATCCCTCCTGTATTCAATTGTTTGATTATTTATCTTTCTTGCGTTTACCGAAGCTCTCCATTACAAGATCGTTTACGTCCTGAAGATAGTCGAGGCTTCTTTTCTTGTTTTCAGACTTTATTTTCTTCTTGTCTGATTTGGATACGTTCATTGTATTGGTATCTTCGTTCTTTTTAGCAGAGCGCTTGTTGTCATCAGCGCCAAGATACCAGGCTTTTGTTGAGCCTTCGCCCTTTATGTTGATACGTCCTACGTTCTCAAAACCTTCGGAAGCGGGTTTTCTTGGTTTTCTCTCGCGCTTAACTTCACTGCGCAAACCTTCATCGGATTTGCGGCTTCGAGAGCCGTTCTCACCGCGAACACCGCGCTTTCTCTCATCGCGGGATCTGTCGTCCGACTTCTTGCCGCGAGTCTTTCTGTCTCCGGGCTTTCTATCGTCAAACTTACGCTCGCCCTTATAACTGCGCCTTCTGTCAGAAGACTTACCGTCACGAGATCTTGAATATGAGCCGCGGGAATCGCCTCTGCCTCTTCTTCCGTAGCCGTCTCTTCTGTCACTTCTCTTTTCAAAAAGGACAAGATCTTCCAGATCGGCGCCCATCTTAAGCTTCATAAAGCCTGCAGCAAGCTGCTCGGCTGTATATTCGCCCTCTTCAATCTTCTGATTAACAAACTCAAGAACCGATGAAATATCGGAATTCTCAATAATATCAATAACCTCGGCAAATACCTTCTGAGATTTCGCCCTCGTGATCTCTTTTGCAGAAGGAACGCGTCTTTCTTCGATACGAGTATGACATACCTTCTCAATCTCGCGAAGCTTGTACATCTCACGTCCGCCGACAAGAGTAAACGATCTTCCGCTCTTTCCGGCACGCCCCGTTCTTCCGATCCTGTGAACGTAATATTCGATATCCTCGGGGATATCAAAGTTAAATACAGCCTCAACACCGCTTACATCAATTCCTCTTGCCGCAACATCAGTAGCGATAAGAATATTGATCCTTCCTTTTCTGAAAAGATTCATAACGGTGTCTCTCTGATTCTGAGAAAGATCTCCGTGAAGCCCGTCTGCAAGATAGCCTTTTCCTTTAAGGCTCTCGGCAAGCTGATCTACCATTTTCTTGGTGTTACAGAAAATAAGAGTTCTTCCCGGATTATAATAGTCAAGGAGTCTTACAAGAACTTCCTCTTTCATCTTCTGAGGAACTCTGTAATATGCCTGCTCAATAGCGGCAACCGTGATCTCCTTGGGAGTCATCTTAATGTACTCTGCATCCTTCTGATACTTTCTTGTTATCTGAAGGATCGGTTCAGGCATGGTAGCTGAGAAAAGAGCTGTCTGCCTCTCTTCCGGCATTCCGTCAAGGATAGTCTCTATATCCTCTCTAAAGCCCATGTCGAGCATCTCATCCGCCTCATCAAGTACAAGAACTCTTACGCTCTTCATCTTCATGGTATGTCTGCGCATATGGTCCATAACTCTGCCGGGAGTACCGACAACAATCTGAACTCCTGCAGAAAGAGCTCTGATCTGTCTGGAAATGTCCTGTCCGCCGTATACGGCAAGGACTTTGATCCCGTGCATATATTTCGCAAAATCTCTGATATCGTCAGCTGCCTGCATCGCAAGTTCTCTTGTAGGACACAGAACAACCGCCTGTAAATGCTTATTCTCAGGGTCTACCTTTTCCAAAAGAGGTATACCGAAAGCTGCTGTCTTTCCGGTTCCCGTCTGAGCCTGGCCGATAATATCCTTACCTCCCATCATAACGGGAATCGCCGCATTCTGTATGGGAGACATATATTCAAAACCCATCTCGCTTACAGCGCGGATAATTCTTTCATCAAGGCCGGATTCATCGTATCTGACCCTTACTTCTTCTTTTTTCTTACTTACTTCCATTCAAAACATCCTTATTCTTCACCAGATAATCAATCAGTGAAACAATTGTGAGCGCAAGAGCTATCCACATAATAACTGTGGTAATCGTAGGCATGACAGGGCCACCTATATTGGCGATCATAAGAACTACCATAAGCATCTGGAAAGTAGTCTTAAATTTGCCCCAGTAGCTTGCGGCAATAACTCTTCCGTTATCTGCGGCTATAAGTCTGAAACCGCTGATTATAAATTCTCTTGCAATAATAGTAATAACAACAACGGCAGGGATTCTTCCGAGTTCTACAAGTCCGATCATTGCAGAACATACCAACAGCTTATCGGCAAGAGGATCCATAAACTTTCCAAAGTCAGTTACAAGATTGTACTTTCTGGCAATCCTTCCGTCCAAAAGATCTGTAAGTGATGCGATTATAAATGTCGCAAGCGCTGCCCACTTTAAAATATCATTGTAGGGATCGCTCAAAAGAAAGAAAACAAAAAAAGGAATCAAAACCACTCTTGCTACAGTTAATTTATTAGGTAAATTCATCGTACTTCCTCCCCTATCAGGTCGTATTCATTGGATCCCGTGATCCTAACTTTTATAAAATCTCCGGTCATGAGTTCACGTCTTACGCCGGTAACAAACAAATAGCCGTCAATATCGGGCGCATCTTTGTACGTCCTTGCAACGTAGGAATATGTGCCGTCATCCTCAATATCACCGATACGCCCCTCCACAACCGCATCAAGTGTTCTTCCGACCATATTCTCAGCTTCCTCAAATGCAATCTCCTGCTGAAGACGCATAAGCTTATTTCTACGGGTATTCTTAACCCTCTCCGTAATCTGATCCGGCATTGTTGCAGCAGGTGTGTCCTCCTCCTGTGAATACGTAAACACACCAAGTCTGTCAAACCTAAGATCCCTGACAAGAGCCATTGTCTCATTGTGATCTTTTGCCGTCTCTCCCGGGAACCCGCTTATAAGTGTAGTCCTTATACAGATATCGGGTATCTCATCGCGAAGTCTTTTAACAAGGCTTCGTATCTGCGCGTTGTTCGTGCGCCTTCCCATCTTCTTAAGGATATTATCAGAACCCGACTGTATTGGAATATCAAGATAATTACATATCTTTGGCTCGCTCTTTATCGTCTGTATAAGCTCTTCATTTATCTCCTCAGGATAACAATACAGTATCCTGATCCACTTAAATCCTTTTATCTTACACAGCTTATGAAGAAGCTCGGGTAATTTCTTTTCACCGTAAAGGTCTACTCCGTATAAAGTTGTCTCCTGAGCAACAACCAAAAGCTCGGTGATTCCGGCTTCTGCAAGTTTCCGGGCATCTTCAATAAGCTGTTCCATGGGAACACTTCTGTATCCGCCTCTAACCTTGGGTATAATGCAGTAGGTGCAACGCTTGTCACAACCTTCCGCTATCTTCAGATAGTTAAAAAGACCTCCCGTAGTGATAACTCTGTCCAAACCACCAACGGGTTTCTTGTTGATATCATAGAAATAGTTCTTGTGAGAAAATAACTTGTTTCTGGAAAGAGTTTCATCGATTGCATCAATGATCTTATCTGTTGCCGTAACTCCGAGAATCTCATCCACCTCGGGGATTTCCTTTTGGATCTCCTCTTTGTATCTCTGTGCAAGGCAACCCGTAACAATAAGCGCCTTAAGCTTGCCGGATTTTCGCATATCTGCAAGTTCCAGGATTGTGTCTATGCTCTCCTGTTTGGCATCATTGATAAAGCAGCAGGTGTTAACAACTGCTGCTTCCGCTTCGTTCTCATCGTCCGTAAAGTCATAGCCTCTGCTTCGAAGTATTCCAAGCATAACCTCGGTATCGACTCTGTTCTTGTCGCATCCAAGCGACACAAATATTATCTTCATATCAGTTTTCTTCAGTATTCTCTGCTTCCTTAGCTACTTCTTCCGTAACTTCCGCAGCATTTGCAAGTGCTGCCTTTTCCTCATCCGTAAGAATTCTGAGTGTATCCTCGTTCATCTCATCAACAGCGATTGAGAGAGGTTTCTGCTTAGCCTTAACTCTAACCATAGGCTCATCACCTGCGATGATCTGTCTTGCTCTCTTGGCTGTAGCCATAACTACAGAATATCTTGAGCTGATAACAGGCTCCTCACCTTCTTCAACGCCCTTGTTAACAACTTTCATGAGATCTACATATGAAGGATGTATCATAATAATTCCTTTCCTGCGGACTCTTCCGCAATAAACAGCCGATTATTTATATTATAATTTCTTAAGCTGCTCTCTGATAGTTTCTATAAAATCAAGATTCCTGCCGGGACTTAAATGTGCCGCATTTATGATCTTATGCACATTTTCTACACTGTCCTCAAGCTTATCATTGATGACTATATAATCATAATTCTCTATGCCAACCGACTCTTCAACCGCTCTGTTAAGGCGCTGCCTGATAACATCATCGGTCTCCGTTCCTCTGCCGCGAAGTCTCTTTTCAAGCTCTTGTGCGGAAGGTGGCATAACAAACAATAATACCGCATCCGGATACTGCTTCTTGATCTGAAGCGCACCCTGTATCTCTATCTCAAGGATGACGTCTATTCCCTGTGCAAGCTTGTCTTCAACATACTTCGTGGGCGTGCCGTAGTAATGATTTACATACTTGGCATGTTCTATAAGTCCGTCTTCCTCAATAAGCTTCTCAAACTCTTCATTGGTAATAAAGAAATACTCTCTACCGTTAACTTCGCCTTCTCTGGGTGATCTTGTAGTTGCCGAAACAGATAATGCATACTGATCATACTTGGCTGTAAGCGCCTTCATGATAGTTCCCTTACCTGCTCCCGAAAAACCCGAGACAACGATTATAATACCTTTACGATTCATCTGCAATACTCTCACTCTCCATCTGTGTCCTGCCGCTGATTGTTTCGGGCAAAAGAGCCGACAAAACAAGCATACCGTTTTCCATGACTATGACAGCCTTGGTCTTACGGCCCTGTGTTGCATCAACACTTGTCCCGTCTTCCTTAGCCTTCTGGACCATCCTTTTTACAGGGGCCGCATCAGGACTGACTATACTGATAATCTTATCGGCGTTGACTATATTGCCAAAGCCTACATGGATGAGTTTACTCAATGTTCTGAATCTGCTCCCTTACCTTTTCTATATCGGTCTTAAGCGCGATTCCTCTGTCCGAGATTTTAAGATCTGTGGATTTGGAAAGAATAGTATTGGCTTCTCTGTTCATCTCCTGTGCAAGGAAATCCAGTTTTCTTCCGATTCCATCCTTGTCATCACCGCTTAAAAGAGTATCCTTGGTAGCACCGATATGGCTGCGAAGTCTTGTTATCTCTTCATCTACACACACCTTGTCGGCGAATATCGTAACTTCCATGGCAAGCCTGTTCTCATCTATCTGCTTATCTTCAAGAAGATCGCTGATCTTCTCTCTGAGCTTGCTCTTATATTCCTTGATGATCTCGGGTGAACGCTCCGCAATGTATTCCACATTCTCACGCATTCCGTCGAGCTTGGCTGTAAGGTCCTTGCAAAGGAACTCACCTTCTCTTACTCTGGAATCAAGGAACTTCTGTCCGGCCTCGTTAAGAGCCTTCTTAAGACCGCACCAAACCTCTTCCTCATCGAGTTCCTCTTCCTCCATTGTGAACACCTCGGGGAACTTGGATAAAAAGGATATCTTAATATCCTGATCAAGCCCGAAATCGGAAGCCATCTCTTTAAGATAAGTATAATATTCTTCCGCAATCGCCTTGTTATATTTAACCCTGGAATCGGACTCCGAAAAATCCTCATAGCTGATGAACACATCAACCTTTCCGCGTTTCATATATCCTTTTAATTCTGAACGTATTGCAGACTCAAATGCATTGAACTTCTTGGGCATCTTGATATTAATATCAAGATAACGATTATTTACAGATTTAAGCTCAACAATATACTTTCGCTGACCTTCTGTGACTTCACTCCTGCCAAAACCAGTCATACTGCATACCATAAGTAGGTACCCTCCCTTATTTTTGGGCATAGTAATACACAAGTCATTATAATATATCGCAATATTTCGGTCAATGTCAATTGCCCCGAAAATGCGCGTTTTTCTTACAATACCTTACTCAAAAACTCCTGTAATCTCGGATGCTTGGGAGCACCGAAGATTTCTTCCGGAGTTCCCTGTTCAAGAAGCTTACCGTCCGCCATAAACAGGATCTTATTGCCGACCTCGCGGGCAAAGCCCATCTCATGAGTGACAACAACCATTGTCATGCCTTCTGTAGCGAGCTGTTTCATAACATCAAGAACCTCGCCTACCATCTCGGGATCCAGAGCCGATGTGGGCTCATCAAAAAGCATAACCTCAGGTTCCATCATAAGAGCGCGCACGATCGCAATACGCTGCTTCTGACCGCCTGAGAGCTGAATGGGATACGCATCCGCTCTGTCCTCAAGACCCACTCTCTTAAGAAGGGCAAGAGCCTTGGTTTTTGCTTCCTCTACCGGAACTTTTTTGACCTTAACGGGAGCAAGTATCATGTTGTCCATGATGGTCTTGTGAGGGAAAAGATTGAAATGCTGGAAAACCATTCCCATCTTCTGCCTGTGAATATCCATGTTGACCTTGACCCACTTGCCGCTTTCGTCCCTATATTTCTTCTTGGTAATATCAACGTCATTGAAAATGATAGCACCGCCCGTAGGCTCCTCAAGAAGATTGAGAGACCTAAGAAATGTAGACTTACCGCTTCCCGAAGGACCGATGACAACCACAACGTCTCCCTTGTCTATCTCGGCAGTCACACCGTCGAGAGCCTTGATGGCGCCGAAATTGTAGTGTTTTTCCAAATCAGTAACCTGAATGATCTTATCTCTTGTCTCCACGGCTCATCCTCCTCTCAAAGTGTGCTATAAGTTTGCTTGTAGGGAAACATAAGCAGAAATAGATCGCCGTAGCCACAAGCAAAGGCTCGATAATTATAAATGTCGCTCCTCGAACCGCGTTAACAGCCGACATAATGTCCTGAACACCTATTGTATAAGTAATAGCCGACTCTTTTATGATAACAACGAACTCATTGGCGATCGCAGGCAAGATATTCTTTATTGCCTGAGGCATTATGATATATCTCATATTCTGTAACCAGCTCATTCCAAGGCTCCTTGCCGCCTCAGTCTGTCCGCCGTCTATAGACTGGATTCCCGATCTCATGATCTCGCAAAGATATGCTCCGGAGTTCATTCCGAGAGCCACCACGCCGGGGAAAAATCTTTCAAATTTGATAAATCCAAAGAAAGTAAAACTCGGAAGCTCAATAAGGGCTCCGAATACACCGTAATAGATTATGGCAACCTGCACGATTACAGGAGTCGATCTTAAGATCTCAACATAGGCTGTTGCTATAAAAGATAAAGGATTGAATTTACTCAAAGCAACTCCGAATCCCCTTTCTTTTTGATGTCCTTCCTTATCAAGTCCCAAAAAAGCGAAAGGACAGAAATTAGACATTCTCATGGCTGATAAGATTATAGCCAAAACAAATCCGATCGCCACGGTAAAAACAGAGAGCATAACCGTTACTATCACGCCCTGAACAAAGAGCTGCGAGTAAGGAGCTATCCTTCCGAAATTCTCAATCTGTACAAAATTATCCATAAGTAATAATCTCCAACTATTGCTTAATTAACGTTATTTCCATTATATCCATCGCCGATACACATCGTCAATTACGGCATAAAAGAGCATTGGAGTATACAAAGCCCTCCAATGCTCTTACTTTATGAATTAAAAACACTTATTTACATGTAAGCTTCTTATTGTTTTAAGAAAGATCAGTTATCAAGAAGTCCTTCATGAATCTCGCCTGAAGCCTTCTCGTTTGCTGTTGCGACAAACTCATCCATTGTACCGTCTTTAAGTGCTTTTGCAATAGCTTCGTTGACACCCTTAAGGAGTTCTTCATTACCTTTGACAACTCCTACAGCTGCGCCCTCCGCTCCTTCATAAGGAACCTCAAGTGCGATGCAAAGATCGGGATAGTTCTTGGCATAACTCTCTGCAACGGGAGTCTCTATATATGCTCCGTCAAGCTTACCTGCTATAAGCTCCGCAATTATATCCGTCACCTTTGAAAGCTGAACAATGTCAGCAGATGAGCTGTAAATATTGGCAAGATCAACCTGAATGGAACCTGTCTGTGCTCCGATCTCAAGATTGGATTTATTGGTATCGTCAAGCTTCTTAAATTTATCTTTATTGGCCTTTGTCGTTACAAAAGACTGACCTCCCATATAATAAAGCTCTGAGAAGTCCATGATGGCTTCACGCTTGGGATCGGGTGAAAGCCCTGAGATTCCGATATCAACCGACTTGGTCTGAACCTCCATAAGAACTCCGTCAAACTCAACGGGAACAATCTCAAGCTCAAGTCCGAGATAATCTGCGATATAACCTGCAAGTGCAATATCGAATCCGGCAAGCTCGGGTGTGCCATCTTCGTTGATCGCATAAAATTCATAAGGTGCAAAATCGGGTGATGTAGCTACTGTAAGCTTACCCGGTGTTACTGTTGAAATCTGTGCCTTCTCTTCTGAAGCATTATCGCCGGCAGAAGCTCCGGCATCGGCTGTCTCAGCCCCCGTCTGATCAGCATTACTTGATGTGCTCTGCGCGTTCTCTTTGGATGAACCGCATGCCGCAAGTCCTAATGTCATTGTAGCTATCATAATAGCTGCCATGATCTTTTTTTTCATAATATTCCCTCCCTAATATGCAATAACATATATGTCTAAGACGAATGATAATATCTTTTATTTCGTTTTGCAACAAAAGGTGCACATTGTTCAATAATATTTCACAACTTACTCAAAGGCAGGATTCATAGGCTTTTAAAGCGCCTTCTCTTTTTATGGTTTTGAGATTATCAACAACTAAATCCGTAAGTCCGTCTATCTCATTTAAATCCATGTCCCACATCCTTGTATTCCCAAGGACAGCTCTTACAAGTTCCTCTTCCGATGCATCTTTTTTGTCATTATAAAACTCAAGAACCCACCTGTCATCGCTTACAACATACTCATTTCCGGATGGTCTTTCGCAGACAAGTCCCTTGTCATTAAGCCCCTTGATATTACTTGAATAAAAAGCAATGTAAGCAGCAAGCGACATAGTAAGACAAACAGGAAGCTTACCGTTCTTTTCTATAAAGCCGAGAAACGACGGCATATTTCTTGCCTTCCACTTACTTGTCGAATTAAGTGAAATGGACATAAGCTCATGGTTAACAAAAGGATTGTTAAACCTATCTTTTACCGCAGCCGCAAATTCATTAAGATCCTTCTCATCAAGATGATCCGTCAGCGTCGGTATTACCTCTTCTTCAAGCATCTTGTTCATAAACCCTGCGATTATCTTGTTGTTCATGCAATCTCTGACAATGTCTTCTCCGGCAAGATAAGCACCAAGAACAAAGCCTGTATGTGCCCCGTTAAGTATCCTTACCTTGCGATGCTTATATGGCATAACATCGGGAACAACATGTACATTAACCCCCGCTCTCTTAAACGGAAGCCTGTCCTCAAGCTCTTTGGGCCCCTCAATTATCCAAACACCGAATATCTCGCCGACATCGATAAGCTCATCGTGATATCCGTTTTCATCTTCAAGCCTTGCAATCTCCGCTTCATCCCTGATCCTGCCGGGAACAATCCTGTCGACAAGAGTTGAGCAAAAGATATTGCTCTCATTCACCCATTTCTTGAAATCATCACTAAGTCCCCAAAGATCAATATATTCGTTGACACACTTCAAAAGCTCTTTTCCGTTATTATCTATAAGCTCGCAGGACAGAACGACAACACCTTTCTTAGCGGCCTTAAAACGAGCATAAAGAACCTGAGTGAGCTTTCCCGGAAAACTGTTTGCGGGAATGTCATCAAGTTTACATGAAGGGTCAAAAGAAATACCGGCTTCGGTGGTATTTGAAACGATAATATCAAGGTCATCGCCGGTCGCAACATCAAGCATCTTCTGAAAATCCTTGGGATCGTACGGATTGACGCAGGATTTCACAGCGGAAATAACGCGCTTATTGTCTATCTTCTTGCCATTCTCACTTCCTCTGAGATATAAGGTATAGAGCCCTTCTTGCTTATTTATTATATCTGTAAGCCCCTGTGCTATAGGCTGAACAAGCATAACTTTACCGTTAAAGCCCGCTTTTTCATTACTTATGTCAAAGAACCAGTCCACAAAAGCCCTCAGAAAATTGCCTTCGCCAAACTGAAGCACCTTGATCGGCGCATCTTTTAAAACATATCCTTTATAACCCGACTTTTCCAAAATATCGTATTTTAATTGTTCCATATATCGAACCTCCATAAAATGTAAATATTTACATCCAGATGCCATGGATATTAAGCTCATTAATAGTTATATCAAGGAATGTAAGCGTTTACAATAATTAATTATGAACTTTTTATGGATTTTATAAATTTTATATAAATTTGAACCGAAATATGGTATAAATGTTTTTAAAGGGGTGTCTTGTAATAGGAGGTATTCTAATGTCAGAAGTTAATAATGACTACGTTAGGCTTTCACAGGCTGAAATTGATAGACTTATAGAAAAGATTAACGAAGAAAAAAAAGAAAAGAAAAAAGAAAAAGCAATCTAAAAAAGAATGTCTAAGGAATGTCCAAGGAATGTCTTACGACATTCTTTTTTGTTATAAAAAAGCATTTCGGCGCCCTGCATATGGCAAGGCGCCGAAACGTATATGTTTATTGTTCATTGTTATTATTTTGATGATAGGAAACTTTTCATTCCTTTAGGTACAAGTGGCTGATGGCCATACATCATGCACCGAGTTTCCACAGTTTTTCTAACTGCCAGCCTGGATAGTCTCTCCAGCCCCTTAGCCAATACTTTCTTTTTCCTCATTGCAAGATCACCTCCTACTATTACAGTTCCTCGGTTTTAATAGCCACGGTACGGGAACAGCTGATCTCGAGATTGCCGTTTCTTACGCGCATCTCATCTATCATGCTCTTGGTTGATGCACCTGACTGCATGATGATCTTGTAGCTCAGTCTATATAAACTTCCCATTCCGTAGGTACGAACCTCCTGTAATTCAGACTTGGTTGTGTACTTTGCAAGTATATCATCAAAAATACCTTCAAAATCCAATCCTTCCGGAATTGTGATTTTAAGCAGCTTCTCGTTCTCTCCAATATGGAGACTGTTGAGAATCACACTCACAAGTGAAAGTATCACAACAAAGATAACGGCAATACCAATGTATCCCATACCTGTCGCAAGGCCCGATGCCATAGCAAGGAAAATACTTGTTATCTCTTTGCCGGCTCCCGGTGCCGAACGAAACTTAACCAGAGAGAATGCTCCGGCCACAGCCACTCCGACTCCAAGGTTACCGTTAACAAGCATGATAATGATCTGCACGATCGCAGGTATCAGCGATAACGTAACAAAAAAGCTCTTTGAATAGCTGTTTCTTAGTGTATACATAAATGCTATAAAAATACCGATAGCAAGTGATGCAAAAGTAGAAACCAGGAAGGTAACCCCCGTAACCATCCCGTTTGTCATAATGGACCCAAATATATAGTCTGCTGTCATTGTTTTTTACCTTCTGTCTTTTATTATAGTATTGCCGATATTCAGTTTTTATACGGCGGTGCTCATAGCCACAAATCTGGGCTCGTTGCCGCTCATGTAATCGATATAACCTCTTCCATACTTAGAAAATGAAGTCTTTCGAATATTTAGCTCATCCAAAATCCTTGCAAGTTCTACGGACATCGCTCCAGCGATCTTAAGTTCCATAAGATGCTGCCCGGGCTCCAGAATATCCTTGCCCACATTCCCCTCTTTTAACGATAATTTGTCCGTTCTCCATCTGATGTTAGTATCAAATGTGATCCGAAGATCCGGATCATGAATCCCCTCCATTGCGATCCTGTCATAAGAGATCGCCATCGCAGGCACTAATTCCCCATAGTGCTTCTTCATATAATCAATCTCAGCAGATATCTGCGATTGATTTTCAAGCTCTTTACCTTTCACAAGATAATCAATTGCTTCCGAATAAGGCATTGAGATCCTTCTTTTGTAGACAACGCCCTTATACTTTTTCTTGATCTCAATAAAAGCATTGGTGTCGTCTGCGGCCACGCCATATGAACGCAATCTGAGCTTTTCCTTGTAGATAGGCTTATCAAGAGAATTCTCGACAAGAGTAAAATCCGGAGTATCAAAATAGATATTCAGAATTGAAGTCTTCCCATAACTATCTACCCTCGCCATACCTTCAAGTCGTTTTCTCAGCGCTACATATTGCATGTCATCCAAAAGATACTTGACCTCGATCCTCTCGAAGACATCTTTGTAACCCGCCATATGTACCTCCTTCGCTCGAGCTAAAACCCATTATAAACGTTTTCGGAGGCCATATTTTCATGTTGTAAAAAATACGGATTTTTATGTAATTTTTAATGAATTCCATATAGAATTGCGACTACAGTGAAATCTTCAATATTGTCTTTTATCTTCACTTCACCGTCGTAATACTTAACTGCCTTCCTTACTGAGGATAAGCCTATTCCGTGGTTTTCCTTATCTTCTTTGGTCGTAAAATAAGCCCCGTCACTTCCTCTTCTTTTCTCACTTATGCAGCTGTTTTTTATGCAAATATGAAGAATACCCTTTTCATACGACACTTCAACGTTGATATATCTTAACCCCTTAGCCACCTTATAGCATGCTTCCAACGCATTTTCCAAAAGATTTCCAAGTATGATGACAAGATGATCGCTTCTAAATTCAAGCTTGGAAGGGACAAAAACGGTAGCATCAAATTTAATCCCGTTTTCCTTTGCTATTTTATATTTATGATTGATAAGAGAATCTATGATAATATTTCCGCTTCGTGATATCTCCTCCGCATTGACATGTATACCGTCTTTAAGGAGCCTTTCTATGTATTCGCAAGCCTCTTTGTTATGTCCTTGCTTGATCATCTCAAATAGTCCCGTAAGATGGTTTTTCATATCATGCTTGGTTCTTCTGATCTCTGCATAGAAATTTTCCTGATCGCTTGCTTGGGCAGAGCAAAGCTCAAGCTGCTTGCAGTATAGCCTGTTCTCCGATTTAAGCTCTGCATCAAGGCTGATCCTGTCATAAACCTCAAATATTATGTAATTCATAAGCAGAAAAAAACATCCCGAAATGATAGCTATATTGGCATAAGCTGTCTGAATTGATGCGATCATAAACAGCCAGTTCATTAGAATAATGGTTACAATCGGAATAATTAGGATTATAGAATAGATTTTTAACGGAATGTCATTATGTCTCTTTTCTCTCTTGGTCCTGCTCAAAACAATATCCATAATAAGCAATAATACCGAAGCCATATAACCGCCCGTTATATTGGTAATACTACTATCAACGCCGATAAAAGTCATAATTAATATGCCTGCAACTTCCATAAGCATATTTATAACGCAGACAATAATTGCAAAGAATGCACTCCGCATAAGGGAAGCGCCCCTTTCAATTATTCCGATCAGGAAAAGAATAAAAATATTGATACTGATCATTATCCAGGGATTTATAAAATTAATAAAATGATTGGTTAATATCTGATATACGATGAAACAGCCCCAGCCAATCCTTCCGGCAATGATTCTGTTATTCTTTTTTCCAAGAAACAGTGTCATCAGCTTACTAAAGACATAAGCATAAAGAAATGGAACAAAAAATTCCGGTATTAGCATTATTTGATCTGTCATATCCCCACCACCTATATATTTTCTATACAGCCCATCTAACCTCCATTAAAACATTTTCTCACCCCATTATGCAACACGTGTTTTCAAAAGCTTGCCAAAATATGATATACTACGAAGGAAGGCACAGAAAACGTTTAAGTGCCTTTTGTAAACACATACCCATCCTACAAAATTAACCATTACATAATGATAACAGCTTGAAGGAGATAGGATATGTTAAAAATAGCCATATGCGACGACGACGTTAAACTGGCCGGATGGTTGGAATCTCATGTTAACAATGAATGCCTAAACAGCGGCATACGCGCCGATATCGATATTTTCTATGATGGTCTTCCACTGGTAAAAAGTTTTGAAGAAGGAAAAGGCTACGATATCATCTTCCTTGATATCGAGATGGAAAATATGGATGGTATTTCAACCGCCCGCAACATACGTAAGTTCAGTAAGGATGTGATCCTTATCTACATATCGGGTTATGAAAATTACCTAAAAGAACTCTTTGAAGTTGAACCATTCCGGTTTCTGTCCAAACCCGTCAATCTGGAAAAATTCAAATTGTATTTTAATCAAGCTCTCGGAAAGCTCGAAGAAAACGAAGGCTTCTTCCAATATATCTATAAAAGAGAGCTTATTAAAGTTCCGTTCAAAAACATCGTTTATTTTGAAAGCTCAAGCAGACTCGTACATATCCATTTAAGCGACGGTTCTGTTAGGCAATTTTACGGCAAAATAAATGACATAGAAAAAAGCATCGAGAGCAATCGCTTCTTTTTCCTCAGAATACATCAGTCTTTCCTCGTAAATTATAAGTACGTAAAAAGAATCAGCTATTCGTATGTAATAATGCACGTTGGAAATGAAGAAGTCGAATTAAAGATAAGTGAGAAAAAGCAAAAAGAAATCCGCGATAAAGTGTGTAACATCGCGGTAGCACAGAGCAAATTCGAAAGTACGGGTTGTCCGAATCACAAGGATCAATAGAAAAATGGAATATCTGTCCAAGAAACTAACTGACTATATACTTAAAAAGAACGTGATAGAAAAAGAAAACTACGAGATATACAAATATGGTTTCGAATCTTTACTCGAAACAGCTTTTTGCTTTGCATCCGTTCTTGTCATTGCAGCCTTTATGCATGCAATCCCGCAAGCGCTCTTCTTCTCTTTCTTTTTTCTTATGATGCGCTCATACACGGGAGGTCTTCATCTTAAAACCTTTAAAGCGTGTTATATATTCTCGTGTTTATTGCTTGTAGCATGTCTTTTTTTGGTAAAAAAAATCACCGCACAGCCACCGGTTTCTCTGATAATATACGCTATATCGGTTCTTGTTATCCTGAGCACCGGTCCCGTAGATCACCCAAACAAACCGGTTGAAGAATCGGATAGCAAAAAATTCATGCTTAAATCTTATATAATAATCGGTATCAGTATAATTACAGCTCTCGCATTATATTTTTCAGGAAACAAATCATATCTTTTCCTTGAAGCCGTAACCTTTGCTTTTACGGCAATAACCGGAATCCTGGGAAAAATCTTTAATCGATATACAGGTTCTTGAGCCTGTCTTTAAGTTCATCGGCAAATCTCTGCGTCACTTCTTTTGGCGCAGTTATTTTTACGCCGTTACCAAGTGCAAATATCCATCCAAAAAACTGATCGCTCAAAGCGACGTTAACGATTGTCTCGCTGTAACCATCTTCTTTACTCTTTCTTATCGTTATATCTTTTCCGAATCTATCAAGAAGAATTCCGACCATCTCATTTTTAAACATAAGCTTTACAGCTGTCTCTTCGCCTCCGAACATGCCGAAGTTCATGCGTGAATAAGCTGCCATATCCAAGGCGTTAAAGGCTTCCTTGCCTTCTCTTTTTTCTTCAAGATGAACTATATTTCTCATCTTATCGACTCTGTAATGCTTTATCTTGGATGCAGCGGAATCATAACCTATAAGATAATAATTCTCATCGTCAAAAGTTAGAGCCCAGGGACTTATCTCATACATACCGTCTTTCCTTGGAACCATCTTCTTTTCAAGATTCCACTGAAGATATTCGAATCTGATCTTCTTGTTGTGAGCGATAGCATTGTGAATCTCATCGACCACGTAATAGATACTCTCGTTCATGGTCTTGATCCTGCCCTGCACCACAACCTGCCTTCTAAGCTGCATAGCCTCAAACTCACTGCCGAGAGCCGTAACCTTTTTTATCAGCTCGGAAGATTTCTTTTCTGTAATAAATTTGGAAGATTGTATCGAATCAACTAAAAGCTTAAGCTCAGCAAGCTCAAAGTGCTTGGAGCCGACATGATAATAAAAATGTCTTCCCTCTTGCTCTCCTATAACATCAATACCAAGAACTCTGAGTGCTTCCATATCATCGTACAAACTCTTTCTGTCTGCAGTAACACCGTAGACTTCAAGCAGTTCCCTTATCTCAGGCATGGTAAGAAAATGTTCATCATCCGTCTTTTCTACCATGATCTTGGCTAAATAATATAACTTAAGCTTTTGATTGGCCCCCTTAGGCATAGCATCCTCCCAAAACTCCTATCAATAATCAATTATCTTATTGATAAGATCCATTTCATCACCGCAATACTTTACATACACATCGCTCATTGCGTCTCTGAATTTTTTCTTTTCTTCAGGCGACAGCGTCGTTACCTGTGTTCCGCTGTCGATAGCTTTTTTCTTGGAGCGTTCTTCTCTTTGAATCCAGAGCTTTCTCTCATATTGAGCAGACTCTTTGGCACACTCCGTTATTATCTCTTTATCGGAATCAGAAAACATGTTCCAGACATACTCCGAACAGATCTGCATCTCGGGAACTCTCACGTGCTCATCGATAGTATAGTACTTCGCGACTTTATAATGATTCATCGATTCATATGAAGGCCAGTTATTCTCAGCGGCGTCAACTATCCCCTGCTCAAGCGCGGAATAAACATCAGAATATACAACCTTGATCGGATTTGCTCCGAGCGCAGAGATCATGTCCGCCATTATCGCGGATTCCTGAACTCTTATATTCATTCCGGCGCAGTCTTCAACCGAAGTGATCGGCTTGTCTGCACTGTAGAAATTTCTTGCACCCGCATCATACCAGGAAAGACCTACCAGGTTATAGTTCTCTGTTTTCTTAAGGAACTCATCACCGATCTCACCTTCAAGAACTCTCCACATATGCGCCGAATCATCATACAGATATGGTAAAAGAAGTACATTCATCTCCGGAATTTTCTCGGCAAGCTGTGATACAGAAACTCTGGCAAAAGCTATTCCGCCGTACTTCATCTGATTGATGGCCTCTGCCTCACTTCCAAGCTCCGCTCCGTATTTTATCTGAATCTTGATCCTTCCGTTCGTGCGCTCATAAACAAGATCTGCGAACTTTTCTCCGCCAAGCGTAGTGGGATAATTCGCGGACTGGTTTTCGGCATACATTAAAACATACTCGGGAGCTTTCTCAGTCTTTTTTCTGTTATTGAAAAACCAAATGCCCACGACGGCAACAGCTGCCGCAAACAATATGGTCGATGCGATTATCCATCTCTTTTTCATGAGCCCAATACTCCGTTTCTGTACTCGCTGGGAGTCTTTCCCGTCATCCTCTTAAAGACCCTGGTAAAATAATTGGCATCGCGATATCCCGCTTCTGAACTGATATCTTTAATGTTGATCGCGGGATTGGCAAGAAACTCTTTTGCCTTGCTTATCCTAAATTCATTGAGATATACGATAAAGCTCTTTCCGAAATTCTGCTTAAAGAGCTTGCAAAAATAAACATCGGAATATCCCAAAACTCCGGCCACATCCTGAAGTGAGATATCTTCCTTGTAATGTTCGTCGATATAATTCTTAGCCTCTCTGACGATTATGCTTGATTTTTTACTGTCAACATCACCCTCATCAAAATCAAAAAGCGTTGATGCCATATCTTTATCATTGTCGCAAATTGTATCTTTTTCGCTGTTCTTATCGGCAACGCTGAATGCCTCCTCAAAAGCACCGATAAGATCCTCATCGGATCCCGGCTTAAGAAGATAATCAAGTGCCTTTACTTCAATAGCTTTTTTCGCATAACTGAATTCATCAAATGCCGTAAGAAAAATGATACTGCAATCACGATCAAACTCTCTTATCTCTTCTGCTGCTTCAAGTCCGCTCTTTCCGGGCATCGCAATATCAAGAAGTGCTATCCGGCACTTATTTTTCTTAAACTCCTCAACAGCCTCAACACCGTTTTCCGCCAAAAAAATCTCTACCTGATCCGGAAAAAAACCTTTTATTTTTTTTGAAATAACCTGTCTTTCGATAGGCTCATCATCTGCAATAAGTACTCTGTACATCAGCTACTCTCCTTGATTTAGTCAGTATCGCCCGTAAGATAAGGAAGTGTAATTGTTATAGTCGTTCCCTCACCTTCTGTGCTGTCAATCTTCATATCGCCTTCCGCGTACATGCCCTTAATTCTTCTGTAGATATTTCCGATTCCGATTCCGACACCGCCATTCTCTTTTCCTTCAAGTGATTCATGAAGCTTTTTAAGAGTTTCGCTGTCCATACCTTTTCCGGTATCCTTGATCACAATAACAAGATTATCATCGACCTTGGAAACATCGACAGATACGCATCCACCCTCAACCTTAGGAGATATTCCGTGAATGATACTGTTTTCAATTATCGGTTGTAATGTAAAAGTCGGAACCATAACATTGTCCGCATCGACTTCACAATTAACAACGTACTTAACTCTGTCACCGAATCTCATCTTCTGAAGATACATATAGTCTTCCGAAACCTTAAGTTCCTGTGACAAAAGAACCTCCTTAGCCTGGTTCTTGAGGTTATATCTAAACAGCGACGAAAGAGCCTTTATCATCTGCTCGGATGTTGATGCACCCTCTAGATTGGCCATTCCGCCGATAACGTTCAATGTATTAAAAAGAAAATGTGGATTGATCTGATTCTTTAAAAGCTCGAGATTCATCGCATCAAGCTGCTTCTCGGCTTCAAGAGTTTCAACTTCCTGCGCATGAAGTTTGTCAAGTGCTTCCCTTCTTTGCTCAAGCGCCTCAATATACTCTCCCGTCGCATATTTCATCTTGTTAAAAGCAACTACGAGTTCCCCAAGTTCATCCTCGTTATCGGCTTGGACATCATCGATAAAAAAGTCGTTTGCCGCGATCCTTCTTGAAGCATTCGCAAGCTTAAGTACAGGCTCAGTGATCGCTTTGTTCATCATCCTGGATATCTCAAGGACAATCGAGAAAAGCAAGATACTTAGAGTGACCGCGATAAGAGGAACGGCAAAAACGGTCGGGATAAGTTCTCTGTACTTGGCGTTTCCGTCTTTTAGAGTAAGATCGACAAACTTTTGGGCATAGCCAAGAAGGTAGTCCTGCATTGTGTAAACGGAATAAAGTCTGCTTACGTAGTCATGACTTTGAAGTTCCTCATTAACTAACTCATCTCTGGATGAACAATACACATCATAACAAGTTCTTAGAGAAAAGAGCTGAGCATACCTATTCTCTCCGAGTCTGTCGTAATCAAGCGGGATCTCGTTTATTGCCTTAGCCGTCTCACTGAAAGAATTCAAAAGAGCTTCTCTGTTCTCCAAAGAATTGTTGTCTATATATGCATTGAAACAATCTTTCTCCTTATCAAGAACCGCAACTATCTCTCCGCCTTTTGAATTGTCTTCCATGATATCATTGACGTCTATAACAAAAAGTCTTATCAATATGGCATCAAAAACAATGGCGACCAATATGGTAAGAAAAACAGTTCCCGTAAAGAGAGTTATTTTGTTTTTTATGGTGATCTTTTTCCAAAAGGCTTTTAATTTTTTCATATTTTTAAAAGAAGGCAGCGTATAGTTACTATTAAAGTATTATATCGCTGCCTTCGATAAATTTCTATTTTTCTTTTTATTTGCGAATCTTTTTGCACAAGAATTCGTAGAACTCTTCTTTCTCATCACCGAGAATCCTGTTGGTGAGCATATATCCGTGGGTCGCATCAGACATAACAACGATCATATTGGTCTGCTTGATGGCATTGGATATCTTATTCCATTTGATATCCTCGTGTTTGCCTTCACTGTCAACATGAACACCGTTATCATCAAACATAAGCTCTACTCTTCCGGGCAGATTCTCGAGCTGCTTTACACTTCTTCCGTAAATAGCGAGAGGTTGAATAACAGGAAAAAGAAAACAACCGATGAGCATGAGGGTTCTTATAAAGCCTCCGGTCTGACTCCAAAAATGAACAGTCAGCATTATCATAGCCACCGTAAACACAACATTGATAACTCCGATGAATGAACGATAGGTTCTGAGCATCGCTATAAACATAAGATCCTTTGGCTTTACATCTGAAATATATCTGTATTCCATACAATAATCCTTTTATTTAGCAAACAGGTTAGGTAAGAACATGCTGATCTCAGGTATAAATGTGAGAAGCAAAAGTACAATGATCATGCATAAATAGAAAGGAAGTGTTGCCTTTACCACTTTCTCCATCTTAACCTTACCTACAGCGGAACCGATGAATAATACAGCTCCTACAGGAGGTGTAAGAAGTCCGATACCGCAGTTAAGGATGATCATGATACCAAACTGAATCGGATTGATACCGATAGACTGTGCTATCGGAAGAAGGATAGGTGTAGCTATCAGGATGATGGGAGCCATATCCATAATGCATCCGAGTACAAGAAGTATCAGGTTAAGAAGAAGTGCGATAAGTATCGGATTACGTGTAAGTCCGATAATAGCGTTTGCAGCAAGATCAGGTACATGAAGTGTTGTCAGGCAAAAGCCAAAGATACTTGAAGTTGAAATAAGAATAAGCACAATGGCAAGTGTATCAATACACTGCTCAAGAGTCTTCCATATTCCCTTAAGGTCAAGTCCCTTATAAATGAATACACTGACTATAAGGCTATAGATAACTGCAATAGCTGCAGACTCTGTAGCTGTGAATGCACCGCCTACAACTCCCACTACAACAATAACGATTGCTGCAAGAGCCCAGATAGATACTCCGAGCTGTTTAATAAAACTCTTTATGTTAAATGCTTCTCCCTTGGGATAATGTCTCTTCTTGGATATGATATATGATCCAACCATAAGAGAGATAGCAAGAAGTGCTCCCGGAATATATCCTGCAAGGAAAAGACTTCCTACAGATATACCGCCTGCACTCATGGCATAAATAACCATGTTGTGACTGGGAGGAACAAGAAGTCCCTCACATGATGATGTGATGGTAACGGCTGTGGAGAAATCGTCATCATACCCCTCTTCTACCATCATAGGGATAAGGATTGTTCCAAGTGATGCTGTATCTGCAGCCGCAGATCCGGAAATTCCTCCAAAGAAATATGAAGCAACGATATTAACCATCGCCATTCCGCCTGTCATCCATCCAACACAGGAATTGGCAAGAGCAATGAGTTTCTCGGATATTCCTCCGCTACCCATTATGCAACCCATGGTGATGAAGAACGGTACCGCCATCAAACTAAAAGAACTGATTCCCTTAACCATCTGCTGACAAACTGTTGTAAGCGGGAATCCCTGATATAACAAACAGAAAATAGATGAAAGTGCTACTGCATACGCAATCTGAAATCTGAGCAAAATCATAACGAGAAAGCTCACAAGCAATATTGCAATAGCTGTTGTGTTTATTGCCATTACTTATTCTCCTCCTTAATAACTATGCTCTTAATATGGTTGTAGAACGCTTCTATTTCGAAGACCACCATTGCCACGCCCGCAACGGGAATCGGGAAATAAAGCCAAAATCTTGAAAGGAAAGGCACACTTGTATATGATCCCATGCTTCCTAATTTGAGTGCATATTTCCATCCCACAGTGATCATTACCAGCGCAAGCCCAAAAACAAAAATATCATTTAGTATATCAAGCGCCTTAATTACAACCTTGGGTAAATATGAGTCTAAAGCTGTCATACGGATATGTGCACCGCGTCTGATAGCAAGCGCAGCTGATAATACTGCCATATACGCCATAAGTGTAAGCACTATCTCTTCACACCATGCAGGAGCGGTAACAAAAGGTATATATCTACATGCAACTGCTATGCTAGTGATAAGGATATCTGCAACAAGTAGAAGCTTGCAGATAAAAAGCATAACCTTATATGTCATATCGTATAAAGGCTTGATCTTATCAATCTGTTTAAAAATGCCTTCCATAAAATGCCTCTTTTCTAAACAAGGCACAGGAAGTAAGACTCTCTGTGCCTTGTAATTTATTGCTTAATTAAAACTGTAATTTAATCTTGAAAAAAAGATTACTTCATATCGCAGATCTTCTTGTAAAGATCTTCCTGTCCCTTTGTATTCTCTTCGATAACAGGCTTAACTGCTTCCTGCCAAGGAGTAATATCCTCAACTTCAACGATGTTTACACCGTCAGCCTTAAGCTGCTCAAGTACCTCTTTCTCCTTCTCTTCAGAGATTGAACGGTTGTACTCAGAAGCTGCCTTACCTGCCTCTGTAATGATTTCCTGCTGCTCAGGTGTAAGCTTGTTCCAAGCATCGTCTGTGATAACAACCTGGATAGCACCAAGTGTATGTCCGTCAAGGATCATGTTGGGAGCAACTTCAGGGAATGCCTTTGACTTGTAGTTAGCGATAGGCTGCTCAGCACCGTCAACAACACCTGTCTGAAGTGACTGATAAAGCTCGTTGAAATCAATAGGTGTAGCAGATGCGCCAAGACCCTCAACAAGACCTGTCATAACAGGGTCTGTAGAAACACGAAGCTTCATGCCCTTGAATGACTCGATACCTGTAATTGGCTCTCTTGTGAAGAAATGACGGAAACCTTCCTCACCATAGAAAAGACCTCTGATGCCTCTGCCTTTTTCTGAGGGCTCAAGAAGGAATTCCTGTGCAAGATCTGAATTGGCAAAATTCCAGAAATGCTCACGGTTTACGAATGTGTAAGGAAGTGAAAGAAGCATTGACTTCTCTCCGCCGTAAGGTGTAAGAGCGAAAGCGGAAATTCTGGACATATCGATTGTTCCGCCGCCACCAAGCATTGAATCAAGCACAGCTGCCTCATCACCGAGAACTCCGCCGGGCTGAAGATCAATAATGATAGATCCGTTTGATCTCTTCTCTACTTCTTCCTTAAACTTGGCATCTGTCATACCAACGATGGTATCAAGGTTATTAACCTCTGCCATAACAAGTGTGATAGCGTCTGCTGCAGGTGTTACTGCCTCAGCTGCTGTTGCATCTGCCGCAGGTGTCTCTGCCGCTGCTGCTGTTGCATCTGTAGCTGCAGGTGCCGCAGGAGCTTCAGGAGCTGAAACGCCGCATGCTGTCATAGAAAGAACAGTTGCTGCAGCTAAAATAGTTGCGATAATTTTTTTCTTCATACCATAACCTCCCATAAAATTTGGAAATAAAAAATGACATTGTCGTTTTTCGACAATGTCATTATAGGTTATAGCCATGTTAGAAAAAATCGGACATTTTTAAGAATCCTAGTACAATCTTAATGTCTTTAATCAAATTATAATTTATCAAGAAAGCTCATCTGCCGTAAACACGGGAGCCGGATTGGAAAGTCCGTCAGTTAAAGGCTCATTTTGGATCATGATAGCGGGATCCTGGTTGAAGAGTTCCTCTGTCTGATTATTAACCGTGTTCTGAGTATTTGTATTAACTATCTCCTGAACATTCTGAAGCGGCTGCTCATTTTGAACAGGCTGTGCATTCTGAACGGGCTGAGCGGCGAATGCATCATTCTGCATAGGCTGTGCGTTCTGAACAGGTGTATATCCGTAACCGTTCTGCATCTGATTGTAAGGCTGCTGAACGTTCTGATTCATATTTGTGTAAGGCTGCCGGAAGTTTCCTGCCATATTCTGATTCATCTGAGCATAGGGCTGCTGCATGTTCTGAGCCATTCCCTGAGTCATCTGCATGCCCTGCTGCATTGCCATTCCCTGGGGCATTCCCATACCCTGCTGGAAGGCCATTCCCTGAGGCATAGCCTGCTGCATTGCCTGCATGTTTCTTATATTGATAGCTTCCTCTGCAGTGACACCGGGAATAAGAGGCATGTCTGTCTTGGACATAAGCTTGATCATCTTAATCGCACGAACTACCATGAATATCTCAAGTCCCAAGAATGCAAGAAGCAAGATCTCCATTTCAGCCATAAGACAGAAATCATAGAAACCGTGGATTGCTACGGGAATCCAGAAAGCCTTGCGAAGATTCATCTTCATGCCTTCCATATTTCCTCTGAGCTCATTGCCCTTGGCAAGTCCGTAATAAACACCCATGAACACACCGAAGATACAGTGTCCGGGTACTGATAAAATAGCTCTTACAACTCCGACACCAAGACCGCCGGGAAGAACATAAAGTATATTCTCAAGTGTTGCAAATCCCAATGATGCACACACCGAATAAACGATACCGTCAAATGAGAAATTGAATTCCTTATTTTTCCATGTCATCTTCTTTAATACGAAATATTTACCGCCCTCTTCGGCAACACCGACAACAAGGAAAGTCATAAGAAATGTGTAAATAAGATTTCTCGGTCCACCCATATTCATAAATGCCAGATCAAGTACATATGTACCGATCGTTTCCAAGATCATTGCTGAAATCGTGGAAAGAACTCCCAAGAAAAACACCAATGCCATAAGCCCGATAGGCTCTTTCTCAACATTGTCTGCCTTGTAGATAACGTACAATAAAACTGCGGCAGGAAGAACTGCCAAAAATGCTAGAATCGTCATTTAATTGTCCCCTTCAACTTTTTTCATGATAATAAATAATTGTCACTTTGGTAATGTTAATATATTTGTAAAAAAATGTCAAGATAAAAAAAGCTGCCAACGAGGTTTTTTCGTTGGCAGTTCTTTAATCAGTCTATTTTTAGATTTCTTTACAAAATGTCAGATTTCTTCCACATAATTAACAAATTCCTGAGCATTTAATAAGTCCAATACTTCCTTATGTGAACGTCTTCTGTCAAAATCAATATCCACAATGATAGCTGCGTCCGATGACTGAAGAGTCTTTTCTTTGCTCTTGGTCATACTGCTTATCTTGCAATTTTCAGACGATAAGGTTTGGATAAGCTTGTTGACGCCTTTCGTTTTATTAACTTCAACATAAACGCTCATGTACTTGCTGTTATCCTCTACTCGATGACTAAGATGAAGAAGGATGACATTGGCGATCATAACGAGAGCAAAGCATACAACTCCGATTATCAGATAGCCTCCTCCGATAGCCATTCCCATACAGGATGTAACCCACAATGAAGCAGCGGTCGTAAGTCCCTTGATCTGCTGTCTTCCGGTGACAAGGATCGTTCCTGCTCCGAGAAAGCCTATACCGCTTACAACACCGGCAGGTATACGGCTCACATCGGCGTTAAGTCCCGGCAACTGTGCAAGATAAACATTAAGTGCTGTTGCGACAGCGGAGCCCAAACTCACTAGAGCAAAAGTCTTGATTCCGGCGCTGTGTCTTTTGACAATTCTCTCCCAACCGATAAGGCTGCCGAAGAATGTCGCCACAACGAGTCTTATTGCAACCGCAATATCATTGGAGCTTTCCAAAAATTCAATAAGTGACCATGCATTCATATAATAATGCTCCGTTCTTAATATTAAAGTGCGTAGAGAGTATTATCCTCAAAGCTAAGGAATACCTCATCTCCCACATTGTATATCTTCTTATTCTTAGGATTGTATTCCTGAATCTTAAGAAGAGTATCACCGACAAGGATATGGTAATCCTGATATGCTCCCATGAAGCATGAATACTTAACGCTTCCTTTAAGCACTCCACTATCTCCAAGTATAGCACCTTCGGGTCTGAGTACAACATTACAATCAGAATTTATCGTTAAATTACCTGTTGCGCAGCTGATCTGTGATCCTGCGATCTCAACCTTATCCTGAGCCGCTACAACACCCTTTAGGAAATTAGCCTCACCGATAAAGTCCGCAACGAACTTATTATTCGGATAATAATATGCTTCCTGAGGAGTTGAGATCTGCTCAACATTACCGCCGTTCATTATGATAACCTTGTCTGAGATCGCCATGGCCTCACTCTGATCGTGTGTTACATAGATAGCTGTTATTCCTGCTTCCTGCTGGATTCTTCTTATCTCGGTACGCATCGATACTCTGAGCTTGGCATCAAGGTTTGATAAAGGCTCATCGAACAAAAGAACTCCGGGCTCGATTACAAGCGCTCTTGCAAGAGCAACTCTCTGCTGCTGACCACCCGAAAGCTGATTGGTCATACGGTTTTCCATGCCCTCAAGTCCTACAAGTCCGAGAATATCGGTAACCTTGCGCTTAATAGTCTCTTTGTCCATCTTGCGAAGCTTAAGTCCGTAAGCTACGTTATCAAAGATGTTGTAGTGAGGAAGAAGCGCATAGCTCTGGAATACCATCGCCGTATCACGCTTATTGGGAGTAAGAGCATTGATGGGCTCATTTCCCAAATAGATCTCACCTTCGTCGGGACTCTCAAAGCCCGCGATCATACGAAGCGTTGTTGTCTTACCGCATCCGGAAGGACCGAGCAATGTAACGAAGCTACCGGGCTCAATCTCAAGATTGGCATCCTTTACCGCATAAAAATCTTTTCCTGTCTTAGGATCTTTATAAATTTTTGAAATGTGTTCAAGGCGAACACCCTTTTTCTCTTTAGCCATTATTTACACCTCTTTCGTTAATCGTTTGTCTGTACTCTGCGGCTGGTTCCAAAGTATTTCATAAGCAGATTCATGATGAGCACCGCACCGTAGGTTATGAGAATAAGAATTGACGCAAATGCGCAGGCAATTCCGTATGCACCCTTCTCAGCAAACTCATTGATCTGTACTGTAATGAGCAGATACGAAGGTGTAACCAAAAGGATGATTGCACTGATCGCTGTGATACTACGTACAAATGAGGTAACAAAGCCACTAAGGAAGCTGTCCTTGATAAGAGGAAGTGTCACCGTCATAAATACCTTAAAGCTGTCAGCGCCCATATCATAAGCGGATTCCTCGATGCTCTTATCAATCTGACGAAGAGCTGAGATACCGCTTCTGGTACCTGTTGGAAGGCTTCGAACAATGAAGACGATAACCAGGATTGCTCCTGTTCCGTACAAGCCCTGAAGGATTCCGCTTCCAAAAAGTCCACCGGAGAAGCCTCTGATATATCCGATACCGAGAACTGTTCCGGGAACCGCCATGGCAAGCATGGAAACCGCTTCAATAAATCCCTTTGCCTTAAACTTTCTCTTTACTACAAGATAAGAAATTATCATGGACAAAAGAGCTGTAATAGGCGCAGATATAAGTGACAAAATGAAGCTGTCCTTAAACGCCTTAAATCCCTTGTACTTCTTAAATACCTGTCCGAACCACTTAAATGTAAGATGGAAATCGTAGCCCCAGGTACGGAACATTGCTCCGAAAGGAACACAGATGTACATGAGGATAACAAATATAGCAAGCGCACTGCACAGAATAGTAAGAGGAATCGTAACACTCTTATCTGTAATGAGCATACGCTCTCTTGATGCTTTT
Source organism: Butyrivibrio sp. INlla21 (assembly GCF_900116875.1). Classification (GTDB taxonomy): domain Bacteria; phylum Bacillota; class Clostridia; order Lachnospirales; family Lachnospiraceae; genus Butyrivibrio. The sequence continues at coordinate 171,700 of NZ_FPCC01000004.1, forward strand.
CCTGAAAGAGTTGCTGTACTCTTTGCTTCAAGATAATACTTCTGAACAACAAACATAAGAAGTGTGATTCCAAGAAGAACTACAGCCATTGCAGCCGCGCCCTGCTTGTCATAAGCACCTGTTATCTGAAGATAGATAGTTGTTGCAAGAGTATCGTATGATCCACCGATGATCATGGGGTTTGCAAAGTCTGCGATGGATTCAATAAAAGTTACAAGAAAAGCATTTCCAAGTCCCGGAAGAATAAGGGGGAGTGTAACTGTATTGAATACCTTAAATCTTGACGCTCCCATATCTCTTGCAGCTTCTTCCAAAGAAGGATCGATATTCTTAAGAAGACCTTTGAGCATCATGTAGCAGACAGGGAAAAAGGTAAGTGTCTGAACGATAGCAATTCCCCAGAATCCGTATACACTGTTGTCATATATTTTCAAAAGGAAACGAGTGATGATACCGGCTTTACCAAAAAGCATGATCATCGATAATGAAAGAACAAATGGTGGTGATACAACAGGAAGCATGGATACGACTCTGAAAAGCCCCTCCATGAATCTTGTGCGAAGCTTTACATACACCTCAACATAAGCAAACAAAAGACCTATGAGAGCTGATGCTATACCTACAAGAAAACCTACCTTTAGTGTATTTGTAATAGCTCGTCTAAAGTTTGGAAGCGCAAGAACACGCTTAAATGTATCAAGAGTAAAGCCTGTCTCTGAAACAAAGCTGTCCACCAGCAAGATTGCGAGCGGATATAAGATAAATACAGTCAAAAAAACAATCAAAAGCGCAATGGTGGTCACCATAATGGGATCCGCCATGAGCTTCTTCCTGTCAAGGCTGGCACTTTGACTTTTTGCCATTATTTATGTCCTCCTTGTAAAAATACTACAGAATATATGTGGGGCGGATTATAGCCAAACCCGCCCCACATTAGCATTTAATGATTATTCAGTCTGGAAACGATCGTCTGCAGCACTTCCGAGTGCATTCATAACTTCCTCGATGTACTTAGGAGTATTCTCCTTGGCATCGTCAAAGTCATACTTCATAACGTTCTCGGGATCAAGACCGAACTGAGCTGCTACTTCAGGCTGCTTAGCGTTATCGAGTACAAGGAACTGATAAGAACCGTTCTCTGCTGCAAGCTCTACGCACTCAGGGCTAAGAGCATACTCGATCCAAAGCTTAGCTGCATTGGGATGTTTGCATCCCTTGAAGATTGCTGTTGCACCAACTTCGAATGATGTTCCTGTTGAAGGAATGATAAGTCCGATGTTGCCGTAACCGTTATCAACGATCTGTGTGATTCCATCATGGAGGAATCCGATGCCGACAACACACTCACCTGTTCCAACGTTCTTGGAAGGACCTGAACCTGACTTTGTATAAACTTCAATGTTCTTATCAAGATCTACAAGATACTTAATACCCTCGTCATGACCATACTTCTGGATCATTGTGTTGATAACAAGCTTAGCTGTTCCGGCTGTATTGTAGTTTGAAAGCCAGATGAGACCTTTGTACTCAGGCTTAAGAAGATCCTTCCAGTCCTCGGGCTTATCAATATTCATACGCTGAAGCTCATCCATGTTAACCATAAATCCAAGGATTCCCTTGTATATACCGTACCAGTAACCGTCCTTATCGCGATATGTATCGCTTATAAGATGGCTTGCATTCTGTGCTTCATATGCTTCAAGAAGGCCCTCACCTGCAGCTACGTTGTAAGGATCGGTTGTGCCACCAAACCAAACATCACCTGAAGGATTGCCGTTCTCCTCTTCTATCTTACTCTGAACCTCACCGGTTGAAAGACGCTGATATGTAACCTTTACTCCATAGAGCTCCTGGAAGTGTTCACAAGCAGCTGCTAAATACTCTTCCTCACAAGAACCGTAGACAACAAGCTCACCCTCAGCCTTAGCTGCTTCAATAAGCTCATCGAGGTTTGCAGCATCTCCTGCATCCTCTGCCTCCGCATTTTCCTGTGCCCCATCAGCAGGTGCCTCAGTTTTTGCCTCCTCCTTAGGAGCTGCTTCAGGTGCAGCGGGAGCTGAATTAACACCACATCCAACAACACCGATAGCCATGAGTCCGGCCAATACCATTGCTAATCTCTTTTTCATTATCCTTCTCCTTTCATCAAATCAAGAATTTGATAATACTATTCTAGAAAAAAGAAAGATCTTTAAATACCCATATTTCTGTTTTCTTATCCGAATTTCTGAACTGGATTTTTAAATACAAAAACCCGATCACTATACAAAGATAATGATCAGGTGCATCTATTCCCATGCTTCCAGAGTATACATCACCCTTATAACCAATAGCGGAATCAATGTCATCAACCACGTCTCCGCCCATCTTACGTATATTCCCTTTGTCGGACATTACCGCAATGATGGCACATTCAGTAGATGGGGATGAGAGCATATTAAAGGACGTAAAGTTGCCTTTTATTTATCGATATTTTTCAAATTGGTTTTTATTTTAAAACACATGTCCGACAAAAAATATATAAAAGCTAGTATAATCAGCGCTTGAGATATTATATACGTATCATACACTATTTCTAATCCAATTTTTTGGGGAGCCAAAAAAGAAAATACATAATTCAAAATAATATTTATAATTATTATTCCTATTACGTTTAATATTTTTTTAATTGTGGTACAATTGCGCAAACCGTTTCTCAGCAATATATGATCTAATGCAATAACGCAAAAAAACACTATGTATTCATAGCTCATTGATATCCAGTTGACTTTCATTGCAATCAGCCATAATATCATTACAATTATTCGATTTAAAATAGCTATTATAGTTATTACCTTGCTTTTCAATAATACATTCATTGGCATCTTTCAATATTAGTTATTCAGACTATATTTCTTCATTGCAAATCAACCGTCCAATCAATATAAACGTTATTCCTAATTATTTTAGCGCTTTCTCTTGATTAGTAAAAAAGCGGCAATCATCCCCACAATAATAAACAACAATCCTGTTATACGCGATTTTTCTATTTGCTCGCTTGTGGGATACATTTCTAAAGAACCGTTTATTAGCATAAAAACACCAATAATAATAATTAAAAATGCTATACAACAGAAAAAAGACCTAACAATCTTCATTTAATCCTCCAAAGCACTTTCTATTTCTTTTTCATGCTTAAATATAGTGTTACCATATGAAGTGTTTTGATGTATCTTGTCTAATGGAATATCGGGACCTCTATTATATCTAGTAGCTACATCTCGAATCATGTTGTCATCCATATCGCATGATGCGACTTCCGCATAATCTACATTCTTTAAATCTCTTAAATGTGCTGCTGCAACATATGTACTTTTCACTGGATCTTTTAAGTCATTTATTATTTCTTTCTCTTGTTCAGGGCTTAACTCGTTAGGATCATACCCATACATTTCAGCTACTCTGCGAACTTGCAAACTAAGATTTCCAAAAGATGTTTGTTCTGGTTTCTTTGTAATGGTCAAACTATCCGTTTCTTCATTACCACTCCAATCATATTTCCTTATACCATAAGCTACATCATCTATCCATAACGGATCTCCACCATACTCATTAAAAACTATTCCGGCTAATAATTTTTCGGGTATTTTATATTTTTGTGCTGCATCTTTTATTACGTTACTATATTTCTTTAGATATTCTGTTTTCTTTTTAAACAAAAAATCATTTCCTCCAAACGTTTTCCAATAAACAATATCTGCAGTTGTCCATGCAGCATCTCCGAGTTCAATATCCCACTTTGAACTATACTTTTCAACCATAACATGACTTATTTCTAACTCGTTTTCTGTATCCTGATTGGCGGGCGTAGAACCAAGACAATACAAAAAATTGTCTTCTTGAGTATTTGAACTTAGCGCAACAAGCGAAACAGACTGCTTTTTCATATTGGGCTGATAAACAGTCATGCTACCCAGCGCACCGGCGGTATTATTTATCTTTGTTTTCAGTGCTTCAGCTCTAGTGATAAAGTCTTTACCGTTTATATAATTGTATGCATCACGATCAAAATCCTCAAGTTTTCTGATACATTCGTCCAGGAATCCACCGTTGTCACAAAACGCTTCAAGCACTACATATGGCTTGTTGTAATTGGGGATAGTGGTTATCCCCCACTTGCTGTAATCATTTACAAGCCTGCTCGTACGGCGTTCTATCTCAAAGCCCTTTGTATCTATTAGCGCATAGTAAACACCAAAATCTTTTTTGATCTTCAGTAACACTTTAGTGCTTATTCTTGCATGAGGAGAGGAGTCTACCATTCCCTTGAAGAGTTCCTCTATATCAAAACAGGTCTCTACAAATTCTTTTTTGATTAAAATGTTCTTGGCGTGCAGTTCTCCGCACTGTCCATCCATTATAAATTTTTTGGAAGCATCTGCCGCATCTCCAACAAATGTTTCATTGTTGCAATATTTTATGTAATTGCCTTCAAGTATGCGAGCCCTGTCCTTGAACCATTCATAGTCACTATCTAATTGCTCATTGAATGAGCTCATTTTCTCGGCATCGTATTTTATATCTTCTTTATCCCCGTAAACGCTTAACGACTTTTTCTCGTAGATCAGCATATCAGTTATCCTCTCCATCCTTTTGCTCAGCGTTATTATTTAATTGTGCTTTAAGCTCTTCCAGTTCATCCTTGCAATGTCTTCTATACTCCCGAATCCTTTCTTTTGCCTGAGCTATTTCTTCTAAGTGCCTTAATGTGTCAGCTTGTGCGGTATGCACATCAGTGTATGCCTGATGATGAGTTTGCTCTGCCTCGTTTTCAAGATATCCCCTAAATTCACCGGCTGCTGTCATATCATATATCTTCATAGGTTCCTCAGCACCGTCTCTTATTTCTTGATACAGCTCTTTTATAATTCCTTCTTCAGTTTCAAGGTCATCAAGGGCATCATCACACCATTGTATCTCTCGCTCCAATTCTCCTATGGTCATAATTCGCGCACACCCCCATCAGTATTATTTGTTTCATTTACCACAAGGGCTTCACTGGCAGCCTTATCTACCGCAAGCATACTGTCCTTCATTTTTAGAAACCCGCCCGGAAGTGCCTCTGACGATTCTGACCTATATACTTCATCTGTTTCATGAATTGTTTTTAGAACCTCATGCATACTTCTACCTGCGCTAAAAGTATCAAGATGAGGTGCCTGACTCAAAGCATTACAAGGAAATGCACAATCAATGGCTGATCCTCTTATATCCTCGACAATGCCCGAAAAGATATTGGTGTCCATAAAGACGCTTTTATTCCCCATAGTATTCCTCTTTCTTCTTCACAACAAGCGCTTAACAATTATTTAATTAATATGTTATCATGCAAAGTTCTCCTTTTCAATTAAAATATACATGATTGGGGCAAAGCGATATAAATGAAAGCAAAAATAGTGAAAGCCTAGCTATTTATAGAAAATAATCATCATAACTTTTTTAACAATTATACAGTTGGAGAGGCTAAGGCGCCTTCCACTTCCAAACACTGACGACTCCGCCCTAACTCTGTGCAAAAACAAAATTCGAAAGTTGTTTTCACCGTAATCCATGTCTTTCCGAAAATGCTCCCAAGGATTTTCGGAAAGATCATGGATTATCGGCTCGTCCAAATACTCGAATTTTGTTTTTGCACAGAGTTAGGGCTAAGTCGTCTGTGTCCGGAAGCCAAAGGCACCCCCAACCTTTAGTTTAGAAATTCAGATGGAGCTACATCTGTGTAGCGTTTAAAGACGGAGCTAAAGTGCTTGTAGTCGGTAAAACCGGTTAGGTCGGAAACCTCGTATACTTTGTATTTGCCGGATTCAAGGAGCTTGATGGCTTGCTGTACGCGGTACTTGTTAAGAAAATCCAGGTAACTGGTACCGGTGGCCTCTTTGAATTTACGGGAAAGATAGCTGCTTGAAACACCGAGCTGTTCTGAAAACAGCTCTATACTTATCTTGTCTGCGTAGTGCTCCTTGGTGGCATCAAGTACGTACTTAACGTAGTCGTTGTCTTTATCCTGTTTAATGTAAACCGTATCAAAGTCTGTTGCAGACTTACTTCTCTTGGTAAATTCCTCGTATTGATGCTCCTTCTCTATCTCAGAGATTATCTTCTCAACATCTTTTTTCAGCTCATCTTCCGATGCAGGCTTCATAAGATATGCTGAGACATCAAGGTCTATTGCTGCCTTGGCGTATTCAAAGTCCGCATAACTTGTAAGGATGATACTCTTAAAGTCACCTATACCCGTCTTCTTGGCTTCTCGTATCATCTCGATACCGTCCATGACAGGCATCATGATATCCGCAAGTACGATGTCGGGCTCAAGCTCTTTTATCTTATCAAGCCCCTCTTTTCCGTTGCAGGCTTCTCCCGCGATTGTGCATCCCATGCCCATCCAGTCCATCGTATATGCAATTCCTTTTCTGATGATATCCTCATCTTCAACGATCAAAACTCTGTACATTGTAAAACACCTCTGTGATCAATCAAATAATCTTCTCCTCGCCTACGCGCTTGGGAACAGTTATCCTTACAAGCGTTCCCTCATTCTTTTTACTCGAAATATCAAGCCCGAAATCACCGTTATACATAAGGCCGATCCTTCGATGAATGTTGTAAATACCGTAGTGGGATGATGTATTGTTTTCTGCCTTAAGATTGTTCCTGATCTCCTCAAGAAGCTCCTCATCAATTCCCGCGCCGTCATCCTCACAGATAAATATCAGCTTCTCCTGCATCTGGTAACCTCTGATACTTACCGTCAATTTCTCCTGGCCGTTAAAACCGTATTTAACGGCATTCTCCAAAAGAGGCTGTATAAGAAGCTTAGGGATCAGGCAATCCATAATATCATCCTGAACCTCTATCGAATACGCAAAACGCTTATTAAATCTGATCTGCAGGATATTCAGGTAATACTGCAAATGATCAAGGTCCTCTTTTACCGTTACCTCTTCTCTTACTTCTTTGATACTGTAGCGCAAAAGCCCTGATAACGATACTATCATCTTATCCGCTGCGGCCGCATCTATTCTTGCCATAAACCTTATATTATCAAGCGTATTAAAAATAAAGTGCGGATTAAACTGGCTCTCAAGCTGCTTAACCTGCGAAAAAGCAACATTCTCCGCAAGCTCTTTATTCCTTCCTATCTGCTCCTTAAGTCCTTCCAGCATCTCGTTAAAGTCATCGCCGATTGTCTGAAATTCCTTGCTGCTGTGAATATCAAGATTGACATCTAGCTTACCTTTTTTGACCTCTTCAAAAGCATCTTCGATTTTTTTGATATCTTTCGTGTATCTTACAGAGCTTATGGCCGTGCTCTTTACAGTGATAAGCGCGATTGCAAGGAAGATCACAGTGATAATGGCAATTATCGCCCATATCAAATGTACGCTTCTGTTGACGTCGTTTACGGTATAGACTATAAGTCCCTTTTTAAGCTCAGTTCTGTACGAATAATAGAGATTGCCGTCAAGCTTAACAAAGCCGACTTCGGAGCTTATCGTATTGTCTATCTGTCCAAACTCATCCTGAAGTCCTCTGGTATTTGCCGTATAGACCCATCCGTGCTTGTCTGTGATGATAACGTATCTGTTCTGATTACTTATAACGGATGACATTACTTCTTTCGGAATAATGTACACAACCGCAGCCTGCAATCTGCCGCCTTCATAAATACCTTTTGAAACGCAGAGATTACCGCTGTACAAAGTAACCTTAGTCTGTCCTTTATATGTAGTTATCACATTCCAGATTCCCCAGTTCGAATACTCGGACTGCGTCAGAAATGACGGTACATGATCCTTACTTGAAAAAAGAGCTTCCATCGAAGGCGACATTATAAGTAGATTTCCGATGTCACCATACTCTGATGTACACTCGTACAATATTCTGAAAACATCGTTCCCCGATACATCATAGTCTTCTTTTTTGATCTCGGAAGCGACCTTATCAACCATGCTGCAATACACATCAAGCTTACCCGCAATCTCTTCGCTTGCCGCTTTGTTTTCCTGTTCATTTGATGATGCCATAAAGGTAAGCCAGGAAAAGACAAACAGTATCAGCGCAGCCATAACGATCGCAGCGACGGGAACGATAGAAAATCTTATGAAGGTTCTTCTTATGTTTTCCTGAAAGGAGCGCACTTCTTTAGCCATTGTCGTCCTCCTTCCGGATCCTGTTAAATTCTTCTATCCACGTATCTTTACTTTCAATAACTTTATTTCTGTCTACGGGAAGATTGTTTATCTTATACCTCGGAACAACAAGGATCGATGATTCAACGTCTCTTCTCACAGACCTTCTTCCGAGGTCGCTTGCCATATACTGCTGCGCATCCTTGGATGTCATAAAGTCCGCAAACTTTTTGGCATTTTCAAGTCTTTTGGAATTCTTGGAAATATAGATTCCATCGGGAGTCATTACAACTCCCTCATTCATATAAACAATACTTACATGCTTATCGCTTTTAAGCATGGTAACTGCAGCCTCTTCAAAAGTAAGGCCCACCGCATACTTACCGTTGGCAACACCCTGATAAACGACAGAAGAACTCTCAAGAAGATTACCGTCAAGCTGCGAAATAAAGCTTTTCACATAATCCCATCCGTTTTCCGGCTCTCCGTCACCCATCGCATAGAGCATATTTACAAGGTGCTCAAAAGAAGACGATGATCTTCCGGGATCTGCAAACGCTATTTTTCCTTTAAGCGCCGGATTCAAAAGATCCTTATATCCCAATATACTGATATCGCCTATAAGATCGGTGTTGACCATAAGAACACTCGGCACATCGGAAAAACATGTTACCGTGCCTGCCTCATTGGTAAACGCATACATAAAATCTTTTTTGTTGGGAGTTTCATAAGAATAGAAATTATCTAAGTAAGGGCCGACCGAAAGAAGAGATCCGCCCCACATAATATCAACATTTTCATCATTAACTATGCTGTCTATCGCTGCGGACGTTCCCATACTTTTAAGATCCACGGAAATGTCCGTCTCGTTTTCAAATTCCTGAATAAGAGGAATCATAAACTCTATGGGATGCGGCGAAACGACAACAAGCTTATCGCCCTCCTCAACCTCATAGCTTCTTCCTCTCCAATCAATATATATGACAAGCGCAGCGATCAAAATAACAACTAAAGCTGCAATACCCCACTTTTTCATACACTAAGTTCCTTACCCCAAAGCTGATCATTCCTTTTTAAGCAGCTCGACAAATTGCTCCTTGGAAAGCGGAACAGACAGATAACTGCCAAAAATATAATCAGCATAAATATCCTCTATCATATCATAGTATTCCAAAGATTCTACTCCCGTAATAAGAACCTTTTTCCCGAGCTCTTTTATCATCTGTGCTTTCTTTCCGAGAGTGATGCGGCCTTGCGACATTCCCATCTTTTCAATAAAAGATTTCATGTTAAGGATAACTCCGTCGAATCCCGGAATGTTATCATCCTTGTCATCGAGATAGCTTATCCTGTAGTCTCCGAGGAATACTCGAATATCACTCTTTTTAAGCTCTTTTTGGGCATAAAGAGCCTTCTCTGCATAGGCATCGACAATATTCTGACTTATGTCGACAGCGACACCCGTAACATCGATATTGTACTTCGCAACAAGCCTTGTAATTGCATTAGTCATATCTTCATTGAGGACTTTCTGTGATAGCGCATGAATAAGCATCAGGTCAAAAGAGCCTGATACAGCCTCTTCAAACTCGCCGTCAAGGAAATCAAAGATGTCCTCGATCATCATCTTTTGCATAACTTCTTCCAGATTATATTTCTCCGCAACACTTATAAGCTCTTCAAAAGAAACCTCACCTATATCGGTATCCTCAAGAGCGATCAGTGCTTCCGCACCCTTAAGCTTTCTACCCTCCTTGGAAAAAATGGGTTTGTATTTTACCTTAAAGTGTCTGGTGTTGATGCCTCTTACGATTGCTTTTTCAATATCAATCCTTCTCTGAACTTCATCAAGATCATGCCACATGTAGACGTTTCCGTAGTCATTGTCACTGATGGAAGATTCGCCAAGAAGCAAGATGTCCTCTGTGCTCTTAAACATATCCGGTGAGCTTACGCAAAGGATAACGGGATTCACATATATCTCCTGTTTCTTTACCTTAAAGCTCTTATCGAACCTTGTCTTTATATCAAATATCAGCTTCTTGACTTCCTTTTCATGCTCCTTGGGACAGATGATGTAGAAACAGGAAATCTCATCGGTATAAACATCGAATTTATCGGCGGCAACAAACAGATACTTGGCGATCTCATGCTTAACAAGCTCAAAACAGTCGTATCCTACGATAGTCTGATAGAGCTCGACATTTTCGATTCGAATGCAGATAACATGGAATTCTTTTTTCAATAAGATATTCTTATCAAGGTCGGTCATAAGTGCATTCCTGTTATAAAGACCCGTGATGGAATCCGCCCTGTCATCGTCTTTTTCCAGAATGATCATTATTCCCATCAGTCCCACTGCTTCACACAAAAGCTCGCAGTTAAATGCAGGGAACAGCATCTGAACAACGATTCCCACAATGGCGAGTGCAAGGAAATAGACAAGTGCTATCTTTTTAAGTTTATCTATATTGGTCCAATACATCACAAGCGTAACGATACACAAAATAAAATAGAGCGCACTGATCACGTATGCTATATAAACAGCTATTCCTCTGTGAAAAATAAGATCGGAATTTGCATAAAAGGTAAGCTTTGTAAACGGATTGGAAAATACAAGAAGCTCAAGGATAGCCACAGGTATGCCGATTATCAAATAAAGCTTTCCGGTAAACAAATGATGAATGCCGCAAACTCTTATAATGTAACAGTAAAAGATCGGCATCATAAGAAAATGCGTTGAATAATAAATATATTTGGGAAAATAGCACAGAGTTATCCTGATAAAATACGGCGCGGAAGAAATGTAAGAAATAGTTGATACTATTCCCGTTATCGAATCCAAAAATACTATAAAAAGAAGCGCAATAAGAAGACGGTTCCTAGCATTCTTTTTCTTCCTGATAACAACCATGCATAAAATACTTGTTAAACTGACTGCCAGAGAAGCTATTACAAAATTAAGGCTTCCCTGTAAATTTCCCTCAAGCATATTTTTTCCCTTTTTATTCTAAGAAAAAGATCTATAGCTCATCATAAAAGATCGGGCCGTCTTTTTCGACGTTTTTACCGCTTCCGTGTACCTTAAAGAGCTTATCGATATCACCTATTCCGTCTTCGGTTCCGGCCTGAACGACTTTCGCATTAAGCGTAGCTATCCTGCCTCCGTAGGTCCAAAATTCTTTAAATCTTCCGTATATTTCTTCGGCCGTTTTCTCGGCTCTTTTTTCCGAGATCTCAGGACAGACCACAAAGAAGCTGTTTACGCCGACTCTGTATACGTCATACTTTTCACTCAAGGATTTAAGGAACTTAACGACCTCTGTAAGTATCTTTTCATAATCCGCGTAAGTAAGCAGTCTTCTTAGTATTTCCTCATTGAGTATGTCTATGAATATGACATCAAAAGGCCTCTTATATTTGAAATAGATCATCATGTCATTAATAAGAGCATTCCTGTTATATGCCTTGGTCGTATAATCCCTTCTGTCATCATCGTTTTCAAGGACGACCATCATTCCCATTGCACCTATTGCCTCACACAACAACTCACAGCTTATATTGGGAAAGACCATCTGTATAAGGGTTCCGATAAGAACGAGGATGTAAAAAAAGATTACCGCGATCTGCTCCAGTCTCTTTAACAGATCCCAATATAAATAGATAAATACGGCAGACAATATGAAATACAGACCACCTATGATGTAAACAACATAGACGCCCCATTCTCTTGAATATACTAGATTGTCGTCGATGGTATAGATAAGATGGAACCATGGATTGGAAAGAATCATGAATTCCGAGATCAAAAAAGGTAAATGGACGGCGACCACTCTCCAGCCTCTTATCTTGTGCTCCACACCGCATTTGAGCATGGTGTATCTTGCGATGATCGGAGCGATGGCAAAGTGGCTTGAGAAGTAGAGCATCTCGTTTAGATTGCGAAGAAAAAGCGCAGTCTCGCGTGCCATATCGTAACCGCGTATAATTTCGCCATAGATAGCGGAAAAAGCATCTATGGCGAGAATAATAATAAGCGAATTAAATAATCTGTTTCTGAATTTGAGCCTGCTGGGAATTATCAGCTTGTAAATGATGCAAGTAACACTGACAATAAGTGCCGACAGGTTGTAAGCAATTACACCGAATGTCTGATCACTAAACATAACGCTACCCCACGTCGCGTTTCCTTCGTCATACGGGAATAAGATCCCTGTACCATCTCAGTGCCGAAAGATATGCTTCATAAACTTTTTTCATATCCATGTTTCCAAGAACCATAAGTCTTGAAACTTCTGTCCAATCCGCATCCTCATATTTCTTGATAAATTCAAGAACGGGTGCAAACTCTCCCTTTCCCTCAAGAAGAGCACTTCTGACGTTCTTGGATACAACTACCATATCAAGCGCTTCCTCCATGGTCTTCTCAAGCATGATATCGAGTGCTGAGAAAAGTCCCATAAGGAACAGCTCAGGAGCCTGCATTGCCATCTCAAATACTTCCGCGAGGTTCTCGGCAAATTTGGCTCTTATCATTACAAGCCTTGTGATCTCAGAAGGCTTGTCCGAACACAGTTCTTTCGTAACTGCCGTGTTGATCCACCTTTTAAGTTCTTTCTGACCGAGCATCGCAGCCGCATGTCTTATCGATGTGATCTCGGAATTAAGAGCCATTCTGTTTACTATCTCAAGAAGTGAGATAACAAGCGCCGGGTCTTTTCCGATAACATCAGCCGCATCGGTAAGATCATAATCCGGTGCATTTACAACGTTAAGAAGCTCTATATAGTTTACCTTCAAAGGATTGACCTGCTTCTCCGAATGCGTGATCGGCATTCTGAAAAAACTTCCTTCATAAATGTCGTATCCGCCGTCCTTCGTGAGCATCTCATAATCTTCCTGAGAATCCACATTGACAGCGCAAAGTTTAATATTGGGATATACATTACTGAAATAGATCTTAGCTTTGGATATATCGATCTTGGCGTGATTAAGGAAAATATAGTCACACAGATTCAAGATCTGTTTGTAGGGCTCAAAGCAAGATATCGGAAGCTTCCTTATCGCAAGCTTGTAACCTTGTTGCTTAAGCTCTTTTACTCTCTTGATATAATTCTCTTCGGGTAAAATGGAGTTATCCATCAAAAGGACAACCTTATTTGCGGGAACCGTACACTGAAGTGAAATCTCTGCAAATAACGAAAACTGATTTATCGGAACAAATACTTCTTTTCCGCCTGAAAGAGTGCCTACGCCCATACTGCTTACTACTTCAAGCTCATGAACCGTACCGGCACCGTCAAATCTCGCTCCACCCTCCATTTCGGGGTTTAAAAAGTGGTTTTCCTTTCGAGCAAAAACAGAATAAGCACATACTGACATTTTCTCGTCAAACAAAGGAATCAACGTTGCAAGCATTAATTTCTCCTTTCTCGTTTACACAAGATAAATTACCACTCATTAATATTTTAACCCATTATTGCGATTTAACCAAGATTTTTTATATTATTTCGTTATTTTTCGTACGTGGTTCTATCAATTATAAACTTAGGTCTGCCCTTTACTTCCTCGTATATCTTGGAAATATAAAAGCCTATGATGCCCAGTCCGAGCATGATAGCTGAGCTTGTCAGACACTGAAGGATGATAACTGTCGTAAATCCTTCCTTGGCAGTTCCCATAAAATATCTGATCAAAGCCTCTATTATTGAATACAGCCCAAGTCCGAATACAAGAACACCAAGTAATGTCACGATCTGAAGCGGAGCTGATGTAAACGAAGAAATATTGGTCACGGCATATTTGATAAGAGCTCTGGTGCTCCACTTGGAAATGCCGGCTTCCCTCTCTCTTACATCGTATTCAACTTCTGTGGATTTAAAACCGATCCAGGAAGAAAGAGCTCTAAAGAACGCATTCTTCTCATTCATATTAAGAAGGACATTGACTGCCTTTCTGTCGAGGAGCTTGAAATCTGAAGCTCTGGACATGTCAAAGCCCACAGCATCGGTCATGATATTGTAAAAGCTCTTGGCTGCAAATCTGTGCAGTCCGCTCTCTTTGCCTCTACTGGCCTTAACGCCTTCCACTATCTCATAGCCCTGTTCCCAGAGTCTGTACATCTCGACGATCTTTTCCGGCGGATGCTGAAGATCGCAATCTATAACAACCGCGCAGTCGCCTTTTGATTCATACAGACCCGCAAAGATAGCAGATTCTTTTCCGAAATTTCTGGAAAAGCATACACCCTTGACGAGAGGATTCTTACTTGCTTCATCTTCTATAACAGTCCAGGTATTGTCCTTGGAACCGTCGTTTATAAAAAGAAGCTCGTGTTCTATTCCGGCTTCTTTCAATATCTTGTCTATTGTCTGTGAGGTCTTTGGGATCATTTCCTCTTCATTGTATGCGGGTATAACTACAGAAAGCACTGCAGAGTCCTCCATTCATAAGAATTGTATCTGTGGCTCATTATACCATAAATAAGCATCAAGAAGACAAGAAATGATACAAAATATTCAGTGCCGGTGCTGGTTTGAATACTTTTATTGTGATAAAATTTTAGATATATAATTGAATATATCTAAATAAATTTTTCTTTTGCGAAAGGAATCAAATAATATGAATGCTGAACAATATCGTAGAGCAAACAAATGCAGCTTTATTGTATGTATGATAGTTCTGGCTTGCGGACTGTTTCTTACCGTTTTTTCTTTTGCACATAACGGACCGAGTATCGGGCGTATCGCTATCATACTTTCAACAGTCGTTTCCGCCGTTATGATCATCGTAGGAAATTACAAATTCAGCACTGTAAAAGCAGGTTCCATCCTTATCATGGGCGGTGCAACACTATTTTATCTGGTATTTCTTATCGCGGAAGACAACATATTATACTTCGCGTTCGGACTTCCGATACTTATCTGCAGCATCATCTACCTTAACGTAAGACTGTGCAGAGTCGGAATATCCGCAATCTGCTTTTCTTACATCGTTCTGGTCATAAAGACATTTATTTCAACGGGCGGACTTGATGTTAATCTTCTTCCCGTGTTCATCACCCTGGCTCTTGCTTTTGTGGCAAGCCTTTCGGTTGTAGGCCTTCTAACCAGCTTTAACAGAGAAAACAATCTCGTCATCAGCTCCAACGCAGAGAAAACACTCGCAACGGGCAACAGCATGGCAGAGATTGCCAACAGTATAACGGATCTGTTCAATTCTTCACAGGAAGATCTTATGAGCCTTCAGGACATTATAGAAACACAGCACTCAGGTATGACGGATATCGCTACCAGCATGGAGAGCACCGCCCAGTCTATTACAAAGCAGGCCGAGAAGGTTCAGCAGATTCAGGAGCAGACGGATTCTACCGAGAAGCACAGAATTGAAATGAGTGCCGCTTCCGACAGCACGCAGAATGCTATCACGGAAGGTGTTCGTGTCATTAAAGATCTTAAGGTTAAATCAGAGGATGTATCAAAAGCCAGCAGGATAACCGTTGATGCTACTCAGGCCGTTATGAACAAAGTTGAAGCGGTTCAGAACATTGTCGGTTCCATCATGTCTATTTCAACGCAGACCAATCTGCTTGCTCTTAATGCAAGTATAGAGGCTGCAAGAGCCGGAGAAGCCGGAAAAGGCTTTGCCGTTGTTGCCAACAACGTTCGTGAACTCGCTGCCGAGACCAATACTGCATCAACAGAGATAACAAGCATCATTGCAGAGCTCAATGAAGAAGTACATAAAGCTATCGCAAGTATCGACGAAACCGTAAATACAGTAAGCGAACAGAACGAAATGATCGAATCTGTCGGAGAAAGCTTCAACAGCATCAATGAAAACGTAACCGAGATGCTCTCACGCTTTGCCGAGATTGCTGAAGGCATGAAAGCTATCGCAGCCTCAACGGCCGAGATCAACGACAGCATATCCAATCTCTCCGCAACAAGTGAAGAAGTTGCTTCTCTTTCCAATGAAGGTGCTCAGGCTTCCGAGCAGGCAGTTGAGAAATTCGAAGCATTTAAGATGATACTTCTCAATATCTTCCAGGAAGCAAATAAGCTAAGAGATATGCAGACAAACTGATATCAAGAAGCATAATAATATGTGGCATTGGGACCGGATCTCAATGCCACTTTTTTATGCAAAATATTAATCGTAATTCCGTTTATAAAATTTTCATAATTATTGACACAAAAAGGTTAACTTTTTAATTAAAAATACGATATAATTATAAATAACAGATAAATACGGTCATGTAATTATCTGACTATTTACGGAAGGAGGAAATACGTGTATGACAGCTACATACGACATCAGAACAGAAGTAATGGACTGCATCCGAAAGGATTTCGATAATGAATATTATCCCGATCCCGAGAAAGTAGCTCGAGTTACCGGTTTACCATTGGGAATTGTTTTTGATATGCTCATTGAGCTCAAACACCAGGGTCAACTTGGAAAACATTGATCATTTATAATAAATGAATGGAGAATACAATGGAAGATCTGGTAAATTAAAGGTCCTATGCCGTCGTGAGCATAGGACCTCTTCTTTTGTCTATTATGAGCTTTTTACAACATCTCCACAGATTCATGTGAAAAGTCTGCTTTTCCGTCTTCATAGAGTTTTTTTACAAATTCTATTGCCCTTCTTCCCGATTCTTCGATCGGAACATTAACGCTGTAGATATACTCAATCCTGTCTCCGCTTGTAAGCACAAAATTAACCTGTGTTCCGCTGATCGTACCGTCGCCCAGATCCATGGGTTTGACTTCCACCGAACTTACTTCTTTGACTACTCCTTCTCCAAAAAGTACTCTCATAGCGTTACCCTCCTTACAATTCGTGGTATCACTATTTTATCATTAAATAATTGTAATTGCGATATTCTTTGGACTTTTTGCTTATATATGCTATACTAATTTCTGTGTTAACTAATCCGTAATAATAATTATAGTAGATATAGGAGACTTCCGTTCATGAATATATGTAAAAAAATCGGCTCTTTAGCCATCGTATTAACTCTCAGTACAACTGCGCTCTTAGGCTGCGCATCACAGGAAAGAACGGCTGCCAAGGAGACTGTAACCGCATTCCTTGATATTGTAAAGAGCGGCACCAATGATAATATCGAACAGTACGCCACCAAGGAAGTTACAAGCGGCGAATTCGTAAAGACCTTCGATTCTGAATATCTGATCGAACAGTTCAAGCAGGGGATCGAAACAGAAGAACTTGATTCCGAGACTTCTACCCTTCTTAATGAGCTATATTCCAAGATTTCCGGAATGGTCACCGGCTATGAAATAACCAAAGTAAGTATAGATAAGAAAAATACCGCTAATGCGATAGTTAAGATAAATACCGAGTTTCCGGTAAATATCTTCGGAAGCGACGAGACAACCGCCAAGATCAAGGAAGCTGCTGAGAAATATCACGCAGAACACGATGAAGAAATTTCCAAAATGTACGAAGACCTTGGTGAAGAAGAAGCCGAAGCACAGTTATATCAAAAGAGAATTCAGATTGTAGTTGATACATATAACAAGATAATCTCGGAAGCTAAGCCTGAGACATATGCAATTGTTCTTTCTCTTGAGAAGAATACAGAAACTGATTCCTGGAACGTAACCAGTGTTTCGTCTTTTGACAGTTCGGTAAACGGTAAGACGGAAGCTGCAACGGAAACCGCACCGGCAGGCGACAATTCATCCGAAGAAGCCGGTTCCGCCGAGGAAGCAAGTTCCGCTGCTCCCGATGAAGCCGAAACAGAATCAAGTGATAACTAAAAAATATTGAAACGGTCGCGACTATGACAATATAGCCGCGACCGCTTTTTTAATTTACTATGTTTCTTGATTCTCCGTTCATAAACGCAAGAACATTCTTTTTTACTTCCGATAGACATCTCTTTCTGGCCTCGGTGCTGCCCCATGCCATATGAGGTGTCACAAAGAGCTTCCCACTGTCCTTAATATCAAGAAGGGGCGAATTCTTTGCCATAGGTTCAGGATTAAGCACATCAAGACCTGCAGCCTTGATCTTACCCTCTTTAAGAGCATCGGCGAGATCTTTTTCGTTTACGACCGCTCCTCTGGCAACGTTTATAAGTATCGCTGTTTCCTTCATTTTTTCAAACGCATCTTTATTAAACAGCTCTCTGGTCCTCTCTGTAAGAGGACAATGAATCGAGATCACATCGCATCTACTTAAAAGCTCGTCAAACTCAACTCTCTCATACTCGGTACAAGTGCTGTTTCCCGAAGCCGAGTAAAAGATAACATTGGCGCCGAAAGCCGTAGCGATCTGAGCTACCTTTCTTCCGATATTACCCATTCCCACGATTCCGTAGGTCTTTCCGTCAAGCTCTTCAAACGGAATATCCAGGCAGCAAAAATGAGACTGATTGGCATATCCTCCGCTCTTTACAAATTCATCATAATGTCTTGAATTCTCCATAAGATAAAAAAGAAGTGCAAATGTATGCTGCGCTACCGATGCCGTTGAATAATTAACTACATTGGCAACCTTTACTCCATGTCTGTTGCACGCCTCAATATTGGCATTGTCAAAGCCCGTCGCAAACTCGCATATAAGCTTTAAATTGGGAGCAGCATCCAGGATCACATCGGATATCGCACTCTTATTTATCATAAGTACTTCCGCGTCCTTAAGCCTTTCCGCCGCGTTATCATCGGTGATCTTATCGGGATAATATGTCACCTCTCCAAGATCGTCATATAGGCTGTAATCCATGTCTGAGCCTACGCTGTCAATATCTGCTACTACTACTTTCATAATAATTCTCCGTTTTCATAAAATAAAAGAGTCGCCCGGACTCTTTCAAAAATATCGCCTGAAAGACATTCTATCACATCTCTCAGGCGATGACTTATTATTTTTTGATCTATCTCTGACGAACAGCCTTCATCTGTTTCTTGGTCTCATACATCTCACGGTCTGCTCTCTTAAGCACGGAGTAAGCCGTCTCATCGATATTATCATCATAAATAGCAACACCGATCGCAGCGGAGATTCTCTCCCAAGGTTGAAGCTCCTTGTCGTTTTGAAGCTCTTCCATTCTGGATTTCATCTTGGCTATAAGCATATCTCTGTGCTCAAAATCTCTGTTCTCAAGAAGAACAACGAACTCATCTCCGCCGATACGGAAAACGGGTGAATGTTCGAATGTATCGCAGATAAGCTTACACATATTCTTGATATAAAGATCTCCGCACTCATGTCCGAAGGTATCGTTGATTCGCTTAAGATAATTAATATCAACCATTATCATGCCGAACCTGGCGGTCTGAGTAATGATATCGGAATTAAGTCGTACCTCGGTCTTGTCGTAGGCCGCTTTGTTCTTAACTCCGGTCAAGGCATCTCTGAGCGCAAAGTCATTAACCTTGGTCATCTCAAGTGCCATATTGTCAATCTTATTTGCCGAAACAATGATCTCTTCAACATAGTTCTGCATATCTTTTGACATGCTGACTATCGTATCGGACAAGGACTCAAGCTCGTCACCCGTGTGAATTCCGGGATCTTCAAGCACAAGCATTGAAGGATCCTTTTGTAAATGGCTTCTCTTTGCAAAATCGGAAGCACTCTTCTCGATTTTCTGAAGAGGATCGATAACTCTTCTCTGCAGCCAGAATACCATGATGGCGGCAAATACTATGGCAAGAATAAGAGCAAAAAGAGCTATGACCATGACATACTCTTTTAATGCCTGATCAACTTCGGCAAGGGTGACACCCGTTGAAAGGATTGCAACAGGCTTACCGTCAGAAGTTCTTATGATTGCTTCTGCTCCGTACTCATCACCGAAATCACTGTGCTCAATCTTATATATCGGTTCTGTAAGTGTATTTTGTTCTTCATAAAGGCGCGGCAGATCGTCGGGCTTAAAAAACTGTCCGATAAGATCGCCAAGGTCGGGTATCGGAATATCGGGATTAAGATCGGCTCCCGTCTTTTCTCCTTCGCTAAGTCCCGACACAACCTGCATCAGATCATACTTGTCATCAACCTTAACAGCCTTGGTAAGAACGATATAATCAAGCCTCGACCATTTTCGCTCCTGCTCAAGGAACACCGTCATCTCTTCAAATTTCTCGGACTTTTGCTTAGTCTCGATACAATTATCAAGATCCTCCGCATCGATCCTATCGAGCGTAATATTGACAACATCCTCAAGTCTCTTGGTATACATGTCCATCATGCTGGTCCTGAAAATATAGAAGCTGACAACACTCAGCACCAGACACAGGAACACAATGATCAACATGCATACCAGAATAATGTGGAACTTAAGCGAATTCTCATAATTTTTCTTCATCATTTTACCCTCATAAAATATGCTGAATAAAAACTACAATAGCCCTATGTAAATGAATTACTCTACAGAATTGATAAGTCCGAAAATTTCTTCTTTTATCTGTTTATTTGTCAAAAGAGCATTCTCTCTTGAGTTTCTGTTTGAATAGAAATAAAACTTGATCTTAGGCTCTGTTCCGCTTGGTCTTATCGCAAACCACGAACCGTTATCAAGGAAGATTCTGATAGCGTTCTGAGGCGGTATATCCTCATAGCCATTAATATAATCAATTACCTTCTCAGTCTTTGCCCCCGCAACCTCTGAAGGTATATTCTCTCTAAACCACTTCATCATACGCTGTATTCTCTGAGCTCCCGGAATACCCTCAAGTACGATATTGGGTTCATCCTCTGCAAAGAAGCCGTACTTTGCATAAATCTCCTGAAGAACGTCCCAAAGAGTCTTTCCCTGCTTTCTGTAATATGCAGCCGCTTCCGCAACAAGCATACCCGCAGAAATTCCGTCCTTATCACGGATATCCTCGCATACAGCATATCCTACAGACTCCTCATATCCAAAGAGATATGTGTAGCCGTTTTCATGAAGATAAGGTATCTTACCGCAGATATTTTTAAAGCCCGTTAAGGTCTCAAACATCTCTACGCCGTACGCGCTCGCCATTATAGTTGAAAGAGTCGATGTAACGATCGACTTTACCATTGCTCCTTTTTCGGGTAATGTTCCGGCGGACTTGTGTCCCTCAAGAACATAATTTACAAGAAGATATCCCGTCTGATTGCCGTTAAGAGGAATATAGTTGCCGTTGTCATCACGTATCTCAATAGCAAATCTGTCCGCATCGGGATCGGTAGCCATAAGAAGTTCTGCCCCAAACTCTCTTCCGTACTGTTCGCTTAATTTAAATGCTTTGGGATCCTCGGGATTGGGATATCCTACCGTTGTAAAATCGGGATCCGGATTTTCCTGCTCCGGAACGATCTTCCAGTTTGTAAATCCTCTGTCAGTAAGCATCTGTCTGAAAGGAATGGAACCGCAGCCGTTTAGAGGCGTATAAACAAGAGGAATACTAAGGTCGAGCTCATCGCCCTCGTGAATAGCCATTCCCTCAATCTTATCAAGATACTCTCTGTCATAATCTGCGGAAAGAACCGTGATCATGCCGGACTTCACACCCTCATCGAAATCAGATGTCTTGATTCCCGTCCAGATATCAACTTTATTGATCTCTTCCGTCATTCCGTCAGCAACATCGGATGAAACCTGACATCCGTCGTCCCAATATGCCTTATAGCCGTTATATTCCTTTGGATTGTGAGAAGCTGTGATATTGATTCCCGATGTTGTTCCGAGCCTCCTTATCATGAAAGCAAGCTCAGGTGTCGGGCGAAGATCCGGAAATGTATATACTTTAATACCGTTCGCCGCAAAGATGCCTGCTGCAAACATAGAAAATTCTTTTGAAAAATGTCTGGGATCGTGCGCTATCACGATACCCTTGTCCATTGCTTCCTTGCCCTTTGATACAATGTATGCGGCAACACCCTGAGAAGCCTTGCCGACTGTAAGGAAATTCATTCTGTTGGTACCTGCGCCCACTTTTCCTCTAAGTCCCGCAGTACCAAACGACAGATCCTGATAGAATCTGTCCTCGATCTCCTTGTCATCTCCCTTGATTCCAAGGAGCTCAGCCTTTAACGGATCGTCGTCCTTAAGATTTGTAAGCCATTCATTATATCTCGTAATATAATCCATAGATTAACCTCCGCATATATCAATATTTTATCATTTTTTAGTTAATAAATCATCTTTTTCCAAACTGCCAAAAAACCACTGCACTGCAGGCCGCTACATTCAGCGAGTCAACATTGTGACTCATAGGTATCTTTACGCAGTAATCGCTATCCCGTATAGTTTCCGGTAAGAGGCCATAACCCTCAGAACCAAGGAGAATTGCAAGCTTATCTTCGTTGTACAGCTCTTCGTCGCCAAGATCTGTTGTATCATCCCTGAGCGCCAACGCCACTGTTTTAAAGCCATAATTTTTCAGATCACTGACAGGCTTATCCTTGGGAATATAGGTCCAGGGAATGCCGAATATCGTTCCCATTGCCACTCTCGCAGCTCTTCTGTACAATGGATCGGCGCAGCCCGATGTAAAAAGGATCGCATCCATGTTAAGAGCCGCAGCGTTTCTTACTATCGCCCCGACATTGGTGGGATTGGTCACATTTTCAAGAACTGCTATCCTCTTCGCATTCTTGCATATCTCCTCCACGGACGGAAGCTCCCTTCTTTTCATCGCACACAAAAGACCTCTTGTAAGATGAAAGCCCGTGATGGATTCCAGAATTTCCTCACCCGCAACGTACACCGGAATATCTGTATCTTTAAATCTTTCCTCATTCTCACATCGAGAAAGAAGCTCTCGTGCCTCTTTATCAAGCTCCGTATCTAAGACAAGAATGGATGCAGGTTCATACCCCGCATCCATTGCTCTTTCTATAACCTTGGCAGTCTCTGCGATAAACAGTCCAAGCTTTGGCTCATAGATACGACTCAGCCGGTTCTCGGAAAGTTCATGATATATCTTTAATTCGTCACTATTAAGATCACTTACGTTTATCAGTCTATATCCCATTCTCCAAACCTAACGGCACCGGGATTATCATTATGCTCTCCCAGCATCTTCTCCATCCATATCATGTCATACCATTTGCCGAATTTGTAACCGCTGTCATGAAAAATGCCGACTATCCTGTAGCCCATCTTCTCATGAAATCTGCAGCTGTCATTGGTAAGATTGTCATCCGTTCTGTCGCCGTCAAGATAAGCAATGCAGGCATTTACATTAAGAATGCCCATATCCTTTAATGACTTTTCAAGGACATCGTACAGCTTTCTTCCAACGCCGCCTCTTTTACAATCTTCTCTGACATATACGGTCGTTTCAACGGACCAATCATACGCCTTTCTTCCCTTAAAAGTAGTCGCATACGCGTATCCTACGATCTCTCCGTCTCTGACAGCCTTGATGTAGGGAAACTTTGACGAAATATCTCTTATTCGTCCTCTAAATTCCTCAAGTGAAGGAATTTCATATTCAAAAGAGATCGCGGTTTTCTCCACATAAGGAGCATAAATTGACAAAAGCTGCGACACGTCTTCTTCCGAAACTTTCTCTATAGTCATTTCTTTTACCTATCCCTGTTTTATTTAAAAATCTTTCTGCTCATTTCATCAGAAAGCTCAGCTATTGTGCCATCCTTAAAGGGGCTCTTTAAGCCTACGGCAGCAAGCTCATTCTCATAGAAGTCCTTGGCGGATAACTTACAAAGCTCAAGATAATGCTCCCAAGCCTCCTTGAAATCCTTATCCATCCAAACTTTAAACTGCATAGCGACAACGCTCGCAAGAACATAATCAATGTAATAAAAAGGATTCCAGAAAATATGTCCCTGTCTCTGCCAATAACCACCTCCGTCAAAAAACGGATCACCATCGAAATCAAGCCAAGGTCTGTAGGTCTTTTCCAACTCTTTCCATGCGTTCTTTCTATCAAGAGGCGTCATATCCGGATTGTCGTAAACGATATGCTGGAATTCATCAACCATACATCCGTACGGAATAAATGTGATGGCATCAGCCATATGCATCTTGCGATAATCACCCGCTCTTTCTCCAAAGAACTTATCCATCCAGCCGTAAGTAAAGTACTCCATGGACATAGAGTGGATCTCAGCAGTCTCCATGGTAATATCGTTTTTCTCAAGAATTTCTTCATCTCTCGTGATATAACCTTGGAAAGCGTGTCCGCATTCATGTGTGATAACATCAACATCGCCGCTTGTTCCGTTAAAATTGGCGAAAATAATGGGAGCCTTGTACTTTGGAATAAACTCCATATATCCGCCCTGCTTCTTGGTCTTTCTTCCGAGTACATCAAATAGTTCGCTCTTCATCATAAAATCAAAAAACTCTTTGGTCTCGGGTGAAAGCTCAGAATACATCTCCTGTCCGGACTTAAGTATCTCTTCGGGAGTTCCGATCGGTGCGGGATTTCCGTTTTTAAAATACATATCGTCATCGTAGTATTTAAGCTCATCTACGCCGATCAGCTTTCTTCTTTCTTCCTGCATACCTGTAACAAAAGGAACAAAAGACTCTTTGACCTGCTTTCTGAAATTCTCAACCTCGGCTCTTCTGTATGAATTTCTGTTCATACGATTGTAGCCAAGCTCAACATAAGAATCATAGCCAAGTTCTTTAGCCTGCTCTGTTCTATTTTTTACAAGCTTATCGAATATATCATCGATCTCATCCGTAACCGATAAAAAGAAGTCGGAAAGAGCCTTCCATGCTCTCTTTCTAACGTCTCTGTCATTGTCGGTCATCTTCTTATAAAGAAGGGAAATATTGTAGATCTCACCGTCAAAAGGAATCTTGGCGGATGCGATTATCTTGTCATACTTGGCGATAAGTGCGTTTTCCTCCTGCATAAGGGGAAGTATCTTATCGTTTATGGACTTGTTGGCAAGCTCCATGTTCTTAAATGCAACCTTACTTATCTTTTCTTCAAGATAAGCTCTGTATGGTGACTCATATACCACCTTGAGATAATCATTTTGAAGCTGTGCAACAATAGGGGAAATCTCATCAATGTACTCTTTTTCTTCTTCGTAGTACTTATCTGTGGTATCGATATCATAACGGAATCTACCGATAACGAAATTGGACCAGATCTCTCCTCTCATCTTATAGTACTTCATGTGGAGGTCAAACTGCTCCTCGCCGCTCTTGGCGTTCTTGCTGTCTCGGATAAGCTCTTCAAAGAAAGCTTTTACCTTATCCATATCAAGACGCTCATAAGGAAACTCTGAAAATTTCATAATAATTAAATCCTACTTTCATTTCTTTCGTTCCATTATAACACAAAAAAAGAGGAGCGCCTGCGTTAACAGGCGCTCCCATATTGTAACCATATACCCCTATAAGATTAACCTTTTTCTCTAAAAAATCAGTTCTTTGCGAAAAGCTTACCGCCACGCTTTGAAACTACGTCAAAGATAACGGCTGCAAGAAGAACGAGACCTTTAACCACCTTCTGCATGTTGGCATCGACACCCATAAGTGACATACCAAGGTTAATAACACCCATAAGAACCGCACCGATAATAACCCCGGGAACTGTTCCGATTCCGCCGTAAGCAGATGCTCCACCGATGAAGCAGGAACCGATAGCATCCATCTCGTAGTTCTGACCGTATGTAGGCTGAGCGGATGTAAGTCTTGCGATTGTAACCATAGCTGCAAGTGCTGCAAGGAATCCCATGTTTGTGTAAGCAAGGAAGTAAACCTTGTCAGTATTGATACCTGAAAGCTTTGTAGCCTTCTCGTTGCCACCTACTGCATAGAAGTGACGACCGATTGTTGTGTTACCTGTGATGTAAGCATATACGATAATAACTGCAAGAACCCAGATAAGAACTGTAGGAATACCCTTGTGCTGAGCGAGCTTATAAGCAAATGCCATGATAACTGCTACAATTGCAACAAGCTTACCAACAAAGATCCAAAGTGCCTCAACCTGATAGTTCTTTGTCTTTTTCTTAATACGTGATCCGAACTGTGTAAGTACGAATACTGTAGCAGCTACAAGACCGCCGAGAAGACATGTAAGGTTAAGTGTTCCGTTTCCGAAAACATCGTGAATATAGCAATCAGCTCCGCCACCGAAGAGGTTAACGAATGTAGTCTTATTGGTAATTGATACTGTAAGACCGTTAAGTACTACGTTTGAAAGTCCTCTGAACGCAAGCATACCTGCAAGTGTTACGATGAAAGGAGGAATTCTTACAAACGCGATCCAGAAGCCCTGGAATGCACCGATTGCTGTACCAACCAAGATCATGATGATGATCGTAAGCCAAACGGGAACACCTTTGTTAACCATAAGTGTTGCACCAACGGCACCAACGAAACATACAACCGATCCAACCGAAAGATCGATGTTACCACCGGTCAAGATACAAAGAAGCATACCTGTTGCAAGAATAAATACGTATGCGTTCTGTGAAATCAAGTTACTAACGTTCATGGGAAGAAGAAGCGCTCCGCCTGTTCTCCATGAAAAGAATGCTACTACTATGATCAATACAAAGATCATTGTATATTTTTTTAAAAATCCAAGAATTTGCTGTCCGCTCATTATTTAACCTCCTTATTTCCGGATGACTGCAAGATATAAGTCATAATTTTTTCCTGAGTAGCGTCTTTACCATCAAGCTCTCCTACCATCTGGCCTTCATTCATAACATATATTCTGTCACACATGCCAAGAATTTCAGGAAGCTCAGAAGA
Source organism: Butyrivibrio sp. INlla21 (assembly GCF_900116875.1). Lineage (GTDB taxonomy): Bacteria > Bacillota > Clostridia > Lachnospirales > Lachnospiraceae > Butyrivibrio. The sequence goes on from NZ_FPCC01000004.1 coordinate 198,575, forward strand.
AATCATGATAACTGATTTACCTTCCGCAACGAGCTGGTTGATAATACAGTAAATTTCATATTTAGCACCTACGTCGATACCTCTTGTAGGCTCATCGAGGATAAGAATGTCAGGATTAGCAAACATCCACTTTGCAAGAAGAACCTTCTGCTGGTTACCACCACTAAGGTTTCCTACATTCTGTTCTACGGTAGGACATTTTGTCTTAAGCTTGTCCTTATACTCAACCGCAACAGAGAATTCTTTATCCTTATCAATAACGGAACGATTACTTACTTCCTCAAGATTTGCAAGTGTTGTATTTATCTTGATAGGATTGGTAAGAATAAGTCCGTTTCCTTTACGATCCTCAGTAACATAAGCAAGCTTATGTTTAATGGCATCTTTAACCGATTTAAGGTGAACTTCCTTGCCGTTAATAAAGAGCTGACCGGAAATATTCTCTCCGTAGCTTCTTCCGAAAATACTCATGGCAAGTTCTGTTCTTCCGGCACCCATAAGTCCGGAAATGCCGAGTACCTCACCTTTTCTGACGTTAAGATTGACATTCTTTACTATCTTCTTATCAGTATATAAAGGATGGTAAACATTCCAATCCTTAACTTCCATCATTATTTCGCCGATATGAGACTCTCTCTTGGGGAATCTGTCTGAAAGTTCACGACCAACCATTCCCTTAATGATCCTAGCCTCAGAGATGTCATCAACACCCTTTGTAAGAGTCTCAATAGTTGAACCGTCACGGATAACCGTGATCTTATCAGCAACATAAGAAATCTCGTTAAGCTTATGAGAAATGATGATAGATGTAAGGCCCTGTTCCTTCTTAAGCTTGAGCATAAGATCAAGAAGTGCCTTAGAATCACTCTCATTAAGTGATGATGTGGGCTCATCGAGAATAAGAAGTCTTGCGTTCTTTGAAAGAGCCTTCGCAATCTCAACAAGCTGCTGTTTACCAACACCAATATCCTTAATCAGTGTCTGAGTACTGTCCTTAAGTCCGACAATATCCAGATATTTACGAGCTAAAGCGTTTGTTTCGTTCCAATCGATCTTGAAAGAATTACCTCTCTCATTACCAAGGAACATGTTTTCAGCTATTGTAAGATAAGGAATAAGTGCAAGTTCCTGATGAATGATAACTATTCCTTTTTCTTCACTGTTCTTTATATCTTCGAATTTGCAAACCTCGGAGTCATATATGATATCACCTTCATAGGATCCGTAAGGATAAATTCCACTAAGCACGTTCATCAGTGTAGATTTACCAGCGCCATTTTCACCTACCAGCGCGTGAATTTCGCCCTCTTCAACCTGAAGATTTACATTATCCAAGGCTTTCACACCGGGGAAGGTTTTGGTGATATTCTTCATTTCCAATAATATCTTCGCCAAGTTTACCCCTCCTTATTAAATAAATTAAGATTAGTCATTTTTTTCCTATAAAGAGGCGGGTCTTATAAGGCCCGCCCCCCCTGTTTATATTGTTTTGTTTAAATCAATTACTTAAGATCATCCTCTGTGTAGTATCCGGACTCGATAAGAAGCTTCTCATAGCTGTCCTTATCAGCGAATACAGGCTCGCAAAGGTATGAAGGAATAACTGCAACACCGTTGTCGTATGTTTCCTTATCATTTACAGGAGCCTCGCCGCCCTTCATGATAGCATCAACCATCTTTACAGTCTGAGCTGCAAGATCACGAGTATCCTTGAAGATTGACATAGACTGCTTGCCCTCGATCATAAGCTTAACGTTGGGCTTATCGCAATCCTGACCTGTAACGATAGGCCACTCACCTGTGTAGTTAGCCTTAAGTGAGTTGATTACACCAAGTGCTGTAGAGTCATTTGAGCAAAGAACTGCATCAAGCTTTGTGCCGTCAGCGTAGTTAGCTGAGATGATAGCATCCATTCTTGACTGAGCATTCTCTGTAGCCCATCCCTGTGTAGCAACCTTATCGAAGTCGATCTGTCCTGACTTAACAACGAGCTTACCCTCATCGATGTAGGGCTGAAGAACTTCCATAGCACCGCCATAGAAGAATCTAGCGTTGTTGTCACCGGGATCACCTGTTACGATCTCAAGGTTGAAAGGACCAGCCTGGTTCTTAAGATCAAGCTTCTCTTCGATGTACTGACCCTGCTTTGTTCCAACAAGCTTGTTGTCGAATGTAGCATAGTAAGTAACAGCATCAGAGTTCATGATCAGACGATCGTAAGCGATAACAGGAATGTTAGCTTCCTTAGCCTGCTGAAGAACTGTTCCGAGTGAATCACCTTCGATAGCAGCGATAACAAGAACCTGGCAGCCTGAGCTGATCATGTTCTCGATCTGAGAAACCTGTGTAGGTACGTCGTTAGAAGCGTACTGAACATCAACCTCATAGCCTGCGTCCTTGAGCTGTGCTTCCATGTTAGCACCGTCCTGGTTCCATCTCTGGAGATCCTTTGTAGGCATTGATACACCAACTTTTCCGCCGGCTGCAGCTGCCTCTGCAGGAGCCTCAGCTTCTGCTGCAGGAGCTTCCTCTGCTGTCTCAGCAGGTGCCTCTGCTGCGGGTGCTTCTGTTGCAGGTGCTGCAGCTGTGCCGCATCCTACAAGTGCTGAAGTAACCATAGCAACTGAAAGAAGTGCGCCAATGATCTTTTTCTTCATAACTGTTATTTCCTCCCTATGAAATATAGTTTTTTGCAGATTCATATCTGCTCTTTACAAATAACAATCTATCATAAATAAAATAGGAATAATTTATGATGTTCTGTAAATTTTTACTATCAAAAAATATAGAAATCCGACTATGCTAGCATTATATTGCTGTCATAGTCGGATATATTAATTTTGTGCTATGTGTGATTTTAATCTCGCGTTATTGCGGCATTTTGTCAGGGACAAAGCGATATACGTCCTCTTTTGAATGGAAGCCGTTCTTGATTATAACTTCATTGATATTATCTTCCGTTACACTCTGAGGCTCAATCTTAAGATACGGAACGATAAAACTTCCGTCATCTATCTCGGATATATCAACATCGTTATCCGATAGCTCATGTGTCTGAACAAGCTCTATTGTGCTGACAGCGGCCTGTTTCGCCAACTTCTCGATCGGCTTATAAACTGTCATAAGCTGCGAACCTTCCACTATTCTCTGGCAAGCCTCAAGATCCGCGTCCTGACCTACTACGAGCTTTCGACCCGCAAGTCTTCTCTCGGCAAGTGCGTGCACGACTCTGCTCGCAAGATCGTCATTGCCGCACATTATTGCATCTGCTTCGTTAACTATACCCGTATTGTCGGACATATATTCATATGCTATCTCAGCTTTCCAGCCGTCTGCATATATGCAATCAATAATCTCGTTATTACTGCCGTTCATGACATCTCTAAAGCCTTTTTCAACAAGAGGAACATTATTGTCGGAAGGGGAACCGCATATCATAATAACCTTTCCGTCGTTTAGTCCCGCGTCAACAAACGCCTGTCCCATCATGTTTCCGACTTTTTCATTGTCAAAAGAAATATAGAGGTCCACATTCGCATTATTTATAAGCCTGTCATATGCGACCACCACAATTCCGGCATCCTTGGCTTTTTTAACGGAATCCTGAAGCGAATCGGAATCAATACATACGACAACTATCGCATCCATTCCTTTTTTGATGAAATAATCTATCTGCTTCTTCTGCTCTTCAATATCACCGTTGGCGTTCTGCACATTAACTTCCGCACCAAGCTCCTTGGCCATGGAAACAAATACGTCTCTGTCTCTTTGCCATCTCTCTATAACAAAAGAATCAAAGCTCATTCCGATCTGTATCTTGTCTTCCTCTGTACTTCCGGAACTCTTATTCTCGGCGGCATCTTTATTGCAGCCCAAAAGGCATACCGAGACAAGCAACATGGATAAAAATAAAGATATTGATCTCTTAGCAATTTTTTGTCTTACCATCATTACTTTATTTTCCCTCCTTGTACTCGGTGGGTGTGACTCCTACATTCTTTTTAAAGCTTCTGCTAAAGTAATTGGGATCGGTATATCCGCAGGCCACACATATCTCTTTCATAGACATGTCGGAATTAAGAAGAAGCTCTTTTGCCTTATCAATCCTAATGTTTGTCAGATATTCGATAAAGTTAAGTCCGCTCTCTTCCTTAAACAGCTTACTGAAGTAATAAGGAGAGATATTTACAAAACGCGATACGTCATCCAATGATATCTCCTTGGAGAAGTTATCGGCGATGTATATCTTCGCATTTTTAATGATGTCGTTACTCTTTTCTTCTCTTTTACTTATAACATTTCTGCAAGCTTCCGAGAGTTTATTTATAAACCAGTCTTTTAACCCATCCGCTGTCTCTATAGCCATAAGCTCCGGCAGATAATTGTCTCTTGCGGAGTATTTGTAGGTCTGGCCACCGTTCATGAATGAAAGGCGCTCTGCATAAAGCGCAAATTCAAGAACCTTTATACGCATCGACTGAAGGTCGCCGTTTCCGGCTCTTTTACACATCCAGTCGGTATACTTCTCCGCGGTAACAAGCATCTGATTGAGATCACCGTTACTTACCGCATCAAACATCGGCTTCTCCAGCTCTATCGGATAATCGTCCTCGTAGTCGCAGCCAATTACAAGGTCATCAGCATGTGCCACGGAACCCGTTGTCGCGATAAGCGCATTAAGGGCCTCTCTGTATGAATCTCCGAGTTCGCGAAGAGGTTTCACTCCGCCTATACCTATTCTGAAAGAGATATCGGTTTTCTTCTTAAGTCCTCTTGCAAGCTCTCTTGCTCTGTCTATAAGCTCAGTTCTTTCATTGTATTCCATCTTGGAATTATCAAAAGGGATCAGAACCGCTATCTTATTGGCCATGACATTTCCTATCTTACAGGAAAAATAGTCTTTTACCGCATCTCTTATCTCCTGATATCTGGTAGATATCTTGACCGAGCTTCCGATCGCGTTGGTCATGTGATTGCCTTCCTGCTTATCACCGCAGACGATAGCCATCATATAGCCGTAGTTTTCTCCGATTCCGAGAATGGTCTTGTAGTTGTCAAAATCCTCTTCAAAGTGCTCCTGAAGAAGGATGTCGTATATAAGTCCGTTTTCAAGGATAGGTTCTATTGTCTCGAGCTTTTCTTTTATCTTAAGCTCGTTACTTCTCTTTTCTCTCTCTCCGTCGATCTTGGCCATTGCCTTTTTAAGAACGTCAACAACCTTGGTCTTATCCATGGGTTTGTTGATATATTCAAGTACTCCGAGCTTTATGGCCTCTTTGGCATAATCGAATTTATCATATGCGGACATGACAATAAAAACTGTTCCTGCGGAAAAGCGCTTGATCTCTCTAATTGCTTCGATACCGTTGATACCGGGCATATGAATGTCCATTACGGCAATATCCGGTCTGAATCTCTCGGCAAGCTCTATTACGCTTCTTCCGGTCTTGGCAAACTGTACCTCGCAGTCACTTCCGAATTCCTTCTCAATTATGAATTTCATTGAATCGATAACGATACCCTCGTCATCGGCGATCATTATCCTGTACATTGAATAACTCCGTATCTTGAATTTATAACACAGCTCCTTGAAGCGGTAGTCATTGTGTCTCTATATAAGGAAGTCGTATTATGACTTCGCAGCCCTGATTTTCACCCTTACTCTCTATATTAAACGAGTTACTGTTATCGGTGAAGAGACGAAGCCTTGAAATAACATTATCCATTCCGATTCCGTTATTGTCGTACTGATGCTCCTTGTGCTGCCAGCGTCCGCTCATTATCTTATCGATATCCTCTTGACTGATACCTTTTCCGTTATCAAATATGCTGATGCAAACGCTATTGTCCTCTCTGTATACCCTGAGCGTGATCTTACCCTTATCACCCATCTCTCTGATACCGTGGTTTACGGCATTTTCAACGATCGGCTGCAAGATCATATTGGGCATCGAAACATCGAGAAGTCTTTCATCCACCTGTTTATCATAACCTATGTCGCCCGAAAAACGAACATTGAGGATTCTTATGTAGTTATCTACAAGCGTAACCTCTTCTCTTATGGTAGCTTCGGTCTTCTTGCCGTTTACGTTATATCTGAAAAAGTCAGCTACCGTCTGAACATATTCATAGGTCTTATCGGCGCCCTCCATCATGGCAAGCTGGGCTCCGGCATTGAGCGTGTTAAAAAGAAAATGCGGATTGATCTGCGCCTGCAGATATTTAAGCTGCGCATCCTTAAGATGGGATTCCATCATCAGCTCTTTTTCCTGCATATATCTCTCTTTCTCCATACTCTCGCGAAGTTTTTCGATATACTGCTTGATACTGATGACCATCTTATTAAAGGCATTAAGCACCGTTCCGATCTCATCGTTATAAGTAAGCTCGGGAAGCTCCGTATCGAAGTTTCCTTCCGCAACGCCGTTGGCTGAATCGGCAAGGCGTCTGAGCGGCATGATCATGGTGCTCACAAAGCTTGTGATTATAAGAATATTGCCGGCCATGACCAAAGTGATAACGATAAAGCTTATAAACTCATAGTGTCTGAACGCCGTATTAAGTTCCGAATAATGCTTGGAGTTATTTACAAAAAGCTCAAGGTTAAGACGTGTAATGTAATTATTGATATACTCATACATCTCTGTCGCGTTCTCATAATATGTACGGTACTCCTCAACGTTACGTCCGCGCTTTGCTTCAATGGTCTTTGATACCTCATCAAGATAGTTCTGGGACATATACTTGATGTTTCTCTCCATTCTTCCGAACGAAAACTCGGTGATCTTGTCGTCAAGCCTGTCAGTCATCATCACAAATTGCTGAGCATTATTGTAATAGCCCGTTAGTGAATCCGTTGTCTTGGCGCTTAGATACTCAGTCATCGAATCCTGAACTTTTGTAAGTGAAGTCGACAGCTCGTTAAGATTACGGTTGTCCTGGTAAACCATCTCCATCTCAACCGACATACTGTTGATACCAAGTAGCAAAAAGATGTTTACCACAAAGATAATGATATTGGCGAGCACACAAACGCTTATGATCTTATACTGAAGAGGCTTATCAAGAAATCTATTCATCCTGCTGCGCCTCCTTCATCTTAAGATAGCGCTCGACATTTTCCCTGTTTATAAGGGTAACGTCCGCAGTATAGTACTGGTTGGTATTGCCAAAGGCATAGAAATCGGAAAGCGCTTCTATGCAGTACCGGCCAAGCTGCGTAGTATCAATCTCGATAGTCGCATAGACAGTGCCTTTTTCAATCTCTCTGATTATGGCGTCAGCATCATAATAGCCGAGGATATCGGCCTCACCGACCTTATTAAAGTCAACCAGTGCCTGATATGCACAGACCGTGTTGAGCTCATTAAGGCACACTATAACATCCGGGATATCATCCGCAAGGAAAATATCTCTTATCGACTCCTCAACCGAGAATGCATTGGTATTGTCTATTGTTATTATGGAAAAAGAAAAATCGGTTCCTTCGGGTTTTCCTTGTTCAATAGCATCTTTTATGGCAGATATAAGGACATTATGTCCGGTCTCTTGATCATCGGAATTGACCAAAATGGCTATATCGGTCGTGGCAACTCCCTTGACCGTGCCGTCTTCGTCATACTCATTATTGTCCTTATTCTTCATGATATTGACGATCTGCTTGCCGTATTCTCGTCCGATATTGTAGCTTCCGACACCGACAAAGCTAAGTCTGTTGGAATGTGTATTATCGCTGTACAGCGTAACTACAGGGATTCCGTCTTCCTCAGCGTTGTTTATAAGTTCCGTCATCTTATCCGATTCGTTTGCGTAGACCATGATACCGTCAACCTTGGACGCTATCGCTATTTTCATAAGCTGTTCACAGGAATACTGCGTGGGAAGATTGTCTCCCAAAAGATCCACATAGATATTTTGCTCCTGGGCTGCTTCAAAAGCCCCCTTATATATCTCCTGCCAGAAGTCAGACTTATAGTTATCCGTGATCATAACGTAGTACTTGTCATACTCCTTGTCATCAGTCTGAACGTTGTACTTAAGAATATTGAACCTAAACACAACAAGACCCACGACAATTACAAGTATCACAAAAAGAATTGTAAGTGAGAGAATAACATTAGATTTATTAAGTTTATTTCTTATAAAACCAAGTGGCTTTTTACCCATACCATACATTATAGCATTACTTTGACAGTACGTTGTCAAAAAATAATTTTCTGTTCATCAGCCACGTATACACTTCCCAGGCTCTATCTTCTTCATCGCCCTCATCACGGGCCCATCTTATGTCATCCATTTTCATAGAAAGAGCAATGGCTGACATTTCCTTCGGAAGATAATCGTCTATAATGTCCTCCAGAGCAGGTGAAAGCTTGTCTCTGTAAACTGCTTTCGAAGTTTCGGAGACATCTGTAAATTTACTGAGCTGTCCGTACCAGCCGCCAAGCTCGATACTATCGTTATAGGCAAATCTTTTATCCGAATAAAAATCATCAGTCATGGACTTGTCATAGTCCCAGATCGGTCCGCCGTAAATCTTGTCATCGCCGGCAAGCTTGTACATAAAAAGGCTTCCGTCCGAATAATCCTGCAGAGCAAAGAAATCCTGCATAAGACACATGGTACTCCAGCTCTCCACATCGAGATAATCTTTGTAAGAAAGCCCCGTATCGTGATTGATCCCATCCTCGCTGTACACAGCCTTTTCGACCTGCCTCACATAATCCGCGATATAAAAAGTCTCCTCTTTTGACGCATACTGCGGCGAATTTATCACAACGGTCTTATTCTCGGTATTAAACCAGCTGTTTACGTACTGCTCTTCCTGAGGTCTTCCCTCAAGATCAAACTCCATAAGGTAACTGCCCGTGATATCCTCGGGATCTTTATCAAGAATACTGTACTTGATCTCATACCTTGTCTTTTCATCCAGAATCTCAGACTTTGGCACATCCGTCAGAAGTACACTGTTGGCGATCTTATTGGCATCATCAAGATTATGCTCAAAATCAACGCTTCCGCCTCTTGTGTTGATCCTTGTGGAAAGGAGATAGAGCCCGGCATATTCCCCGTTCACATAAAGGTTCACATGCCTAAACTGCGGTGAATACTTCATCCCTATCATATCTGCTGCCTTGTAAACAATAGCATCCTTAAGATTCGAAGGATCCATATAATTAGCTATAAGCGCATATTTGGAAGACGGCGACATACCGAATAATCCAATATCATCGGATAAATTGATCCTAAGAGGTCTCTTGGGACAAGAAGCCCAGGTCGAACCACCTCTTCCGCCGGTAACGCAGTGTATCATCTTATCCTGCTGCCCTCTTGTATCCGTCGTTATCATCACGGCATTTATGAGCGCATACCTATCAGTAAAAACAGCCTCCGAATCCTCATCTGAGGTTGTAAGAAAAACAGAGTTTAAGCCATCTGCAACGCTCACCGAAAGAAGACCCTCGCACAACACATTTTTGCGACGATCCAATAGCCTTACCTTAGCATCTTGTAACGAAATGGGAATCTCAAAATCCGAACGATAAATATGTCCGTCAATTTCCAGATTGGTGCCCTTTGGAAGCTTACATTTATAGCTTCCCACCGTGTCCGTGGAATACGGCAAAAAGAGATACCACTTGTCATTTTCGGTATCTTTTCCCGATTCTGCATTATCAAGATCATAGCTTTTGCACATACAGATCTCGTTGCCAAAAGCTCTCTTTCCGTAATATACCGCGACATTATCAAAGCTCGCGCTAAAGTTATCCTCCGTATCCTTGTCTTTATGTTCTATAAATGGCACGGATAGCAGAAGCAGCGAAATAACAAGAAAAATAAAAACTTTTATGTTTAATGCTTTCAAGTGTTCCCCCGACCCAACATTTTTCTTTTTTCTTATCTACTCATTATAAAGAACTCTTCGAGCTTATCAAGAAGCTCTCTTTTATCTATTGTTTTTAAAAGATATCCCTCCGGCTTAAGTGAAACGACACTCATTACACTGTCTTTACCTTCCCAGTCCATTCCGATGGCGTTGACATCAAAAGGTTCAAAAACGCCGGTCATTCCGGATTCATTTATCTTTTGTACGAGTACTTTAACCAGAAAGGTCTCTTTTTCCCCGATAACCATAATACGTTTCTTTTGCATATGATCTCCTTGGCAATAAACGATTATATATATAATAATATCACAAAATTCTGATATCTGTTATTACACATTGATCCCCCGTAATCGCCAGATACACATCTTCTTTCCCTTTGGGAACATTTGTCGTACACCTGATATTTATTCCGAAGTTTTCGGTCTCCAACGTGATCTTGTTGCGTCTTCTCATAAATGACAAAGTGCATTCAAATCCCTTTTTATTCAGCTTCTTCCATTCATCCCATCCCTTAAATTCTTCTCCTCTGTGCACACTCAGTTCATTGTCCGCAAGGTTATTTTCCGTAGCATCTTCACCGTCAAGACGGATACAGCAATGCTCCGTATATCCGCTTCCCTCCGGAAGTCTGTCATCTGATGAAAACAGGAGTATGTAAGCACAGTGCCATATAAGATTGGCAGTGGGAAGACTCATTGTTCTAAGCTTGATCCTCATTCCGTTGATAACCGGAATTGCTTTTGAATATGCCTTCCTATACCCCTCTATCTGCACATTGGGAATATCCCCCTCTATCTTGTCGGTATAGGTTATTTCCTGCACTATCCTCGGGATATACTTTTCATCGATCTGCTGCCCCGTATCATTAAATGAAGCATTCATGATATGGCAATGCTCTCCGGTGAATGCCAGATAACAGTACCTAAGATATGTCAGGACAGCTATCAAAATTGCAGGTAATTGTCCCCACACAAACGCCATACAAATAGTTCCGATAGTATCAAGATATATCGGAAGATTAAAAAAAGCCGTGATTCTAAGGGCAATGATATTAACTGCCACGCATATTACTACCCAGCGAATAAACTCTATTTGAAGTTGTTTGCTCTTACTTAAATGTCCCTTCACTAAGATAAATCCCCTCATGGATATAAAGAGGCGGTAACGAAAACAACATTACCGCCTCCCAACTTCTTAATAAATCAAGTTAACCTATATTCTGTTTATTCCGAGATCTTAAATACATCGATATCCTTCTGTACGTCGTTGGCGATATCGGAAATCTGAGTAGCAATTGAAGATACTTCTTCCATCATGTTGCTTACAACAGATGTTGAAGCACTTGTCTCCTGAGTCGTTGCCGCATTGGTCTCTGCGATGGACGACAGTGATTCAACAACACCGACAACGGAGCTTCTGATATCATCAAGTCTCTGAACCGTTGACGAGATCTCATCGATACTTTCGAGGTTATTGATGATCTCACCCTCAACAGATCCGAATATCTCTTTGGTCTGCTGAACATATTCGTTCTGTCTGTCAATTATCTTCTTAACGTCATCCATAGCCTCGATCGATCTCTTGGAGTTATCAATAAGCTGCTGGATGATATCGTTGATCTCTTTCGTTGTATCCGCGGTCTGTGAAGCAAGTGAACCGATCTCACCGGCAACAACCGCAAATCCTCGTCCCGCATCTCCTGCTCTTGCAGCCTCAATAGAAGCATTCAGTGACAAAAGATTGGTCTGGGTTGCGATAGATGCAATAAGCTCGGAAGCCTTTGCAATCTGGTCTGCGGAATGGCTTGTCTCCGCCGTCTGCTCGTACATCGCATCTACAGCCAGCTTGGTCTTTTCGTTGACTTCGCCAAGTTCTCTGAGAATCTCTCCGGCTTTCTTGGAGGAATCCTGCATGGACTGAGAAGCCTCTTTAAGCTGCATTGTCTTTTCCTTGGTCTCCTCAACCATAACTCCGATCTCTTTTACGGAATCGGTAGCGTTCTTGGTCTCGATAGACTGATTGGTTGCGCCCTGAGCAATATCGTGAACCGCTACATCAACCTGACCGATGGATTCAAGCGTGGACTCCGAATTCTCACGAAGCTTGCCGGAACCCGACTGCAGATTTCCGGACAGTGTACGAAGCGATCTGATCGTCGATTCAACCGCTCCCGAAAGGTTCTTGGTTGCGTTCGCAATAAGTCCGACCTCATCTTTACGTCCGTCGTATTTGGCAAGTGCGGCCTGCTTGGTAATATCAAGTGTTCCGAGATCCTTGATAACGTGTGTAACGCCCTCGATATCCTTGGATATTGCTTTGGATACAAGGATGACTCCTACAAGTGAAAGGATGAACACGATAATAGTCAGAATAAGAATCTTATTACTAAGAGCATTTATATCGCTCATGAAATCACTTTCGGGATCTTCTACTATGAAGCAGAATCCGAATGCGGGGATACTTCTGTATGACATAATCATCTTGCCTGTTCCCGCTCTGTTAAACATAAAGAATCCTTCGGGGGTTTCCTGCATTTTTTCAATTGCGGCAAGGTGATTTGGATCTTCGATCGCTACTCCGAGGAGTGCCGGATCGGGTGCAAATACATAAGCCGGAGGCGATTCGGTATTGGGGTCTCCACTGCTAAGCAGATACATCTGCGCCTCATCAAGTCCCTCAGCACTAAGTCCGACGATAAGATCCTGAAGCTCTTCAACATAAACGCAGCCTCCGACAAAACCAATGGCTTTGCCCGCAGCATTATAAACATTTGAAAAAGCCATCGCAACGTTTGTATTGGTTGCCGGCGAAAGAACAATACCTGCGACAAACTGTCCGCCCAGAGTATCAATGATCTGAGTGAATCCTGCCAAATCGGCATTGGCTATCTGTCCGACAAATGATGTATCGGTATGAGTGTAAACTTTGGTTGCATCATCGGCTACGTACATACTCTCTATGTCGGATCTGGTCGTGACAAGACTCTCCAAAGTCTTCTGTGCATCCTGCTGTGCCTCCGCGTCGTCTACGTGCTCCATGAGGTAAACGACCTTAGGGTCTCTTGCATAGGTATTACAGAGTCTTTGCAATTCCGTCAGGTGCTTATCAATTATGATCGCACGGCTCTCGGTAAGCTCAGCCAGCCTTACCTCTGTCTGTTTTCTCATAATAGATCTTGTTGTTGTATTGATTATGCCGTAAATAGCTCCAAGTCCGATAAGAATAACAAGACCAATTACAAGACTCATCTTAACGTAAATCTTCAAATTGTTGATCTTCTTCATTACTCAGCCTCCTTGACGCACCAAAGAAAAACATGCCGGGAATAATTATCTGACAATTAAAAACGTTATATATACATCTTACCATTTTGTTCGTAAATTTATTCTAAATCTTATCGGCAAATCATTAACTTTTTATAAAATCGCACATCTTTTTTATAGCTCGTATTTGGATTTTTTCCTGGTGATCTCATTCATGTAGGAAGCAGTGATGATACCTGTGGGAAGCGCAATGACAGCCATTCCCATAAGCGCAGAGATCATGGTAATCATACGTCCTATCGGAGTTACGGGCGAGATATCACCGTATCCGATAGTCGTAATAGATATAGTAGCCCAATAAAGGGCATCAAAGAACGTGTTAAAAAGATCCGGCTCAAGCTGAAATACCAGCATGGCGGATACAAAGATATATATGACGATCAGGATAAGGACCGCAAAGAGCTGCTTCTTAACCTTTCTGAGCACATTGGCGATTATTATCATTGTCTTTGAATAACGGATTAGTTTGAATATTCTAAAGAATCTAAAGAGCTTAAGAAGGCGGATAAAGCCGGAAACAGGCACAAACAGTGCTATAACAGGTAAGATGGACAAAATATCCATGATCGCAAGAGGCGTTAGGATGTAAGCAAAATAAGTCCTTACGCTCTTAAAGCCCATCTTGTAATCGGCCGTATAGACTCTCGCACAATAGTCCGTAAAAAAGATAAGACTAGTAAAAAGCTCTATTATGCGGGTGTACATATTCTCCCCTTTCATTGTCATGGGAAGAAGACCTACAATGACGGCTGCCGTGATCATAACGTCATAGGCCCTACTTGATTTGTCACCTACACTTGATACTTCTAGTACTTCATAGATTCGCTTCTTGATGTTGTACATACCAATCCCTACCTTGCTCCGACAAACAACGCCAAAAAGCCAAGAATCGCAAGCGCCACTGTAATGATCCTGCAAAGCGCTATGAACAGCTTGGCCTGTGTGATCTTGACGTTTTCGTGTACTCCGTCATCTCCAATAAGATGGCTTGATTCATTAACATCATTTCGCATACAAATTACCTCTATTTCAATGGTAGCACAGGAGTGTTACAGAAGCAATTTGATTAATTTATGAAAGATATCTGCTCGTATTTGTCGGGAAGCTCATTAAGATATCCGAAGCACTTATAGGGATCTGCTATTATTCCGTGCTCAGCGCAGAATCTGTTGAATACGGTCATAAGAGCTTTCTCATTTGGGCTCTGAAGCTCATAGGCATTACCGTAGCGCTCTATATACCGCTTCTTCATCCCCGGGAAATGCTTATCGAGAGCCGCGTAGTAATATTCGCGGTCGCCTTCTCTAAGCGTAAGTCCCATGCCGAATATTATGATGCCCTTCACGCCCACGCGGGCGCATTCCGACAGTATCGGCATGATATTCTCTTCCGTATCGTTTATGAAAGGCAGGATAGGCGTCATCCAAACCACGGTCGGGATTCCTCTTTTCTGCAATTCATCAAGAACCTCTATGCGGCGTTTGGTGTTGCAGACATTCGGCTCTATGATCTTGCACAGCTCATCGTCATAGGTTGTAAGAGTCATCTGAACAACGCACTTGGCTTTTTTGTTTATCTCATCAAGAATATCTATATCGCGCAGTATCCTGTCAGACTTGGTCTGTATCGCAAGGCCGAACTCATAACGTGCTATGATCTCAAGGCACTTCCTTGTGAGCTCAAGCTGCTCTTCGCAGTGCATGTACGGATCAGACATCGCTCCCGTTCCTATCATGCACTTCTTTCGCTTGGATCTAAGCGCCTTTTCAAGGAGCTCCGGTGCGTTCCGCTTAACTTCGATATCCTCAAAATCATGCGTAAACTGATAGCACTTGCTCCTTGAATCGCAATATATACAGCCGTGTGTACATCCCCTGTAGATGTTCATCCCGTTAAGGCCGTTGTTTGAAGTCAGTATTCCTTTTGCATCAACAAAATGCATAGGTCACTCCTTGTTACAAATCTTATCTATACTGGTAGGAAGATGCATCATATGGTGCGATGTCATAGGTGTTAAGATCATTCCTCCGATAGTGAGTCTTCCCCAGAATACAAGGAGCCATACAGAGCGGAAATCGGTTGTCACACCACCCTCTTCAAGGATTCTCATAACCCGCTCTTCGGGAACCATGTTCTTAATTTGCTCAAGAGATAGTCCTGCCAAAATACGGCGTGTGTTCTTTCCTACTTCTATCATGTAATTCTTAAGTTCTTTTGCATTTATGTTCTTGGCCCATTCGGTTAGTTCATCGGGTTCAAGCGCATTACCGGTGTCAGTTATGGATGAACCTATCTTCTTCTGCCACTCGTCATTAAATATCTGATTGCCGTTCTCCATAAGTATATTACTGACAAGGTCCTCAATCCTGTAGGTATGCCATAGCTGCCAGCACATGGGAACCGTCTTACTTCCCGCGTAGTGAAGATCCGTATCCCACGTTTCTCTCTGGACGATCTCATTCTGATTACCGGAAAGAACATAGTCCAGTACAATGTCCGCAACCGTCTTCTCACTTCTACCCGAAACTAACGCCGGGTGCACCATCGCATGAAGCTCAAGCGTAAGCTCTTTTATCTTATCCAGATCATCTCCCTCAAGCGCAGCCTTTAGTTCCTCGAATGTACAGTTGATTGCCTTGATCATCTCGTCTTTGTTCATTGTGTCTCCTCCTGCTTTCAGTCATACATTTTCTTCATCGCGATGACGATGTCACGGATTCTCTTTCGTACCTCGACAGGCTCCAGCACTTCCGCCTTGTCCCCGAATGTCATTATCCAATCGGTAAAATAGTCCGCGTCGGTGTAATCTGCCGTAAACAACAGCTTCCCATCCTTTGTCTCTTCAAAGCACCCTGGGCCGAACTCCTCTACAAGTCGCCACTTCACATCGGGGGTAAAAAGAGCTTTCACCTTGATCTCCATAGGATAGATGTTCTCGGTCTCAAGATCGGGTAACGGGGCGTTTCTGCAGACAAAAGACTTATCTGTCTGCTTCACTTTGTCCATACGGTTTAGTTTAAAAAGCCTGTAGTCTTTTCGTTTCCTGCAAAAACCGTAAACGTACCAGCTGCTCCACTTAAACACGACATAGTAAGGCTCGATCGTGCGCTTACTCTCACCCGAAGGCGCATAGTACTCAAAAGACAAAAGGTGCCTGTTTTCGATAGCATCCTGAATCGTTGCTATCTTCGGAGCAAGTGATGTCTTGTACCACGAAGAAAGATCGATAAGCATAGAATCTTTTCCGCTGATAAACTCGGAAGAACCGGTCTGAAGCTTCTCCATAAGCTGCCCGTAGTACTTGCTGCCGCTCACACTATCAAGACTCCTAAGCCCCGCAAGAATCATCTGCATATCTTTGGATGTAAGAATTGTCCTATCCATGCGATATCCGCTCATTATGCTGATTCCGCCGCCGGTGCCTTGCGTTGTCTGTATGGGTACCCCGGCCTTGCACAGAGCTTCTATATCCCTGTTTATCGTTCTTCTTGAGACTTCAAAGTGCTCTGCGAGCTCCGGAGCAGTCGTCATCTCTTTTTGCAAAAGTATCGATAATATTCCGATCAGCCTGTCAATCTTCATATTTCCTACTCTCCGTAAACATCATAACTTAGATAACATGACAGCTATATGTCATGTTTATAAAATAATTTTACCCGCTTATCGGAAATAATCCAAGAAGCGGGTAAAAATTTAATCAGTATTATCTTGTTTTTAATGATAAGCCATAATCATATCCAAACTTAAAAGCAAAAATAGTAGAATGCGCAAGCAACGCCATAATTCCTATTCCAAACAAAACCCCTGTAATCACTCGTCTTAGGTTTGTGCTTTCATAACTAGTTAAGCGCTGGATAAAACCATCCGCGATAAGCGGTATCATCATGATAAAAGATATAAGTACCGACGGTTTCCAAAACCAGAACAAGATTACACTTGATAAAACACCGATCAGTTCACCTGTACATCTGGCACATATCGGAAACTGATGTCCTTTATAATAAAAGGATCTGTCGCTTCGACAGTGACAACCGAATATTCTTGGTAACCAACGATACATCCATTCAATCATATTCAGATTCTCATCATCCCATGGTTGCTATACCTATACCGAAGATAGCAACAATAATTACATAAACGATATAAATACCTACGCAAACAAGTGCACCGATTCCGGCTGCCTTAGCAGTCTTGGGCTTTGTATCCTTCCAAACAAGGAAAAGAATAAGACCAACGATAGGAATACAGCATCCAAGAAGTCCCCAAAGAAATCCTCCGTTATCAACTACAGGTGCCTGTCCCTGATACTGAGGCGCGTTGTACTGATTTTCAACGCCGTTAACATTGTTCTCGTTGTTTCCCTCAAAATTGTTTTCACTCATTTTCAATATCTCCTTCCAAAACTATGAATTTTTCCAGCTGTTATACATGTGTTTTTTTAACAGCTCCCTTAATACATTTGTAATTCTAAAGCAAAAACATGTAATCACACAATAGCCAATTTGGAAAAATAAGATATTAATTTTTGTGATTATGAAAAAATAAAAGGGGTTTATTCGCCACCGGCTTTTTTACGGTATGTTTTAACCAATTTCTTTTAACATATATTCCGCATAGCGCTTGGCAAGCTCTGCATCGTAGGCTCCGTTTTCTCCGGTCTCGTACTCACGCATAGCTTCTTTTATCTGATTGTGATATTCCTTTGGAATAACGTTAAGCGCCCACTCGCCGCCCTCTTTTTTGGAAAGGACTTTCTCCTCTTTAATATAAGCAAGGACTCTGGCAAGATTGAGCGTTATGTACATCGTATTGTCTAGGATATCGTCCTCGGCCTCTGCGATATCGTCTTTTATAGAATCCATGTAATCGGCCTTCGGAACTTCAGCAAACACCTCATCTATCGGCTCGCCGCATAGGCATTTGCCTCTTTTCTTTATAATCGTAAAGTGCGCCGCGAGGTCCGAATCTGCTCCGTTCATCTTCCTAATATAATCATCCGGATTGTCCTTGTACCATCCAAGATGCATCACAGAGAAATGGAGCTCAAAAGGTGTCGGATAAACAAAGGGCTTACAGACTTCCTTTTTTACAATGCTCATCTCAATGCCTTTCGCAGGGCCTTTCTCATTAAGATCAACGACCGTATCCATGATTTCTTTTTTCTCCGGATCAGTCATTGGATTATTTACGACAATTATAAGATCCAGGTCGCTCTTTTTCGGATTGTAACAGCCCATAACTGCTGAGCCGTGAAGGTAAATGCCTGTCAGGTTTTCTTTTAATATGTCTTTTGCATGGTTTACGAATTCGGTTAGTATTTCATTTATGTCCATTTATAAATCATTCTTCCTCTTTACTTCTTATACTCAAAGATATCCATATCTGCTATAACTGCAATGCCTTTACTAATGGCCTCATCATAAGAAACATTTTCATAGAGAAGCCTTTTAGTAATATTGTTATAATCCGACTCATAGAATCTACTATCAATTATTTCATGAAGCATCTTAGGAATATTGTACTCCAACTGTGCTGATGGATTATTCTTAGATAGCATTCTGTCATTTCTTACTTCATCAATAAGATCATCCAATGCTTTATTGATTTTTATTTGTGGAAGTATCTTAGCTATATCATATAGATGTCTTGAATCTCTATCCTGCATATCTTGTATTCTATAATCACAGATAGCAAATACTTTATCTATAAATGTTCTTTCCAGGGATTGAAGATTCATTTCAACGCTTGCCGCCTCAAACGGTATAGGCAACGTAATTCCATTATTTTTACAAAAATCCCCTACAAAGCTTTTAATCTCATGCTTTTCTACAGGATACACTGTCTGATAAAAACTGGTTTCAACTATCAGTTCTAATGGAATCTCGCTGAACAATGATTCATAATCGTACACATACTTATTATAGCTGTGCCTAGACTGAATATCTTCCGGATTATCCAACTGCAAACCAAGCCCATTTGCTATTTCTGTTATCGTAGATTTGGATTGTCTCTTGTCAGATTCTGTAGGCTTCACATTCATAGACAAATCAAGGTCTTCAGAAAATCTGTCTATCAAACCATACCCCTTCGAAAGCGATGTACCACCTTTAAATACAAAAGGTAATTCTGACTTCGATAGTTCCATCAAAAACATTGATTGAATTGTATCCTTCTCAATCATCTGCGGTGTGGTGGTAGCATCTAAATAGTACAAAGCAAAATGAGATATTCCCCTTCAGGTAATATATAATAACCAATATGGAGGAGCTCATTATGCCAAGAAAAAACAAACAACACACTAAGCAATTTAAGTTGGATGCTGTCAACTATTGCAACGAACATCCTGATTTAACTCAAGCTGAATGTGCTAAGAACCTGGGAATAGGTGTCAGCACTTTAGCTAGGTGGCAATCCCAATTCAAGAACAATGACGGTGATATACCTGTCAGAGGTTCCGGTAACTATAGTTCTGATGAGCAAAAGGAAATTGCTCGTCTAAAACGTGAGCTTAGGGATGCTCAGGACGCCCTTGATGTGTTAAAAAAAGCCATCAGCATTCTGGGGAAAGACTGACAGAAGCCATTTATACCGAAGTTTCTGCCAAAGTGGAGGCATCTAAAGTTTCTAAGCGCCAAGTCTCTACTTCTGGAATGCTGAAATTGTTAGGCGTGTCTCGCTCTGGATACCGAGCTTTCCTTAACAGGAAAGTTTCTCCCACAAAGCAGCGTAAAAACGCTGTTAAGAAGGAAATCCAGAAAATATATGATAAATCTAAACAGAACTACGGAGCCCCTAAAATAACCAAAGAACTTCGCGCTTCTGGTGAGACCATCTCCGAACGCACAGTAGGTAAATACATGCGTGAAATGGGTATCAGAGCCCAATGGACTAAACCTTGGATTGCTACTACCAAAGACTCAGATTTCAGCAAGCAGCTTCATAACATCCTTGATGAACAATTTAACCCAGATCGTCCTAACGCTGTCTGGTGCACTGATATAACTTACATTTGGACACAGGATGGATTCGTTTATCTCAACTGTGTCATGGACTTATATGCTAGAAAGATAATTGCATGGACTCTAGCTGACTCCATGGAAGTATCTACTGTTATTGAAACAATTAACAAAGCCAAGGCTCGCAGATCAACTGACCAGCCTTTAATCATACATACTGACCGTGGCAGTCAATACGTGTCAGAGGCCTGGAGAGAGGCCACCAAAAAGATGACTAATAGCTATTCCCATAAGGGCTATCCTTACGATAATGCCTGCATCGAATCATTCCACTCCTTGATTAAAAGGGAATGGCTTAACAGGTTTACAATTAAAGACTATCGTCATGCTTATTCTCTAGTATTTGAATACATAGAGACCTTTTATAATACCGTCAGAATTCATAGCCACTGTGACTACATGTCTCCTGATGAGTATGAAAAGCTGTACGAAAGGGTAAGTGATTTGTCTGCTGCTTAGCAGGCGAATCCTCTCATTTTAATTTGTACTAAATCTTGACATAGGACCA
>NZ_FPCC01000060.1 GCF_900116875.1 Butyrivibrio sp. INlla21
CTTTCAAGGAATACAATGGTATAGACCGGTGCTATGTTCTTGTATGAGAAATTGGTTTTAAGAGAATCTCTTACTCTTTTATATTGACGAAGTAGTAAGTCCGCTGAATAGCAGGAAGCTCTTTCTCCTGTAAAAGCGTAACCGAGTTTTTGGACTTCAATGTTGGCAAGAGTTCCGTCTTCGAGTTCGACAACTATATCGGTAATTACGAGAGACAGTTCATCTCCGATACGTGTGTTGTCATTCGGCAGTTGATATTTAACGGTTACTTTCTTACCGATAATGATGCTTAATAGTGCTGACAAGCGTTCAGGTGTATACTCCGGGTTGAGTATCTCTTTGAAATAGCAGTCATAGAGCATCTTTACGCCTTTGGCTCCGGTGCATATTGATAGAAAGTTCTCTTTTTGATCTTCAGTCCAGGTTTCAAATTTTCCGCGAAGATTATCTTTTGAATGAATCTCTTCAAGAACCTGCTCCCTTGTCTTGATCATTGGAAATAATTTAGAAAGATTATTTTGGCTGTTCATACAGCACCTCCGAAAAAAGAATTTGGCGAATCCGCCATGCGTCGACATAAGAATGGCCGTTGAAAGACCGTCGACATATTCAATGATATCAGACAAAACTTAAGATTCTCTGTAGAAAATTCTTAAGGTTTCTTAAGAAATAAAAAATGGTACAATAGTATCCAATAGACATAACAAAGAGTTCATTGTGAAAGGATTGAGGATATATGAGATTTTTAGGGAATGTGATATGGATAATATGCGGCGGACTTTTGAGCGCGATCGGCTGGTGGCTGGCAGGCGTTTTGTGGTGCATCACGGTTGTGGGAATTCCTGTCGGGCTTCAGTGTTTTAAGCTGTCGTCGATTTCGCTGAATCCGTTCGGAAAAGAGATTGTGGATGAAGGCGGCGCGGTGTCGTGTTTTTTGAATGTAATATGGTTCTTTGTTTCGGGACTTGAGCTAGCGTTAGTTAACCTTATGATCGGGATTATTTTGTGCATTACGATCGTGGGTATCCCGTTCGGAAAGCAGTTCTTTAAGATCGCGAGACTTGCGTTGTTTCCGTTTGGAGCAAGAGTTGTGAAGATGAGATGATTGGTGAAAAAAGTCCCCCGGGGAAAATTCATACCCCGGGGGATGTCTTCATTTCAGATATCGGAGAATAGTATTTCTTTGCATAAGCTCGCTATTTCAGGATTGGCATCTTTATCATCGTCATAATGAATTCTAATACTTCTTACAACCTTATAATCTTCAATGCAGTCGCACATATTCTTTGCATGTTTTAAAAAACTTATGATTATATCATCGCCGTCATCAAACTGCGAAATACCGGGGACCGGGCCCTCATCCAAAAGTCCGTCAATAATATCCCTAATACCGGCAAATTCCTCTTTCGTCGGATTACCTTTTAATATTTCGTAAGCCCCTGACTTAGTCCAACAATCCATTGCCGAATACGCTGGTAAAACATTATTATGCACACCATCTGTAAGAAGCCATCTCTTTATCTCATCGGTTACGGCTTCAATTCTTTCGACTGCATGAACTCGTCCCCAGCCATGAACTTTTTTGGCCAGGTTCAATATCTCTTCATTTCCGTTTTTCCAAGCGCGCATTATAAAGACAGAAAATAAGGTAAACTCGTCACAAAGACCTATTGTGCGAATAATATTTTTTACATCCGGCTTTTCATCTGTATTAAATAATTCCAATATACAAAGACCGTATTTAACCGTTTCTTTGCAGGATGAAGTGGTTATAGCGTGAATTGCATATCTTAAACAGTTCGTAGGATCGAGTTTTTCTCTGTTCTGTAAAATATATGCCTGAATATCATCGATTGAATATAATGCACGAGCATGAGTACCTAATTTATCAAAAAGTTGATCTGCTTTGGAAAAGTCTCCGCTTGAAGCTGCAGTTACCGCTCCACCCATTTCTTTCTTGGTCTCATCAGTGTTAGCTGAGCGGCCCATATGATATATGCAAATGCCATCCTCTGCACCATCAGCAAAATGCAGTCTACTATCATCTTTTGTCGGTAAAGAAAAACTCTCAGGAAGTTCGCCATCGACAAGCGCTCCGGAAATAATATCAAATAAGGCTTCCGGCCTGCTTGTGACAGAAGGTGCTTTATCATTATTCTTTTTCCTAAAAAAATCAAACAATCCCATATTCTCTCGCTTTTCGTATTTAGATAATGATTTAAGTTAAAGTATATTATACTTTAGACCGGTGTTGATATGAAGGTTCTTCCTTTAGCTTCTACATAAAATCTTAAGAAATTTCGGCGGTATTTCTTAAGATTTACCTGCTATCATAGATAAAGTCGACGGTCTTTCAACGGCCATTCTCATGTCGACATATGGCGGATTCGCCAAATTCTATTTATAAGGAGACTTATCTTTATGTCTAATTCAAAAGAAACAACACAGAAACTTACTTACGAAACAGCAACA